>PNKW01000034.1 GCA_013822695.1 Erythrobacter sp. | reverse complement strand
CGGTCGCGCCCGCCAGCAGCACCGCGAACAGATCGAGCGTGATGCACCCAAGCAGAAACCGCTCGCGCCAGACATAGATCATGCCTTCGGTGATCTGTTTCAGCGGCTTCAGGCGTGGCCCGTCCTGCTTGGCGCGAATCGGGCGAACAGTCAGGATCAGCAACATCGAGCAGCCGAGCAAGCCCGCCGAAAGGGCATGGGGCAGCCACTCGGAGCGCGCAAAGATCAGCCCGCCCACCGCTGGCCCGGCGACGCTCGCCGATTGCCAGGCGATCGATGACAAAGCGATGGCGCGCGGCAACAGGGCGGGGGGCACGATATTGGGCGCGATGGCGCTCATCGAGGGGCCGACAAACACCCGCGCTGCGCCATGTCCGGCGGCAAGCGCAAACAGGATCGGCAAGCTCAATGCGTCGGCCCATGTCGCCAGCGCCAGCACCCCAGCCACCAGCGCGTCGATCCCGTTGGCAAAGGCCGCAACATGGCGCCGGTCGAATCGGTCCGCGGCGAGCCCTGCGACTGGCGTCAGCAGGAACAGCGGAATGAACTGTGCGAGGCCCAGCAGGCCCAGCTGGAACGAGGCCTCGGCGACGCTCATCCCGTAATCGTCGCGTGCGACGGCGTAGAGCTGGTAGCCGAGCAGAACCACCATCGACATGGTCGCGAACACGCCCATGAAGCGCGCCAGCCAGTAGCGCCGGTAATCGCCGATCTGGAGCGGGGAGGCAGGAGCGATCACAGCGTCGGTCACGCCGCGCCCCATGGCAGGGCAGGCGCGCGCTGCCAAGCAGGCGAAACTTGTGCGCCCGTGACTTTAAGTTGCGTCAGCGCGGCCGGCGCAGGCGCGGGTTGGGCTGGAGCTGGTCGATGATGGCGACGAAATCGTCGAGCCGGATGATCCGTTCGAACTGGAAACCGGCGCGGTTGTCGCGGGTCCAGATCACATAGGCCTCGATCCGCCCGACTACGGGCAAGCGGATGATGATGCGGTCGCCGCGCTGGAGCTGCCCGCCATTGTCGACCATGAAGCCGTGCGCGGAGAGATTGCAGACATGCAGATGCAGGTCGCCGTGCACGAAATGCTCGACGATGGCCGGAAAGTCGACCGGATGACGCGCCGCACGGCGCAAGTCGGTTACGCTGAGATTAGCTCCACCTGCCACGTAGCGCGATCCTTCCCTCCGTCTGGGTCACAGACAAAGGGAAATGCCGCAGAAAGCCTGACAATTGGTAAAGGAATATCCGAGCCCTAGCGGGTGGCGCCTATCGGGTTACGAGCGCGTGCCGCTTCTTGCCGAGGCTGAGGCGCAGGGTCTGCCCCGCGTCCGGCAGGACAAGCTGCGCAGGATCGCTGACAGTCTCACCTTCCAGCCTGACCGCACCTTCGCCAAGCTTCCTCTTGGCCTCGCCGCCGGATGCCGTCAGGCCGAGAGCGGTGAGGAGCGCGGCAAGGCGCATGCCTTCGGGGCCGGTGGCGATGCTCGGCAGGTCCTCTCCTGCACCGCTGCCCGCGAAGGTCTCGAGCGCAGTAGCTTCGGCGCGGGCGGCGGCGTCTTCCCCGCGGACGAGCTTGGTGACCTCGTTGGCAAGCACAACCTTGGCGGCATTGATCTCGGCGCCTTCAAGCACTTCAAGGCGGCTTATCTCATCGAGCGGCAAGTCGGTGAACAGGCGCAGGAACCTGCCCACGTCACGGTCGTCAACATTGCGCCAATATTGCCAGAAATCGTAGGCAGGAAGCATATCCTCGTTGAGCCAGATCGCGCCCGAGACCGACTTGCCCATCTTCTGTCCGTCGGCCCGGGTGATGAGCGGCGCAGTCACGCCGTAGACCTCGGTCCCGTCGATCCGGCGGCCGAGTTCGATCCCGTTGACGATGTTGCCCCATTGGTCACTGCCGCCGAGCTGCAACTTGCAACCGTATTTCCTTGAGAGGACGACAAAATCATATGCCTGCATGATCATGTAGTTGAATTCGAGGAAGGTCAGCGGCTGTTCGCGGTCGAGGCGCAGGCGGACCGAATCGAAGGTCAGCATGCGATTGACGGTCAGGTGCGTGCCAACCTCGCGCAGCAGCTCAATGTAGCCGAGCTTGCTGAGCCAGTCGTCGTTGTTGATGAGCAGTGCGCCGGTGGGGCTTTCGTCGAAGCGCAGGATCTTGCGGAAGCTGTCCTTGATCGAGGCAATGTTGCTCGCCAGCACTGCATCGGTGAGCATCTGGCGGGTCTCGTCCTTGCCCGAGGGATCGCCGACCTTGGCCGTCCCGCCGCCCATGATGACGATCGGCCGGTGCCCGGCCTGCTGCACACGGCGCAGCAGCATGATCGAGGCGAGATTGCCGATATGCAGCGAGGCCGCGGTCGGATCGAAACCGACATAGGCGGTGATCACTTCGGTCCGGGCAAGCTTGTCCAATGCAACCGGGTCGGTCACCTGATGGATATGGCCGCGCTCGTCGAGCAGGCGCAGGAGGTCGGATTCGTAAGTGCTCATGGGGTGCGCCCCTAACAGGCGGGGTGCACGGCGTGAAGTGGCTTGCCGGGGGCGAGGGTTAGGGGCAGACAGGCACGATGCAACCGCTGATGCTCCATGTCGCCTGCGACCTCGGCCCGGTCCGCGCGGTCACCGCTATGGTCAACGCCACTGAGCGGGGCTGCGATGCGGAGTTTCAGCTCGACGGGGCGATGGCGGGCATCGTCCTGCCCTCCATTGCTCCGGCCGAACGGCGCGACAACCTGTGGCAGACCACCTGCTTCGAGATCTTCTGGCAACCACTCGGCGAGAAGGCCTATCGCGAGTTCAACCTGTCGCCCTCGGGCCAGTGGGCGGCCTATGACTTCGATTCCTTCCGCGAGGGGATGCGCAATGCGCCCGTGGATGCAATCGCCATCGCCTGCTCGCATGACGATGCAGGGCTGGTTCTGCGCGCCAGTATCGCCGCTGATCTTCCCGTGCCTGCCCAGGTGGCGCTCAATGCCGTGGTCGAACATGCCGACGGCACCAAGCAGTACTGGGCGCTCGCCTTTCCGCCAGGCAAGCCCGAGTTCCACTCGGAAGCCAATCGCGCGCTGATCGTCGAGCGCTAGCGGGCGGGCGCTCCGGCCACGAAGGGGCGGTTCAGCTCCACGATCTTGGCATTGAGCACGAAGGCGAAGCTCACCCAGATGAAGTAAGGGACATTGAGCCAGCCCGCGAAGGGGTTGCCGACGAGGCGTGGCAGCACGACCATCAGGCCCGCCACAGAAAGCCACAGGAAGACGTTCTCGCCCAAGGCCCAGTCGGGCCGCTTGAGCTTGAAGAACAGCGGCGACCACAGGAAATGCAGCACGAAATTGGCGATGAACAGCGCCCAGACGCCCATGCGTGCCTCGGGCGAGGGGGCTTGGGTCAGGCCGATGTAGAAGCTCCACCCGGCAAGTCCGAGGATGATTGTCCAGGCTGGGCCGAACAGCCAGTCGGGCGGCTGCCACGGGGGTTTGCGCAAATCGCGGTACCACTGCCCGATCTCGGTCAGCGCGCCGCCCGCGCCGCCAAGGATGATCGCCCAACCAGCGGCAAAGGCGACAGGGGTCCAGTCAATGTCCATGGGGGCCTAACTGGCACAGAGCGCGCAATGTTCCCAGTACTTCCGCCAAAGGCTCATCCCGAGCATTGCCTTTGCGCTGCTGCTGTTCCATCGCTTGGCACATGAAGAACGGCATCGACCGGCTGCTCGCCGACCCCGAACTCCTCAGCCAATTGAAGGGCCGCCGCGTGGCGCTGGTGGCGCACCCGGCGAGTGTGACGTCAAACCTCACGCATAGCCTCGACGCGCTGATTGCCGCTGGCGTCAACATCAGCAGCGCCTTCGGCCCGCAGCATGGGCTGAAAGGCGACAAGCAGGACAACATGATCGAGACCGCGGACGAGATGGATCCGCGCTACGGCATCCCGATCTTCTCGCTCTATGGCGAGGTGCGCCGGCCGACGGGGCAGATGATGTCGAGCGCAGACGTGTTCCTGTTCGACCTGCAGGATCTTGGCTGCCGGATCTATACCTTTGTAACTACCTTGCTGTATTTGCTCGAGGAAGCGGCCAAGGCGGGCAAAGAGGTGTGGGTGCTCGACCGGCCCAATCCGGCGGGGCGCCCGGTCGAGGGAACGCTGCTGGTGCCGGGGCAGGAGAGCTTCGTCGGCGCCGCTCCGATGCCGATGCGCCACGGCCTCACCATGGGGGAGATGGGTCATTGGTTCATCGAACATTTCGGTCTGGACGTCGCATACAGGGTGGTTGCGATGGAGGGCTGGCGTCCCGATGCGGATGACGGCTTCGGGTGGCCGGCGTCACGCCTGTGGATCAATCCTTCACCCAATGCGGCCAACCTCAACATGGCGCGTTGCTATGCCGGGACGGTGATGCTCGAGGGCACCACGCTGTCCGAAGGGCGCGGGACGACGCGGCCGCTAGAGGTGCTGTTCGGCGCTCCGGATGTGGACGCAGGCGGGGTGCTCAAGGTCATGAACAAGCTCGCGCCCGACTGGTTGGCGGGCTGCGCGATCCGCGAATGTTGGTTCGAACCGACCTTCCACAAGCACGCAGGAACGCTCTGTAATGCATTGATGATTCACGCCGAAGGTGGGTTCTACAATCACGACAGCTTCAAGCCCTGGCGCCTGCAGGCGCTTGCCTTCAAGGCGATCCGCCTGCTCTATCCGGATTACCCGCTGTGGCGCGACTTCCCCTACGAATATGAGCTTAGCCGTCTCGCCATCGACGTGATCAACGGCGGACCCTCGCTCAGGGAATGGGTCGATGATCCGGCCGCCCGGCCGACCGATCTTGACGCCATGACGTCACACGACGAGGCCGCCTGGATTGCCGAGGTGCGCCCGCACCTGCTTTATGGAATGACGTCATGACGCCGCTACGCGAGCGCAACGACCGCGCGACGATGTGACAAAGGACAGCGGATGAACCGCTGCCGATGGGAGAGAGGCAAATAATGGCAACCGCGGCAGCGAGCGGCACCGGCGTGCAATCGGCAAGGGTGACCTTGTGGATCCTGTTGACGGTCTACATCTTCAATTTCATCGATCGCCAGATCGTCAACATCCTCGCCGAGCCGATCGCGCGCGACCTCGATCTCTCTGATACACAGATCGGGCTGATGACCGGGTTGGCCTTCGCGCTGTTCTACACCGTGCTCGGCATCCCCATCGCCCGCTTTGCTGACCGCCAGACGACGAGCCGCCCGCGCCTGATCGCAACCGCGCTGGCGCTTTGGTCGGCGATGACGGCGCTGTGCGGACTGGCGCAGAATTTCTGGCAGTTGCTGCTTGCGCGCGTCGGGGTGGGGGTGGGCGAGGCGGGCTGCACGCCGCCTGCGCATTCGCTGATCAGCGACATGGTGCCGCCCGAAAGACGCGCCTCGGCGCTCGCCTTCTATTCGCTCGGCATTCCGGTCGGCTCGCTGCTGGGGATGGTGATCGGCGGGCTCCTCGCCGACTATCTCGGGTGGCGCGAAGCCTTCGTGGTGGTGGGACTTCCCGGCGTCGCGCTGGCGCTGGTGGTGTGGTTCGTTCTCAAGGACCCGCGCCGCTCTGACGCCGCGGCGGTGTTGCGGGCGAAGAGCCAGCCCGCCGCTCTGCCAGTCGGTAAGGCGGTCGCTGAAGTCATGCGCTCGCGCGCTTTCGTGCTGCTGGTGATCGCGGGCTCGGCGGCGTCATTCCTGTCTTACGGCAAGACCACCTGGACGACGATCTTCTTCCAGCGCACCCATGACCTGACACCGGGCCAGACGGGCCTGTGGTTCGGGATTATCGGCGGGGTGGGAGGCATTCTAGGCACATGGCTTGGCGGCTATCTTGCCGACCGCTTCGGCGCGACCAATCGCCGCCACGTACTGAGCGCGCCCGCGATCGGCATGGCGCTCGCCGTGCCGATCGCGATCGCCGCCTATCAGGCGCCGAGTTGGCCGCTGGCGCTGGTGCTGATTTTCCTGCCCCAGGTGTTCAATTCGCTCTATTACGGGCCGTGCTATTCGGCGGCGCAGGGCCTGGTGCCGATGCGCGCGCGGGCGATTGCGGCGGCGAGCCTGCTGTTCTTCCAGAACCTCATCGGGCTGGGGCTGGGGCCATTGTTCTTCGGGATGCTGTCGGACGTGCTGGAACCGCGCCTCGGCGCGGAATCGGTGCGCTATGTGCTCTACGGCGCGGCGGTGCTGGGGCTGGTGCCCGCGTTCTTCTTCTGGCGGTGCAGTCTGCATCTCGACCGCGAGCTGGATCGGAAGGGGTAGGGGCGGCCAGCCTCAATCGCATTCGATATAATCATCGCTTTCTGCGTCCCATAGGAAGGCGCAGCCTATTTCGCGATCGATCAGGTGAAGCCAGCGATCGTCGGCGTTCAAAACCTTGCCGAGCGCGATGTGCAACGGACCCTTGCCGAGGCCTTCGTCCTCGGCGATTCCGGCATCCGTGCCACGAATGCGCCATCCGCTGTCCGGGTCCTTGTCACCCTCGCGCGTCACGTCACGATCCTCCCGGTAGAGGTAGTCGGCGTGGCTGCGTCCTTCGACGACGCAGGCGTCGACAAGGCAGCGGTCCCAGTATGTGCGGCGCTGCGGGACGACAGGCGCGGGCTTTCCCTCTTCATATGTGCAATCGATCACATGGGTAAGCGGGATCCGCACCGGATCGCCGAGGCTGATCGAAGGCATGTCGCGCGGCTCGTTGACCAGCTTGCCCACGACGAACCCCTTCTCGATGCGCTCGACCAGCACCCACATGCGCTCGCCGTCATACTCCCGGCCACCCGCCGTTTCATGGAAGATCGCCTTGACCCCATCGCCAGGGCCAAGCGCGGCAAGTTCCTCGGGAAACGGCATGAAGTAGGTATAGGGAGCCGAGGCGGCTATCGGGCGCGGGTCTTCCAGCGCAATCCCTGCCGGCAGCTTAATCCCGTCGCTCAAGCCCCGTGCTTCCGTGACAGCTCCCGCATCGCATCATCCAGCCCCTCGAGCGTCAGCGGATACATCCGGTCGCCGACCAGCTGCTTGATCATCTTGGTCGACTGCGAATAGCCCCATTGCTTCTCCGGCACCGGGTTGAGCCACACGGTCGCGGGGTAGGTGTTGGTGACCCGCTGGAGCCACACCGCGCCCGCTTCCTCGTTCATGTGCTCGACCGAGCCGCCCGGGTGCGTGACCTCATAGGGGCTCATCGCCGCGTCGCCCACGAACACGATCTTGTAATCGTGGCCGTATTTGTGGAGCACGTCCCAGGTCTTGGTGCGTTCCTGCCAGCGGCGCTTGTTGTCCTTCCACACGCCTTCGTAGAGGCAGTTGTGGAAGTAGAAGAATTCGAGGTTCTTGAACTCCGCCGTGGCGGCGCTGAACAGCTCTTCGACCAGCTTGATGAAGGGGTCCATCGACCCGCCGACGTCGAGGAACAGCAGCAGTTTGACGGCATTGCGCCGCTCAGGCCGCATCCGGATATCGAGCCAGCCCTGCTTGGCGGTGCCCTCGATGGTGCCGGGAATGTCGAGCTCGTCCGCCGCGCCTTCGCGGGCGAAGCGGCGCAACCGGCGCAGCGCCATCTTGATGTTGCGGGTGCCGAGTTCCTTGGTGTTGTCGAGGTTCTTGAACTCGCGCTTTTCCCAGACCTTGATCGCGCGCCCGTGCTTGGCCTCACCGCCGATCCGCACGCCTTCGGGATTGTAACCCGAATTTCCGAAGGGCGAAGTGCCCCCCGTGCCGATCCACTTGTTGCCGCCCTGGTGGCGCTTTTCCTGTTCTTCGAGCCGCTTCTTGAGCGTCTCCATGATCTCGTCCCAATCGCCGAGGGACTTGATCTTCTCCATCTCCTCAGGGGTCAGGAACTTCTCGGCGACGGCCTTCAGCCAGTCCTCGGGGATGTCGACCGGGTTCTGGCCGTAATCGGTCATGATCCCCTTGAAGACCTTCTGGAACACCTGATCGAACCGGTCGAGCAGCCCCTCATCCTTCACGAAGGTCGCGCGGGAGAGGTAGTAGAACGCCTCGGGCGTCTGCTCGATCACGTCCTTGTCGAGCGCCTCCAGCAGCGTGAGGTGCTCCTTGAAAGAGGCGCCGATCCCGGCGGCTCTCAACTCGTCGACGAAATTGAAGAACATGGGGTCTGATTACCCCGCGCATGGCCGTGTGACCAGTCCCCATTCTTGCGAGGGTTCAGGCCCAAGTCTTAACCCATTGCTTACCATCATCTGCCTAGTGTCCCGCAAAGCACGAACAGGGCCGCGATCCACATATGAACAGTCTCGCAATTGATACCGCCAACGCCCATGCGCTGGGCATGATCCCCGAAAGCTGCGGGGCGGTGACCGTCGGGTGCACCGACGTCGCCGGCGTCGTGGAGGCGGTGATCGCGTCGTCCAAGACGCTGCGTTCCGAGCACGAGGCGCTGGCCGAGACCGTGCGGGCGCTGGAAGCCGACCAGACCAAGGTGGCCGAGGCCTCCGACGAAGCACGCCTGCTGTCCGAACGCGCGATCGAGCGCCTCAGCGAAGGCACGGCGCTGATCCAGTCGTCGCTGGGCCAGATCGCTTCGCTGATCGAGCTGGTCGATACCCTCGGCCAGCACGTCACCAGTTTCTCGGCCGCGATGGAGCAGGTGCGCCGCTCTGCGCAGGACATCGGCGAAATTGCCGAGACGACCAATATCCTCGCCTTGAACGCCACGATCGAGGCGATGCGCGCAGGCGACGCGGGCCGGACTTTCGCGGTGGTGGCGAGCGAGGTGAAGAGCCTCGCCAACGACACCCGCAAGGCGACCGAGGAAATCGCCCACACCATCGACGCGCTGGGCGGCGAGGCCGAGGTGGTGATCGGGCGGATCGAGGCCGGATCGAAAGCCAGCGGCGAGGCCCGTGCCAGCGTTGCCCGGATCGAGAGCACCATCGCCAATGTCGGCGCGCTGGTGGAAGAGGTCGACAAGCAGAATGACGTCATCGCCCGCTCGACCGGGACCATCTCCGGCCATGTCGACAAGGTGCAGCGGGTGCTGACCAGCTATGACGTCGCCTCGCGCAGCAACGAGGACAAACTCCACGGCGCGCACCGCAAGATGGAGGAGCTGGAGATCACCGCCAGCGAGATGTTCGACCGGATCGTCAAGGCCGGCCTGTCGCCGCAGGACAGCATCATGGTGGAGCGCGCAATCGCGAAGGCGCGCCGGATGGAACAGGTCACGCAGGAAGCACTGGAGCGGGGCGAACTGACGATCGTGCAGCTGTTCGATCAGGATTACCGGCCGGTCGCGGGCACCAACCCGCAGCTCTATCGCACTGGCCTGAGCGACTGGGCCGACCGCAACTGGCGCCCGATGTTCGATAGGCTGGTCGCGGGCGATGCAGCTGCGCGCATGTGCTCTGCGGCCGACATGAAGGGCTTCCTGCCCACCCACCTGACCGAACGCTCGCGCAAGCCGACCGGCGAACTGGCGCACGACACCCAATACTGCCGCAACGGCCGCATTCTGCTCGAAGGCGTCGATCTCGTCGCCAAGGCCAGCACCGCTCCTTACACCATGGCGGTCTATCGTCAGGAAGGCGACGGCAGCGCCTATGTTGTGGTGCGCAATGTCTACGTGCCGCTCTATTTCGGCGGGCGGCGCTGGGGCGATTTCGAGCTGGCCTACAGCTTCGACTGAAGCCGGGCTGACAGGGACTAACCCTTGCCCCGAAAGCACGGAGCGGTTAGCCGTTAACTCTTGTGGTTAACGGAGGCGCCCTTGCTGCGCTCGAAGCTCCTCGGTTTCCTGCTCCTGGCAGGAGCGCTGCTGGGATCGGCCAGCGCCCTTGCCTTGGGGGGGGAGGGGCCGGATTCGCCGCAGGACGCCGCGCAGATCAAAGCGCCCGTTATCGCTCCGTCACCGACCGCCACGCATACCCCCGAACCGGAACCGCCGCCGAGCATCACCGTCAGCGATGTCATGCGCAGCGGGGTGGTGATCACCGTCAGCCTGTCCTCGCAGCAGATGCACGTCTTTCGCGATGGCGTGCTGTGGCGCTCGAGCCCGGTTTCGACCGGCAAGCGCGGGAAGCCAACGCCCACCGGGGTCTTCGCAATCCTCCAGAAGAAGCGCTTCCACCGCTCCAACCTCTACAGCAACGCGCCCATGCCCTACATGCAGCGCCTGACATGGAGCGGGATCGCGATCCATGCCGGGCGGCTGCCCGGATACCCTGCCTCGCACGGCTGCATCCGCATCCCCGCAGCCTTTGCGAGCGAGCTGTTCAAGATCACCAAGATGGCATCGACGGCGGTGATCGTGGTCGACGAGCCGCTGAAGGACGGCGAGGCGGCGCTGGCGCTGGCGCAACGCAGCGATGCGGTGGTCCCGATCACGCCTGCGCTGCTTCAGCGCCAGCGGCCTGCGCTCGCTGCCGCCACAACACCCGCCTCGCCGACCACTCCGGCCCCGCGCTTGCCTGCCGCCCGAACCATTGCCGCCCCGCGCGCTGCCGGACAGCAGGCCATCCAGCTCGCCGCCGCGCTCTCGGCGCGCGAGGCAGCGGCGCAGTGGGAGAGGCTCGCCGGGCAGCGTCCGGAATTGCGGGCCATGCAGATGGCGGTCATCCCGGCGGTGGTGAACGGCAAGCAATATTACCGCCTGCGCGCCTCGGCCCCCGATGCCCACGCGACCTGCAAGGCGCTGAAGCGCGCCGGGGTCGCCTGTTTTCCGGTAAGCTGAGCTAGGCCAGATCTCGCCCGACCAGCGGCGCCGAGCCGGGCCCCGCCTCAAGCACCGGCATGCCCGGAGGGAAAGGCGCCCAGCTTGGCGCACTCCTGCCCCAGATGATCATGGTGGGCGGGCAGATCTCGGGATCGTCGAGCGTGCCCGCGCGCACCCGCATGGGTAGCTTGGGGCCTTGGGTGGTGCGGCTGTATATTTGCGAGCCGCAGATAGAACAGAACCCCCGCTCCACCGTGTTGCCACTATCGGCGACGCGGGTGATGCGGGTCATCTCGCCCGTGTAGGCCACCGCAGCCTCGTCGAACAGCACGTTGACGGTCGCCGAACCGCTGGCAATGCGCTGGCAATCGCAGCACCAGCACATCCGTGCGCCCTGCGGCTCGCCCGAGATGGTGAAGCGCACCGCGCCGCAGAAGCAGCCGCCCTGGTGTGGCACGCTCTTCAGCTCGGGTTGCGCCGCGCCATGAAGGCGAGGCGTTCGAACAGCATGATGTCCTGCTCATTCTTCAGCAGCGCGCCGTGAAGCGGCGGGATCGCGCTCGCCGGATTGCTGTTTTGCAGCACGTCGAGCGGCATGTCCTCGTTGAGCAGCAGTTTGAGCCAGTCGAGCAGTTCGCTGGTCGAGGGCTTCTTCTTCAGACCCGGCACTTCGCGCAGGTCGTAGAAGATATCCATCGCCTTCTTGACCAGCGTCTTCTGGATGCCGGGGAAGTGAACGTCGATGATGTCCTGCATCGTCTCGCGATCGGGGAACTTGATGTAGTGGAAGAAGCAGCGGCGCAGGAAAGCGTCGGGCAGCTCCTTTTCATTGTTCGAGGTGATGACGACGATCGGGCGTTCCTGCGCAGTGATCCGCTCCTGCGTCTCGTAGACGTCGAAGCTCATCCGGTCGAGTTCCTGAAGCAGGTCGTTCGGGAACTCGATATCGGCCTTGTCGATCTCGTCGATCAGCAGCACCGGGAGCTGGGGCGAGGTGAAGGCCTCCCACAGCTTGCCCTTCTTGATGTAGTTGCGGATGTCGTGGACGCGCTCTTCGCCCAGCTGGCCATCGCGCAGGCGGGCGACCGCGTCATATTCGTAAAGCCCCTGCTGCGCCTTGGTGGTCGACTTGATGTTCCACTCGATCAGCGGCGCGCCCAGCGCCTTGGAAATTTCATGCGCCAGCACGGTCTTGCCGGTGCCGGGCTCGCCCTTGACCAGCAGCGGGCGGCGCAGGGTGACGGCGGCATTGACCGCGACCTTGAGGTCTTCGGTCGCGATATAGGATTTGGTGCCTTCGAAACGCTGCTGCTGCTGATCGGTCATGGGTTTTCCTGCGAGACTGAATTTTCGGGGTGCAGCGATAAGGCGCAGGCCGCGCGGGTGCAAGGGGGGAGGGGGCTGGCAAATCAGCGAGGCAGCAGCAGGATGCGCTGGGCGATGGCTTCCAGTTTGCCCTCGTCGACCACGGCTTCGGGGTTGTTCCAGCCGAGGCTCAGCACCCAGTCGCGCCCCTGCCTGTCGGTGAGCAGCCAGGTGAGATTGAACACGCCGGGTTCCGAACCGCCCTTGAAGCCGACATAGTCCCAGTTCGCCTTGATCGCGCCGGTCGCGGATGGGTTGATCGCCATGATCCGGAACGCCTCGGGGTCGGCGGTCTTGCGCATATGGACGAAGAGCCGGGCAAGATCGGCGGGCGAGGCGAACCATTCGATATCCAGCGCCTTGGGACCATTGCCGAAGGCGGCGTTGACCTCCTCCAACGTTACCGGCCGCTCGGGCGCGTTAAGCAGAGTCAGATAGGCATCCAGCGCAACCTCGTCCCCACCGCGGCCCCGCCGCCGCAAATCGGTAAGACCTTGGTCGGCCTTGGTCACGAACAGCTCTCGGGTCGTAAGGAACGGGTCGTTCAAATAGGAATTGCCGAAACCTTTGTCGCCCATCAGGTCTTGAATGCGTTTCTTGCCCAGCACTGCGATCAGCTGGTCGGTGGCGGTGTTGTCGCTGATGGAAATCATGAGGCTGGCGAGCGTGTGCAACGTCACTGGCGCGCCTTCGGGCCAGTCCTGCAACTGTCCGCTCGGATAGCTCTTCTCAGTCAGCACCGCGACGTCGGACCACTTGCGCCGCCCTGCCTTCACATCTTCGGCGAGGGCAGCCAGCACATAGAGCTTGAAGGTCGATCCCAGCGCCAGCGGCACCTGGGGGTCGCGGCTTATCAACGCCGCACCACCATCAAGCGGCCCGAACCAGGCATTGACCCGTCCCGGCAGCGCAGCAAGATCGGCGGCGATCTTCTCGGGCGTGTCGCCCAGCACAGCGAGCGAATCGACCGAGGTGAACCGCAGTTCGTTGATGCGGTCGTTCTCGGCCGGGTCGAGCGCGATGGCGCCCTTGGCGATCCCGCGTTCGAAGCGGATTTCGAGCGCGGCGCGGGTGCCGTCGCGCGGGGCGAGCAGGCTGACCTCCACCGCCCGCCCGAATTGCGCGGTCAGATTGGTCGAGAGCGCCTTGATCTGCACATCGGCAATCGCCGCGCGAAAACCGGCGGTGAAGATCTCCTCTGGCTGCACCTCGCCATTGAGAAGCTCCACCACCTGAAGGCTGCGCGCCTCGATCGCGGTCGGCTCGGCAGGCTGGGCCGACGGTGCGGCAGGCTGCGCTACCGCCGGGGCGCCAGCGATCACGGCGAAGGCCAGAGCGATGGCATGAAAGACGGGGACTCGCATTATCGCTCTCCTGATCACGGGGCACAAGGAACGGTCTGACAGGTCGCATGATGCGCGCAAATGTTCCATAGGCTTGCCCCTTGAGGAGATACTTCATGCCGACCGAAACGCTCGCCTTCCCGACGCCTGCGGGCCATGCGCTCGAAGGCGCGCTCGAACTGCCCACCGGGCTGGTGCGCGGGGCGGCGCTGTTTGCGCATTGCTTCACCTGCACCAAGCAGAGCCGCGCCGCAGTGGCGGTCAGCCGCGCGCTGGCGCGCCAGGGGATCGCCTGCCTCAGGTTCGATTTCACCGGGCTTGGCGGGAGCGAGGGCGATTTCGGACGTGCTGGCTTTGCGACCGACATGCTCGATCTGGTCGCGGCTGCCGATGCACTCGCTGCGCGCTTCGATGGTCCACTGCTGCTGGTCGGGCACAGCCTCGGCGGCGCGGCGGTGCTGGCGGCAGCCGCTCTGCTCGGCGAGGAGAAGGTCGCCGCGATCGCCACCATCGGCGCGCCGTCCGACGTGCCGCATGTGCTCCACGTGATCGAGGGCGATCACGACGCGATCCGGCGCGACGGGGCGGGGCCGGTCAGGATCGGCGGGCAGAGCTTCACCCTCAGCCGCTCGTTTCTGGAGGCGGCAGGCGATGTCGATCTGCTGGAAGTGGTGGGGACGCTGCGGCGGCCCTATCTCTGCCTCCACTCGCCCACTGACACCATCGTCGGGATCGAGCATGCGGGCGCGCTGTTCCAGGCCGCCTTCCACCCCAAGAGCTTTGTCAGCCTCGCGGGCGCCGATCACCTGCTGACCAAGGCCGAGGACGCCAATTTCGCGGCGACCATGATCGCGGGCTGGGCGGGGCGCTACCTCCCGATGCGCTCCGACTGGCCGATGCCGGAGGAAGGCGTGGTGGTGCAGACCGGCCACGGCAAGTTCGGCACCGAGGTCCACACCACCGCGCACCGCTTCATCGCCGACGAGCCGCGCTCCTATGGCGGGGACGAGAGCGGGCCGACGCCCTACGATCTGCTGCTCGCCGCGCTCGGCACCTGCACGGCGATGACGATGAAGATGTATGCCGACCAGAAGGGCTGGGCGTTCGAAGGCGCGCGCATCCACCTCACCCACGAGCGCAACCATGCCGAGGACTGCGCGCATATGCTGGAGGAAGGCGCCAAGGTGCAGGCCTTGAACCGGGTGATCACGCTGCTGGGCGACGAACTGACGCCAGAACAGCGCGAGAAGATCATCGCCATCGCCGACAAGTGCCCGGTGCACCGCACGCTCGAGGGGCATCTTCACATCCATACCAAGACCGCCGACTAGCGACTTTCCCCGAGGCTGTGCGCAGGCGCGGTGGACTTGGGCGGCCTCGCGCGGCAGGACGAAGGCCATGGGATGGGACGCGATCCGCAAGGCAGAATGGCTCGAGCCCGGGCGGGTGCGCGGCTATCTGCTGCTGCTCGCGCTGGTGAATGCGGGTGCGGTGGTCTACCTGCTCGCGACCCAGAGGGGCGGGGTCGATGCCAACGGCTTCCTGATCGGCACCGATTTCATCAGCTTCTGGACCTCGGGGCGGATGCTGGTGGCGGGCACGAATGTCTATGACACCGCCGCGCATGTCGCCGTGCAACGCGAATTCTACGCGATGCCGGGCGAGTATACCGCCTTCTTCTATCCGCCGGGTTTCCTGCCTTTCGTCTGGCCGCTGGGGCTGCTGCCCTATTTCCCGGCGCTGGCGGCGTGGCTGGCGGTGACCGGTGCGGCGTTTCTGGCGGCGGTGCGGGCATGGTTCCGCGAGCTCGGGCTGAAGGGGCCTGCGGTCGTGCTGATCGCGGCCTTTCCGCCGGTGTTCGTGACGCTCACACATGGGCAGACGTCCTTCCTGGTGGCTGCGCTGCTCGGCGGCGGGCTGCTGCTGGTTGGCCGCCGCCCTTGGCTGGCGGGGATTCTGATCGGGCTCGCGACGATCAAGCCGCAGTTTGGCCTCCTGGTGCCGCTGGCGCTGCTGGCGAGCGGGCAGTGGCGCACCATTGCTGGCGCAGGCGCGGCAGCTTTGGCGCTTGCCGCACTGGCAGCAACGGCGTTCGGGCCGCAGGTGTGGGCGGACTGGCTCGCGATTACCCGCACCGCGAGCACGGCGACGGCGGACGGCAATATCGGCTTTGCCAAGATGGTGAGCGTGTTCGCCGGGCTCAGCCTTGTCGGCGTGCCCGCTGCGGCGGCGATAGCGGTGCAGGTTGCAACGTCGCTGGCTCTGGCGGCGGCGGTGGTTGTGGCGGGCTGGCGGCGCGCCTTCACGCCGGGGCTTGCCGCGCTGGTGTTGGCAGGCGCGCCGCTCGCGACGCCCTTCGTGCTCGATTACGACATGGTGCTGACCGCTTTCCCGCTCGCCTTCCTGTTCGCGCGGGCGCGGGAAGGGGGCTTTGCCGATGGGGAGCGCATCACCATCGCCGCGGTCTTCGCAGGCGCGGCCTTTGCGCGGCCGCTGGCGATAAACGCGGGCGTGCCGATCATGCCGCTACTGCTGGCGGCGCTGTTCGTGGCTGTCTTCCGGCGGGTGCGGGCCGAGGCTGCCTAGCCCCGCGCCGCCGCGCCGAGGCACACAAAACCGAGTTGCAGCGCCAGCATCATCGCAGTCGCGATTTGCCATCCGGTGCCCGCCGCCTTCATCCCCCGGTCCCAGGTCCACGCGCCCAGCACCCCGGTTGCCACGCTTGCGAGCACGATCGTGACCCACGCGGGCTTGGCGAGGAGGAGGACGAACAGGAAGGTCAGCATCACCGTCTGGAGCAGGAAGGCCGCGGTGAACCATGCGATCGGCACCGGGCGGTAGGCGGCGTCAGGCATGTGCCAGTCGGGCAGCGCGGTATCGGGCCGAGCAATGCGGCGGTCTCCGGCCATGATGTCGCCTTCGACCGCATCGGCCCGGTCGGCTGCATCGTCCGCGTTCACGGCGCGCGGCTGAGGACGGCCGGGTCGGCGGCAAACTTGCCCGCGGCGTCGGCAAAGGAATCGGCCAGCAGGGTTCCGAAATTCGCATCGTCACGGAACTTGGGATACTCGGCCGAGCCGGAATAGGTGACCGCGTGCGCGACCTGCTTGGTGGTATTGTCGAACAGTTGGAACTCCACGTCGGACACAACCCGCCCTTTGATCCTGCCACCCATCGTCAAGCAGATTTCGACGGTTCGCGGCAACAGGATCACTCCAACCGCATAACCGCCATCTTCATTCGCAGCCGCGCCAGCGAAGAGGTTCTTCGATCCGTCGAGGACCTTGAACCCGGTGACCTCCATCGCCTTGACGAAACGCCGTTGGTAGGGGCCATGGACGACACCGCTTTCGCCGAAGCCGTTCCATGTGAACTTGTCGCTGGAAACGCACAACGTCCCGGTTTTGGCGGAACCGGTGGTGTTGGCAGCCTCGGTATCGAGCACAACCTTGTTGAGCCGCATGATAACCGGCGGTTCTTCGGCAACCGGCACTTCCTGCGCATGGGCGAGGTGACCCGGCCCCAGCAACAGGCCCGCGATCATCAGCATAAAAGCACGCATCGTTCCCCTCCTAGGCATCGATAAGATCGCGGTCCACGTCGCTCGCGCGGTTCTGGATAAAATTGAAGCGGTGCTCGGGGTTGCGGCCCATCAGCTCGTCGACAAGCCGGGCGACGCCGGCGCGGTCCTCGAATTCCTGCGGCAGGGTGATGCGGATCAGCCCGCGTGTCTCGGGGGCCATGGTGGTCTCGCGCAGCTGCTGCGGGTTCATTTCGCCAAGGCCCTTGAACCGGCTGACTTCGACCTTCTTGCCCTTGAACACAGTCGCCTCCAGCTCGGCGCGGTGGGCATCATCGCGGGCGTAGCGGCTCTCCTTGCCCGCGGTCAGGCGGTAGAGCGGGGGCTGGGCGAGGAACAGGTGGCCGCGTTTGACGATGTCGGGCATCTCCTGAAAGAAGAAGGTCATCAGCAGCGTCGCGATATGCGCGCCGTCGACGTCGGCGTCGGTCATGATGATGATGCGGTCATAGCGCAGCGAGTCCGCGTTGCAGTCCTTGCGGGTGCCGCAGCCGAGCGCGAGCGCAAGGTCGGCGATTTCGCTGTTAGCGCGGATCTTGTCGGCGGTGGCGCTGGCGACATTGAGGATCTTGCCACGGATCGGCAGGATCGCCTGGCTTTTGCGGTCGCGAGCCTGCTTGGCGCTGCCACCCGCAGAATCGCCTTCGACAATGAACAGCTCGGTCTCGCGCCCGCCTTCGCCAGAGCAGTCGGTGAGCTTGCCGGGCAGGCGCAGCTTCTTGGCATTGGTGGCGGTCTTGCGCTTGATCTCGCGTTCTGCCTTGCGCTTGAGGCGCTCGTCCATGCGCTCCATCACTTCACCGAGCAGCGCCTTGCCGCGCTCCATATTATCGGTGAGGAAGTGGTCGAAGTGATCGCGCATCGCATTCTCGACCAGACGCGCGGCCTCGGGCGAGGTGAGGCGGTCCTTGGTCTGCGACTGGAACTGCGGATCGCGGATGAAGACAGAAAGCATCACCTCGCAGCCGGTCATGACATCGTCAGCAGTGATGTCCTTGGCCTTCTTGGCGCCGACAAGCTCGCCGAAAGCGCGAAGCCCGCGAGTGAGGGCGGTGCGCAGGCCTTGCTCATGCGTCCCGCCATCGGGGGTGGGCACGGTGTTGCAATACCAGCTGGTCGACCCGTCCGAATAGAGCGGCCAGGCCAGCGCCCATTCGACCCGGCCTTGCCCGACGCCGTCGATGCTCGGAAAATCCTGCGTCCCCGCGAAAGGCTGCGCGGTGACGCATTCGCGGGAGCCGACCTGTTCCGCGAGATGATCGGCAAGCCCGCCAGGGAACTTGAACACCGCCTCGGCCGGCACCTCTTCGCTGGCGAGCGAAGGGGCGCATTTCCAGCGGATTTCGACGCCCGCGAAGAGGTAGGCCTTCGAGCGCGCCAGCTTGAACAGGCGCTTGGGGGTGAAGCTGCGCTCGCCGAAGATTTCGGGATCGGGGACAAAGCTGACCGTGGTGCCGCGCCGGTTGGGGGTAGGCCCGAGGTTCTGGATCGCCCCTTGCGTGACTCCGCGCGCGAATTCCTGCGCATAGAGCTGCTTGTCGCGCGCGACCTCGACGCGGGTGTGGACCGACAGCGCGTTGACCACGCTGATGCCGACGCCGTGCAGACCGCCGCTGGTGGCATAGGCCTTGCCCGAGAACTTGCCGCCCGAATGCAGCGTCGAAAGGATCACCTCCAGCGTCGACTTGCCCGGGAACTTGGGGTGTTCATCGACCGGGATGCCGCGGCCATTATCGGCGATCGACAGGCGGTTGCCTTCATCAAGCCGCACCTCGATCCGCGTGGCGTGGCCCGCGACCGCCTCGTCCATCGCGTTGTCGAGCACTTCGGCGGCGAGGTGGTGAAAGGCGCGCTCGTCCGTGCCGCCGATATACATGCCCGGGCGGCGGCGGACCGGCTCGAGCCCTTCGAGAACCTCGATCGCGCTGGCGTTGTAATCGCCGCTTGAGGTGGGGGTGTTGGCGAAGAGGTCGTCGGGGGTGGGATCGGACATCCTTCCGGTTATAGGGCCGCAGCGCTGCGCCTCAAGCCACCCCCGGGGGTTTTACGCACTCACTTGCCGAAGCCGGCAGGGGCCGGATCGACCGCGACAACATCGCCGCCCTTGACCTCGCGCACTTCGAGCGCACGCTCGACCACCCCGTTGCGCGCAAAGCGGAACGCCCCGTCAACCCCGAGGAAGCCGCCCTTGTCGTAAAGTTGCTCGCGCGGGAAGGGCGTGCCGACCTTCCATTCGCGCGCGACGCGCAAGGTCAGCAGCACGGCGTCATAGCCGAGCGTCGCCACACGGAACGGCTGATTGCCGAAACGCTGCGCATAGCTATCGGCAAAGCGGCGGAAACGCTGGTCGGACACCGCCGAGAACAGCGCGCCCTCGAGCGAAGGGGTGCGGGCGAGAACCGCCTCGCCGCTCCACAACTCGGTGCCGAGGATGCGGGTGCGGGTGCGGGCGGACTTGTTGAGCTCGCCTGCCGCATCGATCCCGAGCCGCGCCGAATCCGCGATCAGCACGGTGTCATAACCGCCGGCCGCCCGCAGCCGCGCCGCAGCGCTGACGATCGAGGTGTTGCCGCGCGCATAGCCTTCCTTGCGCACCAGCGCGCCGCCGAATTCACGCAGCGCGTTCTCGAGCGAGAAGACCGCGCGGGTGCCGTAGTCACCCTCGGGCGCGAGCACCGCGAAGCGCGCCGCCCCGCGGCTGCGCGCGAACTGGACCGAGCGGCGGATCGATTGTTCGGGCAGATGGCCGATCACGAAGACATCGGCGGCCGCCACGCTCGCATCATTGGCGAAGGCGATCACCGGAACGCCCGCCGGCCGCGCGGCGGCCTGCACCTGCGGGACAGCATCGGCGGTCAGCGGCCCGAGGATCAGCCGGTTGCCATCGGCAATCGCCTTCCTCGCCGCCGCGCTGACGCCTTCAGAGGTGTCATAGGTGGTGATGCGCAGATTGTCCGCGCCGGTATCGAGCAGCGCCATGGTGGTCGCATTGGCGATCGCCTGCCCGACCGGCGCGGTGTCGCCCGACAGCGGCACCAGCAGCGCGATGCGGTGGCGCCCGGTGTCGGTCGGGAGCACGGTCGCGGAAGGCTCGGGTGCAGGCCCGGGGGGCGGGGCAGTCGCGACCTCGGCCTTGGGCACCACCGCACAGGCGCTCGCCAGCAATGCCGCACCGGCGACCGCAAGGTTGCGGCCACGCAAGGCCCGCGCTGCGGCGACAAGTGATCCGGCCCAATTCGGCGCCCAATTCGGACGTGTCCAAAGCTTCATTCTTGCCGACCCCTCAGTCGTGCGCCATGGACTCAACCCGTGAGACCCGAGGCGCTGCCATCCCTTCCCGCGTGGGAACCCGTAAGCGGGCTGTATATCCTTGCCACCCCGATTGGCAATCTTGGCGACATTACCCTGCGCGCGCTCGCCGTGTTGCAGGGTGCCAGTCTGATCGCCTGCGAGGATACGCGGGTGACGGGCAAGCTGTTGAAACATTACGGAATAAAGGTCAGGCTCCAGCGCCTTGACGACCATGCCGGGCCCGAAATTCGCGCGCGGGTGATCGACGAGGCGAGGCATTCGCCGGTTGTGCTGGTGTCCGATGCGGGCACGCCGCTGATTTCCGATCCCGGCTACCGACTGGTGCGGGAGGCGCGCGCGGCGGGCGTGATGGTGACGAGCATTCCGGGGGCCTGTGCTGCGGTCTCGGCGCTCGCCATCGCGGGCCTGCCGAGCGACCGTTTCCTGTTTGCAGGCTTCCTGCCGGTGAAGGACAAGGCGCGGGTTGAAACGCTGGAGGGGCTGGCTGGCGTGGCCGCGACACTGGTGTTCTACGAAACCGCCCCGCGGCTCGAAAAGTCGTTGCTCGCGATTGCCGAGATGTGGCCCGAGCGCGAGGTGGCGGTCGCGCGCGAGCTGACCAAGCTGCACGAGGAATGCCGCATCGGCACGGCGGCGGCGCTGGCTGCGCATTACGCCGCGCACCCGCCCAAGGGCGAGATCGTGCTTCTGATCGGCCCGCCTTCGGAGAGCGAGGCGCCGGTGCTCGACACCGACGCGCTGCTGCGCGCGGCGCTCGCCGAGGCGGGGCCGGGCAAGGCTGCGGGCGTGGTGGCCAAGGCGACCGGCATCGACCGCGCGACGCTCTATGCCCGCGCGCTGGAGCTCAAGGGCTCATGACAACCCGCCGCACCCCCGAGCAGCGCCACGAGGCCGATGCCCGCGGGCGCGAGGGCGAGGCGGAGGCCGCAATGTGGCTTGCCCAGCAGGGCTGGCAGATCATCGCCGAACGCGTGAAGACCAAGGCGGGCGAGATCGATCTCATCGCCAAGCGCACGGGCCTTGTCGCCTTCGTCGAGGTCAAGTGGCGCGCCCGCGCCGCCGCGCTCGCCGATGCCATCGACGAACGCCGCCTCGCGCGCGTCGCCAACGCGGTCGAGATGGTGTGGCAGGAATATGCGACAAACGGCGAGGACATCCGCATCGACGTCATCCTGCTTGCACCCGGCCGCAAGCCCACCCACATCGAAAACGCCTGGATGCCCTTCGGCTGATCCCCCACGGAGTTGCTCATGAATTTGCGCATCGCGGTCCAGATGGACCCCATCGACAGTATCAAGATTGCCGGCGACAGCTCATTTGCGCTGATGCTGGCAGCACAGGCGCGGGGGCACACGCTTTACGAATACCACGTCGAGAGCCTGACGCTCGACGAGGATGACCGCCTGTTCGCCCACGCCTATCCGGTGACGGTGCAGCGGGTCGAGGGCGACCACTTCCGCCGGGCCGAGCAGCTGCGGCTCGATCTCGGCAAGGATGTCGATGTGGTGCTGATGCGGCAGGATCCGCCGTTCCACATGGGTTACATCACCGCCACCCACCTGCTTGAGCGGATCGGCACGGAGACGCTGGTGGTCAATGATCCGGCGAATGTGCGCAACTCGCCCGAAAAGGTAATGGTGCTCAATTACCGCCGCTTCATGCCGCCGACGCTGGTCACGCGCTCGGTGGACGAGGTGCGGCGCTTTATGGCGAAGCACGGCTCGATCGTGGTCAAGCCAATCCATGGCAATGGCGGCAAGGCGATTTTCCGCATCGGCGAGAACGCCGAAAACCTGTCCGCGCTGTTCGAGGTGTTCAACCAGACCTGGCCCGAGCCGCACATGGTCCAGCCCTTCCTCCCCGAGGTCGCCCAGGGCGACAAGCGGATCGTCCTGATCGACGGCGAGGTCGCCGGCGCGATCAACCGGGTGCCGGGGGAGGGAGAGTTCCGCAGCAATCTCGCGATGGGCGGCTCAGCGCAGCCGACCGCGCTGACGGAGCGCGAACAGGAGATTTGCGCTGCGCTCGGCCCTGATCTGAAGCGCCTTGGCCTGACCTTCGTGGGCATCGACGTGATCGGCGGCAAGTGGCTGACAGAGATTAACGTGACCTCCCCCACGGGCATCGTGGCGATTGACCGCTTCAACAACACTGATACGGCGGGCATGATCTGGGATGCGATCGAACGGCGCCTTGCCGCGCGCGGCGCGGCAGCCTGATGCTCCCCTACCTCATGACTGGGACCACATGACCGACTTCCTCCTCGAACTGCTCAACCAGGGCGGCTATCTCGGCATCTTCCTGCTGATGGCGGCCGAGAACATCTTTCCGCCGATCCCTTCCGAGGTGATCATGGGCGGGGCCGGGTTACTTGTGGCCAAGGGCGAGATGACCTTCGGGGCGGTGTGGGTCGCCGCCACGCTCGGCACGGTCGCGGGCAACCTGTTCTGGTACTGGATCGGGGTGCGCTGGACCGAGGAGCAGTTGAAGGCGATCATCGACCGCTGGGGCCGGTGGCTGACCTTCGAGTGGGACGAGTTCACCAAGGCGCGCGACATCTTCCGCAAATATGGCGACTGGATCGTGTTCCTGCTGCGCTTCTCGCCGATCCTGCGCACCATCGTGTCGCTGCCGGCGGGCCTTGCGGGGATGAAGCTGTGGCGCTTCTGCCTGTTCACGGCGCTGGGCTCGGGCGTGTGGAACGCGATCCTGATCTTCGGCGGCCAGACGGCGGCCCCGCTGGTCGAGCGCTTCGAGAAACTTGCGGGCTATGGGGTGGTGCTCTTGGTGCTCGCCGGGGTGGCTTTCTACATCTACCGCGTGGTGACGTGGAAGCCGGTCAAGGCGCACGAGCAGGGAGAATGATTCTGCGCTAACCTCGCGGATGCGCCTTGCGGTAATTCTCCAGCAGCGCGGCGGCATCGACGCGGGTGTAGATTTGGGTCGATCCCAAGGATGCGTGGCCGAGCAGCTCCTGCAAGCTGCGCAAGTCCGCGCCGGCACTCAGCAAATGCGTTGCAAAGGAGTGCCTGAGCGCGTGCGGCGTTGCGGTATCGGGCAGGCCGAGCGCGCGGCGCGCCTGCGCCATCGCGCGCTGCACCATGCCGGGCGAGAGCGGCCCGCCCTTGGCTCCGCGGAACAGGGGATCCGACGGGGAAAGCGGCCAGGGGCATGCCCGTACATATTCGGCCACCGCAGCCCGCGTGATCGGCAACACCGGCACCACTCGCTGCTTGCCGCCCTTGCCGGTCACCTGCAGCACTTCGCCCATGCTCGCATCGCGCCCGGTGAGCGACAGCGCCTCGGCGATCCGCAGGCCTGATCCGTAGAGGAGCAACAGCACCGCCCGGTCGCGCGCGCCGATCCAGTCGATGGCGGCGAAGTCCTCGACGTGCGAGGCGAGGTTCTCGGCTTCGTCAGGGGTGACAGGGCGGGGCAAGCCCTTCTTGAGCCGCGGGCCGCGCAGGCGCGGGGCGGCGGGTTCGGGGTCTCCAGATTGCGCACGGGCAAAGACGATGAAGGCCTTGCACGCCGAAAGCTCGCGCGCGGTGCTGGCATTGCCGAGGCCTTCGCCGCGCCGCGCCGCGAGATGCGCGCGCAGGTGATGCGCCTCGGTCGCCGCGACCGCCGCCCAATCCTCGGCCTCTCGCGCCGCCAGCAGCCGCGCAGCGGCCGCGACATAGGCGCGCACGGTATGGGGCGATCGGCGGCGATTATCCGCTAGATGCGCGCGCCATGTTTCCAGAATTTCGGCCGTGCTCATGCGGCAACCAGCGTGTCGGCGACCACTTCGGCCAGCAGCGCGTCAAGCACCCCGCGCCCCTCCGGCGCAACGCCGATCCGCGTATCGGCGACCCACATTAGCCCGAGGCCAGCAAGCCGTGCGAGAGCCCCCTCGTCCACCAACCCCCAGCGCGGCAGGCCGAACCGCGCGCCGAGCGCGGCAAGGTCCACCCCTTCGACAAGGCGCAGGCCCATCAGCAGCGCTTCGGCTGCCTGTTCGGGCACCGCCAGCGCGCGCGCCTCGGCGATGCCATCACCCTGCCGCGCGACCGCGCCGAGGAAATTCTCCGGCTTCTTGTGCCGCACCGTCGCCACCCCACCGCGCCGACCGTGCGCGCCCGGGCCAATCCCGGCGTAATCCTGATAACGCCAATGGGCGAGGTTGTGGCGGCTCTCCTCGCCGGGCCGCGCGTGGTTGCTGGTCTCGTAGGCGGGCAGCCCTCCCGCACTCGTGAGTGCCTGCGTAATGTCGAACAGCTCCGCCGCTTCGTCATCGTCCAGCGGCACCAACCGCCCGCGCCGCATGTCGCTGGCAAAGCGCGTGCCCGGCTCGATAGTCAGCTGATAGAGCGACATGTGCCCGGTGCCGAACCCCAGCGCGCGGGTCAGACGGTCTTCCCACAGCTCGGGCGTATGGCCGGGCAGAGCGTAGATCATGTCGAAGCTCACCCGCGCGAAATGCGCCTGCGCCGTCTCGAGCGCGCGCAAGGCCTCCTCGGCACCGTGCAACCTTCCGAGAAAGTGCAGTTCGGCATCGTCGAGCGACTGCACCCCGAGCGACACGCGGTTGATCCCCGCCCCCGCCAGCGCGGCAAAATTGGCTGCCTCGACCGAGGAGGGATTGGCCTCGAGCGTAATCTCGATTCCTTGCGCAAATCCCCAAAGGCGTTCCGCTTCGGCCAGAAGCGCGGCGACGAGGGCAGGGGGCATCAGCGAGGGCGTGCCGCCGCCGAAGAAGATCGAGGTCAGCGTCTCTCCGCCAGCGACCGCCGCCTCGGCCCGCATGTCGGCGATCAGCGCCGTCTGCCACGCGGCCACGTCCACGCCTTCGCGCACATGCGAGTTGAAGTCGCAATAAGGGCACTTCTTGGCGCAGAACGGCCAGTGAATGTAGAGCGCGCGGGCCACAGGCGGAATTTTCAGCCCTGCTTAACCGTTGACGCATAGACCCACATCATGCGGAGCTCCCGTTTCATGTCCCTGGCCACCCGCCTGCTCGGCGCGATGCTGCTTATGGCAGCCGCGCCCGCCCTGCCGCAAGACGCCCGCAATGACCAGCGCCCGCTGTTCCCGGCCGAGCAGGAATGGCTCTCCGAACACAACGCGGCGCGCGCCGCCGTCGGCCTGCCGCCGCTGCGCTGGAACCACGATCTGCGGCGCGATGCCCGCGACTGGGCCGAGGATCTCGCCGCGCGCCGTGCCTTCCACCACTCGCCCGATCTGCAGCGGCAGGGGCAGGGCGAGAACCTGTGGATGGGCACCCGCGAGCGTTATGCCCCGTGGCAGATGATCGACGGTTTCCTCGCCGAACGCGCCGCCTTCATGCCCGGCGTCTTCCCCGATGTCTCGCGCACCGGACGGTGGAGCGATGTCGGCCACTATACCCAGATCATCTGGCCCGAGACGCAGGAAGTGGGCTGCGCCACCGCGCTCAACGCCCGCCACGAGGTGCTGGTGTGCCGTTACTGGCCGGCAGGCAACGTGATAGGCTACCGCCTCGATCCCGGCCGCCACCTGACGCGGCGCTGAATTACCCGCCGAATTGCGCGGCGACGAGTTTGGCGAAGGCGTCCGCCCGGTGGCTGATCCCCATGGTTTCCTTCAGATTTATCTCGGCGAAGGTGGTGTCGTAGCCTTCGGGCACGAAGATCGGATCATAGCCGAACCCCAACGTCCCGCGCGGCGGCCAGACGAGCGCGCCGTCGCAGCGGCCCTCGTACAACGCAGACTCGCCGTCAGGCCATGCGAGTGCCAGCGTGCAATGAAACGCGGCGCTGCGGTCGACATCAGGCCCCTGCTCGGCGAGCATCCCTTCGACCTTGCCCATCGCCATGTACCAGTCGCGCCCCGGAGCGCCCTCGAACCATTGCCGCTCGGCCCAGTCGGCGGTGTAGACGCCGGGGCGGCCATCGAGCGCGGCGACGCTGAGCCCGCTGTCATCGGCGAGCGCCGCCAGCCCCGAAGCCTCCGCCGCCGCGCGCGCCTTGATCAGCGCGTTCTGCGCGAAGGTCACCCCGGTCTCCGCCGGTTCGGGCAGGCCAAGCGATCCAGCGGAGATGCAGCGCACGCCGTAAGGGTCGAGCAGCGCGGAAATTTCCTTGAGCTTGCCCGCATTGTGCGTGGCAATCACAAGGCTGCCGGAGCCGAGGCGCCGAGAAGAATTGGGGATCACTTCACCGCGTCCAACTGCGCGGCAAAGATCCGGTCGCAGCCGATGCGGGCGAGGCGCAGGAGGCGCAGGAGGGCTTCCTCGTCATAGGTCGCGCCTTCGGCGGTCGCCTGCACCTCGGCGATCTTGCCGCCCGACAGCAGCACGAAATTGCCATCGGCCTCGGCGTTCGAGTCCTCGTCATAATCGAGGTCGAGCACCGGCGTGCCCTTGAAGATGCCGCAGGAAATGCCCGCGACCTGCGCGGTGATCGGATCATGCTTGATCTCGCCCGCCGCCATCAGCCCGTTGATCGCGATGCGCAGCGCGATCCAAGCGCCCGAGATCGAGGCGGTGCGCGTGCCGCCGTCGGCCTGAATCACGTCGCAATCCAAGGTGATCTGCCGCTCGCCGAGCTTCTGGAGATCGACCACGGCGCGCAAGCTCCGGCCGATAAGCCGCTGGATTTCCTGCGTGCGGCCCGACTGCTTGCCCTTGGCCGCCTCGCGTGCGCCGCGGGTGTGGGTCGCGCGCGGGAGCATCGAATACTCGCCCGTCACCCAACCTTCGCCCTTGCCGCGCATCCATGGCGGCACGCCCTTCTCGACGCTCGCGGTGCACAGCACCTTGGTATCGCCAAAGCCGATCAGGCACGAGCCCTCGGCATGCTTGGTGAACCCGGTCTCGATCGTGATGGCGCGCATTTCATCGGGCGCGCGTCCTGAAGGGCGCATGGAAAACTCCGTTTGAGGCTTTGGGGCCATTAGGCTTGGGCCACTTGTCGCGGCAAGCGCAAAGACTAAGATTGCCCACATGACCTCGCCCCCCGTCACCGAACTGACTTCCCGCGCGCGCGACATTTTCCAGCGTGTGGTGGAGGAATACATCGCCAGCGGGCAGCCGGTCGGCTCCAAGACGCTGGCGGCCGATGGGACGCTGAACCTCTCGCCCGCTTCGATCCGCTCGGTGCTCGCCGATCTGGAGGTGGCCGGACTGCTTGCCGCGCCGCATACCAGCGCGGGGCGGATGCCGACCGATGCGGGGCTGCGCATTTTCGTCGACGGGATGATGCGCGTTGCCGAACCGACCGCGCAGGAGCAGGCTGCGATCGAGGCGCGGCTGGCTGAGGCCGGGCCGCTCGAGGCGGCGTTGAAGCAGGCATCGGCGATCCTCTCCGACCTCTCGGGGGCGGCGGGCATGGTGCTGGTCGCCCCGCGCGAACAGCGGCTTGCCCAGTTCAGCTTGGTCGATCTCGGGCAGGGCAGGGCGCTTGCGGTGCTGGTGGGTGAGGATGGCGGCGTGGAAAACCGCGTGCTCACAATCGGCGGGGCGCTGAGCCTGGGCGCGCTCGACCGTGCCTCCAATTACATCACCGCGCGGCTTGCCGGTCGCACGCTCGCCGAGGCTGCGCTGGCGATGCGGTCCGAGATCAGCACCGGCAAGTCGCAGCTCGACGATGCCTCGCGCGATCTGGTCGAGCGCGGGCTTGCGGTGTGGAGCGAGGATGCCGCCGCGCGGCCGGTACTGATCGTGCGCGGCGCGGCGAACCTGCTCGACGAGGCGGCATTGGGCGATATCGAGCGGGTGCGGATGCTGCTCGAGGATCTCGAGAACAAGCAGTCGGTCGCCGAGCTGCTCGATTCCGCGCGTGAGGCCGACGCGACGCGCATTTTCATCGGCTCCGAGAACCGCCTTTTCGCCCTGTCGGGCTCCAGCGTCATCGCTTCGCCCTATCGCGACCGCGAGGGGCGGGTGGTCGGCGTGCTGGGCGTCATCGGTCCCACGCGGTTGAATTATGCGCGGGTTGTCCCCATGGTTGACCTCACCGCCCGTTCACTGGGCAATCTGATCGCTTGAATGGAAGCACACGAGACATGAATGACAAGGGCAAGCCGCGCGATGCTGCGGCTGAAAGCGAATTGAAGGGCGTACCTGAGGAATTTCTGGAAGGCGACGACTATCCTGAAGGCAAGGATTTTGACGAAGGCGTCGATCATGATGCCATCGCGATGTCATCCGAAATTGCCGGGCTGCGGGCAGAGCTTGGCGCGGTGAAGCAAGAAGTGCTCTACGCGCAGGCCGAAACGCAGAACGTGCGCCGCCGATTGGAGCGCGAGAAGGACGAGGCGCGCGCCTATGCCGCGACCGGCTTTGCCCGCGATATCCTGAGCGTCGCCGACAATTTGGCGCGCGCGGTGCAAGCCATCCCCGAAGCCTTGCGCACCGATGACAGCATGAAGGGGCTGGTGATCGGCCTTGAGGCGACCCAGCGCGAGATCGAAAAGGTCTTCGCCAGCCACGGCATCACCCGCATCGCCGCGGTCGGCCTGCCGCTCGATCCCAACCAGCATCAGGCGATGCTCGAAGTGCCGACCACCGATCACGAGCCGGGGATGGTGGTGTCGGAGATGCAATCGGGCTGGATGATCAAGGACCGCCTGCTGCGCGCCGCGATGGTGGCGGTGGCGAAGAAGCCGGATTGAGTTTCGCGGGCGCGGCGGCACGGTCATCAGGAAGCGCGCTAGTGTCGCATCTTGCAGCGTCGAACGTAACGGTCGCGAATACCCCGTGCGCCGCCCGAACTAAGCGGGCTTAAACGGCAGGATCGCTTCATAGGCCGCCAGCGAGGGCGCGCCGGGGACGCGTGCGCCATCACGTATCATGAAGGCGTGGCGCACGATCTCGGCCTGCTGTTCGAGGCCATACCGCGCCAGCTCCCACCCCGGTTTGAGCGCATAGTCGTAGCGACACCACGGGTGGCGGCGCAGCACCAGATACCAGCGACCAAGGGTCTGCGCCTGCCACACATGCACCATCTCGTGGATGAAATGCCCCTGCTTGGCCAGCGAGGCGGCGGCAAAATCGTCGCAATAGTGCGGGGCGTCGGGGTGGAAGTGGAGGCTTCCCATCGGCGCCATGGTCACGCCCCTGGGTTGCAGCGGGAAGAACTTGCGGCGCGTCACCTTGACCGGCGCATAGTCGACCGCGTCGCCGAACACAGACCGGGCGAGCGTAATCTCGCCATCAGTAAGCGGGCGCGTGCCGCCGACCGGACACGCGGGGGGCAGGGCCCCTCCCTGCGATCCGGTCCGCGCGCGGCTCAGCGCTCGTCCCCTGCCGCGCGCACCGGCACGTCCGCCGTGGTGGTGGTGCCGTCCGACAGCGTGAAGATGACCTTGGCCGTCCCGCCCGCCTTGAGCGCATCCGAAGGCTGCATCGCCATCACATGCAGGCCGCCGGGCTTGAAGCTGACGGGCGTGCCCTGGGTAAGGGGAACTGCATCGGTCATCACCATCTGCATCTTGCCCTCGCTTTCGACATTGTCGTGGAGCATCGTCATCCCTGCGCCTTCAACCGCAACGCTCGTCAGCGATACGCCGGGCGCGCCGTTGTAGGAAAGGTCGAAATAGACCACCGCCGGATTGCCCGAGACGGGGGGCAGGACAAGGCGCGCATTGGATATGGTCAGCCCGGCGGTTGCCGCGGCGGTGGTCGCGTCGCCCGCAGGGGCATCAGCGCCGGGCGAACAGGCGGCCAGAGCGGGCAGGGTCGCGGCAGCCAAAGCGGCCAACGCGGCCTTGCGGATCGAATTCACTTCAGATGTCTCCTTGTGGAATGGCCCCAAATCTAGGGGCGAGGCTCTCTTGTGCCAAGCGAAAGCACACCTATATCGCGCTCACAAACGAGCCGCCAAGGTGCTTTGCCGTAAACCGGGAAGCCGACGGCAGCGGTGTCCAACAATTGTCCTTATGGATGGGGAAACAATGGGTAAAGTAATCGGTATCGACCTCGGCACCACCAACTCCTGCGTCGCTGTCATGGACGGCGGCAAGCCCAAGGTGATCGAAAACTCGGAAGGCGCGCGCACCACGCCGTCGATTGTCGCCTTCACCAAGGATGGCCAGCGCCTGATCGGCCAGCCTGCCAAACGTCAGGCGGTGACCAATCCCGACAACACCCTCTTCGCAATCAAGCGCCTGATCGGCCGCCGCTTCGAAGATCCGCTGACCAAGAAGGACATGGGCCTCGTCCCTTACAAGATCGTCAAGGGCAAGAACGGCGATGCCTGGGTCAACGCGGGCGGCGAGGATTACAGCCCCTCGCAGGTCTCCGCCTTCATTCTCCAGAAGATGAAGGAAACCGCCGAAAGCTATCTCGGTGAAACCGTGACGCAGGCCGTCATCACCGTGCCCGCCTATTTCAACGACGCTCAGCGCCAGGCGACCAAGGATGCCGGCCAGATCGCCGGGCTTGAAGTGCTGCGCATCATCAACGAGCCGACCGCGGCCGCACTGGCCTATGGCATGGACAAGGAAGACGGCAAGACCATCGCCGTTTACGACCTTGGCGGCGGCACCTTCGACGTCTCGATCCTCGAGATCGGGGACGGCGTGTTCGAAGTGAAGTCGACCAACGGCGACACCTTCCTCGGCGGCGAGGACTTCGACAATGCGATCGTCGAGTTCCTCGCGGACTCCTTCAAGAAGAAGGAGAGCATGGACCTCAAGACCGACAAGCTCGCGCTTCAGCGGCTGAAGGAAGCGGCCGAAAAGGCCAAGATCGAACTGTCGAGCGCCGCTTCGACCGAGATCAACCTGCCCTTCATCACCGCACGCATGGAAGGCGGCACCACCACGCCGCTGCACCTTGTTGAAACCATCACCCGCGCCGACCTTGAAAAGATGGTCGACGCGCTGATCCAGCGCACGCTTGAGCCTTGCAAGAAGGCGCTGGCGGATGCGGGCATCAGCAAGGATCAGGTCGACGAAGTGATCCTCGTCGGCGGGATGACCCGCATGCCCAAGGTGCGCGAAGTCGTCGAAGCCTTCTTCGGCGCCAAGCCGCACACCGGCGTGAACCCCGATGAAGTCGTCGCCATGGGCGCCGCGATTCAGGCGGGCGTGCTGCAGGGCGACGTCAAGGACGTGCTGCTGCTCGACGTGACCCCGCTGTCGCTCGGCATCGAGACGCTCGGCGGCGTGTTCACCCGCATGATCGATCGCAACACCACCATCCCGACCAAGAAGACCCAGACCTATTCCACCGCCGAGGACAACCAGAACGCGGTGACGATCAAGGTCTACCAGGGTGAGCGCGAGATGGCGGCCGACAACAAGCTGCTCGGCAATTTCGATCTGATCGGCATTCCCCCCGCACCGCGCGGCGTGCCGCAGATCGAGGTGACCTTCGATATCGACGCCAACGGCATCGTTTCGGTGGCGGCGCGCGACAAGGGCACCGGCAAGGAACAGACGATCAAGATCCAGGCCTCGGGCGGTCTCAGCGACGCTGACATCGACCAGATGGTCAAGGACGCCGAAAAGTTCGCCGAAGAGGACAAGAAGCGCCGGGCGGCGGCGGAAGCGCGCAACCAGGCCGACAGCCTCGTCCACGCGACCGAAAAGCAGCTTTCGGAGCACGGCGACAAGATCGACGCCGGCCTGAAGGGTGAGGTCGAGGCAGCGATCGCCGAGGCCAAGACCGCGCTTGAGGGCGACGACGTCGATGCGATCAACGCGAAGGCGCAGGCGCTGACCGAC
>PNKW01000033.1 GCA_013822695.1 Erythrobacter sp. | reverse complement strand
GGGTGAGCGCGTCGAAAGTCGCGGAGGCGGAAACTCCTGTCCCCATGGCAAGACCCGCCGCAACCAGCGCGTTGGCCGCCTGATAGGCCCCGATCAGCGGCAGGTTGACCTTCCGCACCGTGCCTTCATGTTCGATGTGAAGAAGCTGCCCCAACTGCCCGGGTTCGCGCGCGATCAACCTGAGGAAGCTCCCGCCCTCGCCCACGGTCATCACCTTGAGGCCGCGCGCCTCAGCCTGCGCTACCGCCTTGGCGGTCCACTCCGACCCGTCGCCCGCATCATGGATCACGGCAGGCGAGCCGGGCGCGACGACCTCGGTGAACAGCCGCATCTTGGCCGCGAAATAGGCCTCCATCGTGCCGTGATAGTCGAGATGGTCGCGGCTGAAATTGGTGAAGGCGCTCGCCGAAACGGTCAGCCCCTCGTTGCGGTACTGGTCGAGCCCGTGGCTCGATGCCTCGTAGGCGACATGGGTCACGCCCTCGCGGGCGAGCCCCGCCATATTGGCGAGGAAGGTGACGATGTCGGGGGTGGTGAGCCCGGTTGAGACCGAACCGTCCGGCGTGGTCACGCCCAAGGTGCCGATGCTCGCCGCACGCTCGCCCGCCATGCGCCAGATCTGGCGGGTCATCTCGACGCAGGAGGTCTTGCCGTTGGCCCCCGTCACCGCAACAAGTGTGGCCGGGTAGGGAGAAAAAAAGCCCGCGGCGAGGCGCGCAAAGGCGCGTCGGGGGTTGACGTCGGCAAGGTGGAGCGCACCCTCGACGCGGGCTTCAGGGCGGGAGACGACGGCAATCGCGCCCGCCTTGACTGCGGCGGGGATGAAATCCTCGCCATTGACTGTGGCACCCTGGAAGGCGCCGAAAATGGTTCCGGGCGCGACCTTGCGGTGATCGATGGCAAAGCCGGTCACGGCCTGCTCACTGTCAGCCGCCAGACCCGCCGCGCGCAAGAGTTCGCCGAGCCTCATTCGCCCTTATCCACCAGATAGCGCAGGTCCGAGATGTCGACATCGCGGCTGTCGTCGGGCTGCACGCCCAGCATCGGGCCGATGCGCGGCACCAGCTTGCCGACAATCGGCGCCGAGGTGAAGGCGGCGGTGCGCTGGAAGCTGCTCGCCATCGTGCCCTTGGGCTCGTCGACCACCACCACCACCACATAGCGCGGCGCGTCCATCGGGAAGGCGGCGGCGAACGAAGAGACCAGCGCGGTCTTGTTGTACCCGCCCACGCCCGCCTTCTCGGCCGAGCCGGTCTTGCCGCCGACGCGGTAGCCGGGCGCATCGGCGCTCTTGCCGGTGCCGTAGAGCGAGATCATCCGCAGCAGCTGGCGCATGCGCGAGGAGGTCGATTCCTTGAACACCCGGCGGCCGCGCGGCACATCGGCGGGCGCGAGCTTCATCAGCGTCGCCGGGCGCCAGATCCCGCCATTGACCATCGCCGCATAGGCGCTGGCAAGATGCAGCGGAGTGACCGCAAGGCCGTGGCCGAAGCCGACCGTCATGTTGGTGACGCGGCTCCAGTCGCCCTGCGGCCAGATCGGCTTGCCCTTGGCGGGCAGTTCAATGAACGGGCGGCGGTCCATGCCCAGATCAATCATCGCCCGGCGCAGGCGTTCCGGGCCCATTTCATCGGCGACCCGCGCGGTGACGGTGTTGGAAGAATGCACCAGCGCTTGCGGCACGTTGAGGCTCGGCCCCATCGCGTGCGTATCCTTGATCGTGCGGCTGCCCACGGGCACCGGCGCGGCGTTCCACGGGCGGCCGAGATCGCGCACCACGCCCGCATCGATCGCGGCGGCGACCGTCAGCGGCTTGAAGGTCGAACCCAGCTCGTAAACCCCGTTGGTGGCGCGGTTGAAGACATTGACCGCTCCTGCCGCACCCGCGGTGTTGGGGTCGAATTCGGGGAGCGAGGCCATCGCCATCACCTCACCCGTCTCGACATCGAGCACGATCCCCGCCGCGCCCAGCGCATTGGTGGCGAGCATGCCCTTGCGCAGCTCGTCCTCGAGCGCGCCCTGCACGCGCACGTCGATCGACAGCGCGACCGGTGCCATGCGCTTGTCGGGGTGGCTCAAATCCTTCTCGAGCACCTGCTCCATGCCCAGCCGCCCGCCCTTGTTCTCGACCACATAGCCCAGCACATGCGCCGCCAGCGTGCCCTGCGGGTAGTAGCGATCGGTCTCGCGCGGAATCTCGAGCGCAATCTCGCCGAGCGCGAAGACCCGGTTGGCCTCCTCGGGCAGCAGGCGGCGGCGCAGATAGCCCGCCTCGCCCGAGGCAAGGCGCTTGGCCATGCGCGCCTCGTCGATGTCGGGGAAGATCGCCTTCAGCGCCCGCGCCACTTCTGCGGGCGAGCGCACCAGAGGCGCGCCGGCATCGCCCATTGCCTTGGGATTGAACCACATGGCATAGGCGGGAAAGGCGCGCGCGAGCGGGGCGCCGTTGCGATCGGTGATCTCGCCGCGCGGGGGGAGCAGCGCGTCCTCGAGGCTGGTATGCTGCGGGGCATTGCCGCCAAGGCCGAGCGTGGCGATCCGCAGCACCGCGACCAGCGTGACCGCGCCGAACACGGCGAACAGCCACAGCACCCTGAGGCGCGCGGCGTGCAGCATCTGGGCACGCAAGCCAGCGCTCGGCAGGCGGCCGGCGGGGATGACGGGGGTTGCGGCATGAGCGCCGCTCAGCGGGGCGGCAAGGCGTGCCGCCATCGCGTTCATTCGCTCTTCCCCTTGGCGGCGACGGCGGGCTTGCCGCCGCGCGCAGGGGTCTCGGCCCGCGCCGGACGGATCGGGGAGGCCTCGATCAGGAAGTCCCCGAAGGCATCGGCGAACACCGCGCCTGCATCCTTCTCGGCAGCCGCCGAGGCAAGCGTCACCTTCTCGCCCGAGACCGGCGAGCGCATCGGGGCGTCGGCGGCGACAACCTCGGCCGCATCGGCGCTGGCGAGGCGGATCGGCGAAGGCGCATCGGGCCCGCGCACCTCGCCCAGGCTCGCAAGCTGACGCTCGCCATCGAGGAACTGGCCGGCGCGCGGGGCCGCATAGCCGAATGTGACCGCGTTCCACTCGGCCAGCTGGCGCTGGCTGGCGCGGGTCTCGAACTCGGTCTCGAGCAGCAGGGTCTCGCGCTGGAGCGCGATCAGCTGGCGTTCGGCGAGCAGCACCTCGCTGCGCACCGCGTTCACCTTGAAGCTCAGCACCACCACCGCCGCAAGGCAGATCCCAAGGACGGCGGCCCAGCCGAGCGAACGGGCCTGAGTGCTGGTCATCATGCTGCGAGACTCCTCGGCGGCGCGCCGGTGCGGGTGGCATGGCGCAGGGTGGACGAACGGGCGCGCGGGTTGCGGGCGATCTCGGCCTCGGAAGGACGGATAGCCTTGGAAACCTGCGCGAAGGTGGGCGGCGGCCCCGGGATTTCCCCGGGCAGGTGGCGCGAGACCGCGCGGCCTGCGCCGCTGGCGGTCTTGAGGAACTGCTTGACGATGCGGTCCTCGAGGCTGTGGAAGCTGACCACGGCGAGCACACCGCCCTCGCCCAGCAGCGCCTCGGCGGCGGCGAGCCCCGCTTCGAGCTCGCCCAGCTCGTCGTTCACATGGATGCGCACCGCCTGGAAGGTGCGGGTCGCCGGGTCCTTCTTGTCGTGGGGCTTGTGGCCGAGCGCACGGCGCACCACGCGGGCGAGCTCGCCGGTGGTGGTCAGCGGCCGCGCGGCGACGATCGCGCGCGCGACGCGGCGCGACTGGCGCTCCTCGCCATAGGTGTAGAGCACGTTGGCAATCGCTTCCTCGTCGGCAGTGTTGAGGAAATCGGCGGCGCTTTCCCCCGTCTGGCTCATGCGCATGTCGAGCGGGCCGTCATGCATGAAGGCAAAGCCGCGCGTCCGCTGATCGAGCTGCATCGAGGAGACGCCGATGTCCATCACGACGGCATCGACTTGGGTCACGCCGATGGCCGCGAGTTCGGCCTGCATCGCCGAGAAGCGCGCGGGGTGGAGCGCAAGGCGGCCGTCGAAGCGGGCAACCAGTGCTTGCCCGGCCGCCACCGCATCGGGATCGCGGTCGAAGGCGTGGACGCTTGCCCCCGCTTCAAGCAAGGCGACCGAATAGCCGCCCGCGCCGAAGGTCGCATCGATGATGGTCATGCCGGGGCGCGGCTGGAGGGCCGCGACGACCTCGTCGAGCAGCACGGGGATATGGGGCGCGGCGCCGGAGGTTTCGGGGCTCATTCGCCACCCCCCTTCTTGGCAGACGCCATCAGGCGCGCGCAGGCCGCCTGCGCGCTCTTCCATTCGGGGCCCATCTGCTTCAGCTGTTCGGGCGCCCACACGAAGAAGAACCGCCCCGAGCCCTGAAAGTAGAGCCCGTCCTCGACCTTGCCGAGATCGCGCAGATATTCGGGCATGACGAAGCGGCCGCTGTCATCGAAGGGCAGCTGCTCGAAGCCGAACAGCTGGGCGGCGCGCACATCGCGGTCGAAGTCGGCGTTCTTCATCTCGCGCGCGGCGGCGGCTTCATCGTCGAGCTCGCTGTGGAGCTCCTCGATGCGCGAAAGGCCGAAGCCCATCAGGCAGTCATACTTGGCATGGGCGGACAGGCACAGCGTGCGGGCCCCGCCCGAGCTTTCCTTCACCGCCTTGCGGAAGGCCGGAGGCAGGACAAAGCGGCCCTTGTCGCCCGCAGGCGACCAGGCTTGGCCACTATATCCCAAAAAAGCAGACACGTGCCTGCAATCCCCTCTATCCCCCGCAGGCAGCCCTGCCCGGCCCGCCTGCGCCAATGACGCACACAATTCCCCCGGACATGCCCTCCCCGGCCCCGACCGCACGCGTGCGGGCAGGTCGTCCGGCCCCACCGGGCGGACGCGAGACATACGGGCATGTCTGATGGACCCCGGTAATATCGGGGAAGGCATGGGGATGGAAGGGATTTTTCGGGGATTTTACGGGAAAACTAGTTATCCCGTTGATTTATAGTTTTTTCTATCCGCCCCATGGGTCATTCGCTCTGGCAGCTTCTCCTGCCAAACACCTGATTTTCGCGGAACAAACCGTGTCCTTCCCGTAGTTCCCCGCGCTTTCCCGTGCTCGCCCGCGACTCCGAGTCCCGGTGTCCCGCGATTTCCCCAAAGTGCCCGCACGCACGCTCATCCGAGCACCTCGCCGACCAGCCTGCGCAAGGCCGCCTCGCCCTCGCCCGCAAGTTCGCGGTGCTCGAACAGGGCGGCATCGGCGATCAGCGTCACCGTACCCTTGCCGACCGTGCAGCGCGCGGCCGCATTCTCGGCGAGCAGCGTGCAGGCGGCGGCTGCGGGATCGATGATGGCAACCTCGCCCGCCAGCGCCAGCGGGAGCGCGGCCTCGCCAAGCGCCCGCTCTGCAACGCCCTCGCCCTGCGCCTCGTCAAACTGCACCGCCAGCCCCCAGCGCGCCACCACCGGCGGGATCAGGGCGGAATCCGCCGGTCGGCGCGGATCGCCGAGCGGCAGGTCATATTCCCCGGTCAGCGCCGGATCGAGCACCAGCAGAAGCCGCCCCCCAGCCCGCACCCATTGATCGAGCGCGACATTATCCGCCGGCGAAAGCCCGCGCGGCTGGATCACCGCCAGCCGGGTGAGTCCGGCAAGCGGATCGGTCGGCGCGGCACCGGCGGCAAGGCCGGGGATCGGGGCGAGGCTGTCGAGCGGCTCGATCTCATAGGCTCCCTCCAGCGCCGCACGCTGCCACGGCGGCGGGGCGCGACCGGACGCGATCTCCTCCACCCCGGCACCGAGCGGCCAGTAAAGCGGCAGGCTGGTCATCAGCCCGAGCTTTTCCAGAGGGGCACCGCTTCCGGGCGCGGCAGATTGGGCGGGCGCGCGGTCGCACCCGGCCCCCAGCAACGCGAGCAGCGCGGCTGCGAGCGCGCGCTTAGGGCTGCGGCGCGGCATTGCCCTGCGGAGGCTGGCCCGGCGGGGGCACGCCGAGCGGCTTGACGCTCGGCGAGGGGCTCGGCTCGGCGGCGATATCGGGCACCACGCCCGCGTCCGCCAGCGGGTTGGCCTGCGCGGGCACGGCGCTCGGTTCGGTGGTGGGCGCAGCCTCGGGCGGGACAAGCTTGTCGTTACGCTCGGCCTGGCCGCCGATGATGCTGGCAAGACCGACCAGCAGCACCATCGACCCGATCCCGAACACCCCCACCTGCAAGCGCTGCATCGCCTCGGCGCGCACGGTTGCGGGCGGCGGCAGATCGTCGGCCGCGCCAGCCACCTCGCCGGGCACCGCGGAGGGGCGGAACAGGCTGCGCTGGTTCATCCGCCGCATCCGTTCACGCCACGACAGCCTGCTCATGCCGCCTCTCCCCGCGCCAGCCAGTCGAAGACCGGCAGGCCCTTGGCGGCGAGCCATTCGGGGTTGTAAAGCGTCGAGAGATAGCGGAAGCCGGTGTCGCACAGGATGGTGACGACCTGCGGGTTCTGGCGCCCCTCGGCCACCAGCTCCCTGCCCAGCATCACCGCGCCCGCGACATTGATCCCCGATGACAGGCCGAGGCACAGGCCCTCCTGACGCAGCAGCCGCTCAACCCAGACAAGGCCCTCTTCGTCGGAGATGCGGTATTGCGTGTCGATGGCTGCGCCTTCGAGATTGGCGGTGATCCGCCCCTGCCCGATCCCTTCGGCGACCGAGGACCCCTCGGCCTTCAACTCGCCGTTCGCGTAGTAATTGTAGAGCGCCGCGCCGTGCGGGTCGGTGAGCGCGATGCGGATATTCTCGTCAAAGGCCTTGAGGCCGAGGCCGACGCCCGCAATCGTCCCGCCGGTGCCGGCCGCGCAGGTGAAGCCGTCGACGCGGCCCTGAAGCTGCTCCCAGATTTCCGGAGCGGTGCCCTCGATATGCGCCTTGCGGTTGGCGACATTGTCGAACTGCCCGGCCCACACGGCCCCCGGCGTCTCTTCGGCCATGCGGCGCGAGACGTGCTGGAAATGGGCGGGGTCGGCATATTTCGTCGGCGGCACCAGCACCAACTCCGCGCCGAGCGCGCGCAGCGTATCCATCTTTTCCTTGGACTGGTTGTCGGGCATGACGATGATCGTCTTGTAGCCCAGCGCATTGGCGACGAGCGCGATCCCGATCCCGGTATTGCCCGCCGTGCCCTCGATCACCGTGCCGCCGGACTTGAGCTCGCCCCGGCTTTCGGCATCGCGGATCATCCACAGCGCCGCGCGGTCCTTCACCGAGGAGCCGGGGTTGGCGAATTCGCACTTGCCGTAAATGTCGCAGCCCGCAGCTTCGCTGGGCCCGGCAAGGCGGACGAGGGGAGTATTGCCGATCAGGGCGAGCGTGTCGCCGAAGGGACGGGTGATGTTCATGCATGCTGAATTAGGCGCTCAGGCGGCTGGCCGCAACGCTCAAGTCCCTCCCCGTCCTGAAAGGATGGGGAGGTGGGCAAGGCCGCAGGCCTTGGTCGGAGGGGTAGGCGCCGCCGCCGGACCCCTCCGTCACGCGCCTGCGGCGCGCGCCACCTCCCCATTGCTGCGCAACGGGGAGGAACAAACTAGGCCAGCGCTAGCACCGCCTCGACCACGCTGCCCTCGGCGATCTTCTCGGCCTTCCGCACCATCGCTTTGACGGGCAGCAGCCAGCCGCCATGTGCCTTGGAGGGGAAGAGCGAGGTGCGCCAGGTGGTGCCGCCGATGGTGACCGCGACATAGACCGAGCCCCACGCCGCAGCGTTCACCGCCGAAGCGCGGATCGCTTGTGCAGTATCGCCGTCAATGGTGAGGAAATACCACGCGGCCTTGGCGGGCTCGCCGTCCGCGCCCCGCCACAGCCACACCGGGCCGCGCACCGTCCACGGGCCAGCGGCGTTGCCCTCGGGTGCAACTCCCAGCTCGTCGCGCAGGAAACGGGCGAGGTCAGCGTCCACCGCCTCACCTCGCCCGATCAATCTTCGGGAGCAATCGTGACGTGCAGCCCGTCGAGATCCGCGGTGAAGGGGATCTGGCACGACAGGCGCGAGGTCGCCGCGCGGTGATCGGAGGATTCGAGCAGATCGTCCTCGTCCTCGCTCATCTTCGGGAGCTTGTCGGCGAAGGCCGGGTCGACCACCACGTGGCAGGTCGCGCACGAGCAGCACCCGCCGCACAGCGCCAGCAGTTCGTCGAACCCGTTGTCGCGGATCGCTTCCATCACGGTGAGGCCATCGGCGACCTCGATCTCGCTGGTGGCGCCTTCGCGGTTGGTGACGACCAGTCTGGGCATGGATCGGAATTCCTTTTCGGCTATTGGGCGCAAGGTTGTGCGCTGTGAGAGGCTCGAGCGCGCTGCTAAGATAGTCTGGCGAGCAGTGCAAGTTAAGGAAAGTGCGAGTGGGGCTGTCAGCCGAAAAATTGCGTGAAGACCTCGATGCGGTGGCGGCGCGCGAGCCGCGTCTGGCGGTGGAACTGGCGCGGATCGGCTATCCCGAACCGCGGTTGCGTGCGCGCGGCTACAAGACGCTGCTGCGCACCATCGTCGGCCAGCAGGTCTCGGTCGCGGCCGCCGCCTCGATGTGGGGCAAGCTGGAGGCGGAGCTGGGGCCGGACTTCACGCCGGGCTGCCTGCTCGCCCGCGATTTCGACACGCTGCGCGCCTGCGGCCTCTCGCGGCAGAAGCAGGGCTATGCCCGGTCCTTGTGCGAGCTGGTCGAGGCGGGCGAGCTCGATTTCGAGGCGCTCCCCGCCGATGACGAGGAGGCGATCGAGCTGCTCACCCGCATCAAGGGCATCGGGCGCTGGTCGGCGGAAATCTACCTCCTCTTCGCCGAAGGCCGCCCCGACATCTGGCCTGCGGGCGATCTGGCGGTGCAGGAAGGGGTCAAGCGGCTGCTCGGGCTGGACGAACGCCCGGCGGAGAAGGCCACCCGCGCGCTGGCCGAAAGCTGGTCGCCGCAGCGCGGGGCGATGGCGATCTTCACTTGGCATTTCTATGCGAACCCTGCGTTGTGAGGTCGCGTCGGGTATTCGAACTTCCCACCCGAAAGCGGACGGTCGGCTAGCGCCCCCAAAATGGTCATTCCCCTTTTTGGGCGACCGTGCGAATGTTGCGCTGTCCGAATTGCCAAGGCTGGGTGGGAATCATCAGCCGCCCAGACAAATGGCCGAATCCGAGGTAGCTCCCAATGTTGAGGGTCTGGGGTCGATTGAATTCGCAAAACGTCCAGAAGGTCATGTGGCTTCTTGGCGAGCTCGATCTGGAGCATGAACATATCCCCGCAGGCGGTTCATTTGGACGCCTGTCAGATCAGGATTTCGGGCAACTCAATCCCAACCGTCTTGTTCCGGTCATCGAGGATCGCGGGGCAACGATATGGGAGTCCCACGCAATCCTTCGTTACCTCGCGGCCCAATACGGGGGCGTGCAACTTTGGCCAGAAAGTCCCAGAGAGAGAGCCGCTTTCGACCGTTGGATGGATTGGTGTCAATCGCACTGGCAGCCGGCGTTTCTGTCCGGCGTCTTCTGGGGCTATTATCGGACACCGGAGCAGAACAGGGACTGGGGGGCGATCAACGCAAGCCTCTCGCGCTGTTCGGAGCTGATGATGATCATTGAGAGCGTCCTCACCGACAAGGACTACATTTCCGGCAAAAATTTCACGCTCGGCGACATTCCATTCGGCTCATCACTCTATCGATATTTCGAGCTGGATATCGAAAGGCCTTCGCTACCTCGGGTTGAAGCATATTATGAGCGCCTGAAGATGCGGCCTTCATACAATAAACACGTCATGATCCCATTTGACGAACTGAAGGGACGACGTTCGTTCTAGGGGCATCGGCAGAATTCCCCCGCTTCCCGCCCTCATATCGCGGTTTGAACCGCCCCGAATCCTGCCACTGTGAACTCCTCCACTCTGCCTGCTGACAAGCGTGTCAGTCCGCTCTAGACAGGTTGCAAATCGCAATCGGGAAGAGGGATCCCATGACACAGCGCAGCATCTTCATCACCGGCGGCGGTTCGGGCATCGGGCGCGCCACCGCGCTGCATTTCGCGGCAAAGGGCTGGTTCGTCGGGGTCTCCGACATCAACGAGGCCGGGATGGCCGAAACCCTCTCGCTCATCTCGGGTGAGGCCAAGTGGGCGGGCCGGCTCGACGTGCGCGACCGGGCGGCGTGGGACGAGCGCCTTGCCGGTTTCGCCGAGGCAGCAGGCGGCCGGATCGACGCGATGGTCAACAATGCCGGGATCGGCACCGGCGGCGCGCTCGCCGAGCTTGGCAAGGACGAGATCGACGCCTGCCTCGACATCAATCTGCGCGGGGTGCTCTACGGGGCGCAGGCGGTCTATCCCTTCCTCAAGGCGAGCGGGCCGGGATCGGCGCTGATCAATATCGCCAGCGCGGCGGGCCTGACCGGCGGCAGCGGGATGAGCGTCTATTCCGCCACCAAGTTCGGCGTGCGCGGGATCGCCGAGAGCCTCGATGCCGAATGGGCGGTGGACGGGATCACGGTCGCCTCGATCTGCCCGAGCTTCATCGACACGCCCCTGCTCGACGGCACCGGCAACCGCAACACCAACGAGAACATCCGCACCCGCGTCACCGCTGCAGGGCTCGAGATCACCCCGGTCGAGGAAGTCGCGCGGGCGGTGTGGAACGCCGTGCACGGGCAGGAACTGCACTACCTCGTCGGCAAGACCGCCCGCCAGCTCGCCTTCGCCAAACGCTGGATGCCGGGCAAGGTGAGGAAGCAACAGCGCGCCGCCGGGCGGCAGGGCCTGCTGGGGAAGTAATTAGCGCAGGCTCTCCATCACCGCCAGCCCCTCGGGCGAGAGGAAGCGGCGTGCCTCGGCCCACGGCAGCACGATTTCCTCGGTGCAGGCGAAGATCACGAAGGGCAACTGGGGAACGAACACCGGCCCCTCGCGGGTGAGGCCGATATGCCAGCCAGTGTCGCCGATCATGTCGATGCACTCCCGGCGAGTTTCGGCATCCTCGGCGCCCTCGCCAGCAGACGAATGCGCCAGCACCGCTTTCCTCAACCGTGAGGAAAGGCCTGCAATCTCGCGGCGCCCATCGACCGCAACCGTGTCGAACTCGTAATAGCCGACCGCGCCCTTCCGGAACCATGTGCCCGGATCGACCTCGGTCCCGCTATCGCGGTCGAAGACCTGCTTCATCAGGAAGTGGCCCGGGTGCGCGCCCCCGCAAAAGCTGCTGCCCACGGCAGTAAGGCTCACCCAGCGGGGCGTGACCAGTTCGGGTGTCAGCGTCTTGGTGTAACCGCCCGATCCGCCGGGCGAAGTGAGACTGCTTCCGAGGCACCACCCTGCCTCGTGGCTGGCCGTGCCGTCCGGCAATTCGGCCGCCAGCGCGCGGTTGATTACCGCATCGCCCGGGCGGACAGGATCGAGCGCGAAGGTGGTGACGGTATAGGCCTCATCCCACCCCGCCCGCTTCGGCCCGGCGTAATCGAGCACGGTGTATTCCGTGCCATCGAGGCTCTCGGGCCTGCTCGTCACCGTGCCGCCCGCGAGCAACGGATCGAGAAACGCGCCCGTCTCGCATGGCGTGACATATTCGGAGAGCGTAACGGGGTGCGCCGTGAGGCGGATCGGCCGGGTGTCCGCGCCGCTGCGCCACGTGCCTGCGAGCCCTCCCCCGGCGTCACGGGCCAGCGACCAGACCGCGCCGGTCGGATCGTCGAACCCGCGCATTTCGCGCAAGGCCGAAAAGCCGGTGTCATCCTCGCCTTCCAGCCGCACCGGAATCAGCGCAGCATCGGTGTAGAACACGCCGTATTGGCCGTCCTCCGAAGCAAAGCACGCGGTGATCGCCGATGCGCCCAGCGTGCCCTTCCAGATGCTGCCCTGTTGCGGCTGGACCTCCTGCGCGGCAGCGGGCGCCGCGACCAGCGCGAGGGCGGCGAGGAGCGCCCCGCCCCGCATCACACCAGCGCGTCAATCGCCGCGGCGAGCTTGGCGTCACGCGCCGAGAGCCCGCCGCTTGTCCCGGCATCATGGGTGGTGAGCGTCACCTCGACGCGGTTGTAGACGTTGAACCACTCCGGGTGATGGTCCTGCGTCTCGGCCAGCAGGGCGACGCGGCTCATGAAGCCCCAGGCCTCGGAAAAATCCTTGAAGCGGAAGGTGCGCGTGATCGCCTTGCCCTCGCGCGCGGCGGCCCAGTCGGGGTGCGCGGCCAGCAGCGCGGCGGCTTCGTCGGGGGTGAGTTCGGGGACGGACATGGGCGCACTTCCTTGTAGGGGGTCGCTTGTTTGCTGACCGCCTTTTCCCTAACGCATGGCGCCAATGCAAGCGCCCTCCCCCTTCCTCGCGGCCGAAAACCTCGCCTGCCGGCGCGGGGAGCGGCTGCTGTTCCGCAAGTTTGCGTTCCGGCTGGAGAGCGGTGCGGCGTGCCATGTGATGGGGGCCAACGGCGCAGGCAAGACGACGCTGCTCCGCGCGCTGGCGGGCCTGACGACGCCCTATGCGGGGAGCGTGACGCGCGGGGGGGCGTTGGGGCTGCTCGACGAGCGCACCGGGCTCGATCCCGATCTGCCGCTGGGCAAGGCGCTGGACTTCTGGGAGCGCATCGACGGCTGCACCCGCCCTGAGGGCACCATCACGATCCTCGGGCTCGCACCGCTGCTCGAAGTTCCGGTGCGGTTTCTTTCGACCGGGCAGAAGAAGCGCGCGGCGCTCGCCGCGCTGCTCAATCGCGCGGTGCCGATCTGGCTGCTCGACGAGCCGCTTTCGGGGCTGGATGCCGAGACGATTGCCAAGGTGACCGCGTTGATCCGGTTGCATGTGGGCGGCGGCGGTATCGCGCTGATCGCCTCGCACCAGCCGCTCGATGTGCCGGGGATGACGAGCTTCGCGATCGAGGATTACGCCCCTGCTCCGGAAGAGGATTACGCATGATCCTCGCCCTGCTCCGCCGCGATCTGGCGCAGTTCTTCCCCTTCACCGGGAGCGGGGCAGCGCTGCCGACCGTGTTCTTCGTCGCGGTGGCTATGCTGTTCCCCTTCGCGGTCGGGCCGGACGTGAACCTGCTCGCCAGGACCGGCGGCGGGGTGGTGTGGATCGCGGCGCTGCTGGCGGCGATCCTGCCGCTCGAAAAGCTGGTGGCGCGGGATATTGCGCTCGGATTCTTCGACCAGCTCAAGCTGCGCGGGGCTACCGAGGAGGCGATGATGGCGGTGCGCCTCCTCGCCCACTGGCTGAGCTTCGGCCCGCCGCTGCTGCTGGCGACATTCCCGGCGGCCGCGCTGCTCAAGATCGAGGGCGAGAGCTTTTCGATCCTGCTGCTGGGCCTGCTGGCGGGCACGCCGGGGCTGGCGGCGATTGGCTTGATGATCGCCGCGCTGACCGCTTCGCTGAGGGCAGGCGCGGCCTTGTCCGGCCTCCTCCTCATCCCCCTCGCGCTCCCCATCCTGATTTTCGGCGCGGGCGCACTTGCTCGGGGGGATCCTGTGAGCCTCGGCTTCGTTGGAGCGATAAGCCTCGGGCTGGTGGCCATCGCCCCCTTCGCCGCCGGGGCCGCGATCAGGGCGGCGCGGGAGGGGTAGCGTCCAAGGAAGCGGGACCCCGCTTCTTCTTAATCACCTCAATGGGCAGGGAAATCCGAGGGGGCTGGGTCTACATCATGACCAACCGCTATCGCGGCACACTCTACGTCGGTTCAACCACCGACCTTGCCGCGCGCATTTTCCAGCACCGGATGGGGACGGGATCGGAGTTCTGCGCAGAGCATGGTCTGACGCGGTTGGTCTGGGCGGAGTTTCTGCCGACGATCATCGAAGCCAAGCACCACGAGCGCCGCGTCAAGCGCTGGCACCGCGACTGGAAGATTGCCCTGATCGAGAAGACCAATCCCGATTGGGACGACCTGTTCGATCAGATCATCTGACTTTACACCCCGCCCCGGGCCCGACCCGGGGCCCCGCTTCCTTTCGCAGGAACGAGGAAGAAGATAAGCTGGGTCCCGGGTCAAGCCCGGGACGGGGCTGGCGGGGTGGCATTTGTGTGGGAGTCGCTGGGTGAATAAGCTCGTCGCGCTGGGATCGCTGCCATGGCTCTTGTTGATCATCGCCGGCTGTAACGAACAAAGAAACGGGGAACCGAAGCTTTTGTCGTTCGACAGCGAGGAGTCGTGGTTGGAACACTACTCCGCTCCGCAGTACGGCGAAGAACGCAGCGTCTCTGGCAAATATTTCTCAGCTTTTGAGGCGAGCACAATCAATCTCTGTGACGATCGGAGCAATTGCCCAATGCGCCTAAATGTCGACGGGTCCTTACAGACATGTTGGGTTGAATTTGCACCTTCAGCATCGGTTCCGACACGCGTGTTTGATGATAAAGGAAGCGGCAGTTACTGGTTATCTGGCACTGGTCGAATTGCAGTGCTTCCCGGCAGTTTTGGCCATCTCGGTGAATACACGTGCCAAGTCGAAATGACCAAGATCGACAAGCTTGAGGAGAGCCCTACGCCATAATGTATCAATAAGGCGGGCAATCCCGCCCGGTCGGGCTCTTGGTGAAGATCTCGTTGCCCGTTTCGGTGATCGCAATCGAATGCTCAAACTGCGCGCTCAAGCTCTTGTCCCGCGTCACCGCGGTCCAGCCGTCGCCCAGCACCTTGGCCCAGGGCTTGCCGAGGTTGATCATCGGCTCGATGGTGAAGAACATCCCCGGGCGCAGCTCCGGCCCGGTGCCGGCGCGGGCGGCGTGGACCACCTCGGGGGCATCGTGGAACAGCTTGCCGAGGCCGTGGCCGCAGAACTCGCGCACCACGCCGTAGCGGAACTGGTTCGCATGCGCCTCGATCGCCGCGCCGATGTCACCCAGCCGCGCGCCGGGCTTGGCCGCGGCGATGCCGAGCATCAGGCATTCATAGGTCACCTCGACCAGCTTCCTTGCCTTGAGCGGCGGCTCGCCCGCGTAGAACATGCGGCTGGTGTCGCCGTGCCAGCCGTCGACCAGCGGGGTCACGTCGATGTTGAGGATGTCGCCATCCTTGAGCACCTTGTCGCCCGGAATCCCGTGGCAAATCACATGGTTGATCGAGATGCAGCTCGAATGCGCATAGCCGCGGTAGCCCAGCGTCGCGGGCACTGCGCCCGCATCGAGCATCATGCCGCGGATCGCATCGTCGAGCGCGCCCGTCGTCACTCCCGGCTTGACCATGTCGGCCAGCGCATCGAGGATTTCGGCGGCAAGGCGCCCGGCCTTGCGCATGCCCTCGAACCCCGCAGGGGTGTGGAGCTTGATGGAGCCATCGCGGTAGACGGTGGTATCGCCGTCAACGAGTTGATAATCGTGCATGGCCCCTACATAGCGAGGGAGCGCGCAAATTGCTACTTCGCAGCCACAAAAGCGGCCCGGTAGCGGGGTTTGACAGCCGCGAGCACCGCCGGGGTCACCGGCAGCGTCACCTCGTAGACGCCCTCGGCATAGGAGCCCGCCACATAGGGCGCGGCGAGCAGTTCGATGCGGTCGAAGCGCTGGCCGTCGGACGAGGCGGGGAGCACCACCAGATCGACAATGGCCGGACAGGGGAAGATGCCGTCATCCTCGTCCATGATGGCGCTCGCCTCCTCGCCCAGGCGCTCGGCGCGCTCGGCCTTGAGCGCGGCGCACCACGGCGCTCCCAGCGCGGCCTGCAAGGCGCGATCGGAGGCAAACATCCGATTGGGATATATGACTTTTTTTGCCTTCCGATCCCACACCAGCCCATCAAAAGCGATATTGCCGTGGGCCCCGCCGCTGTAGACGTAATTGCTCCCCCGCATCACCAGAAAGCGCGGGGTGTCGGCGAACACCGACCAGTCTCGCACCAGATCATGGTTGCAGCCGAAGCAGCCATCGGGCTGCGCCATGGACAGGCCCGCGGCGAATTCGATCTTCTGCTCGGCGAGCATCTCCGCGCGCTCGGCGGTGAAGCGGCGGACCAGCGCGGGGACGGCGGCGGCTTCGGCGGGCCAGGTGTAGCTGAATTCGCGGGCGACCTCGGATCCGGCCACGGTGCGGGTTTCGTTGTCGGTGAAGGTGACGGTGCCGGGGGGCAGAACCTCGGCCTCGGGCTCGTCCTGCGCGGCGGCGGCGGCCGCGAAACAAGCCGAAAGCACCAGCACCGCGATCAGCGCGCCGCTGTGCAGTCGTCGCCAAGTGGTTGTCATGTCGTTTGCAAGCGGACGATGTTTCACGTGAAACATTTGGCGAACATTCATCACGTCATTCCCTCGTGCGGCCCGAATCTGCTGGTGACATCGGGGCGGGCGCGATTATGGAACGCGAATGCATGAAGCCAAAGCCCTGATCCGTCCCGACCGCGGCGAAGACGCCGTCGCCATCCACCTCGTCAACAAGGACGGCTTCGAAGCCTTCGCCAAGGCGCTCTCCCCCGTCCAGCGCGCTGCCCTCGCCGCGCAGAAATTCGACGGCGGCGGCTATCAGACCGCGATTGTCCCGGATGGCGACGGGTGGCTTGCGGTCGGCGGCGTCGCCAACCCCGAGAGCCTGTCGGCGTGGTGCCTCGCCAAGCTCGCCGAGGAATTGCCCGAGGGGGTGTACCGGGTGGCGAATGTCGACCCGGGCCCGGCGATGTTCGGCTGGGTGACAGGGCAATACCGCTTCAGCCGCTACAAGAGCGAGGACAACGCCGGGGGGCGGGGAGCGCAGGGCCCGCGCATTCTTCTGACCGGTCAGGTCGGGCAGATCGAGGGCTATGTCATTGAGGCAGAAGCCGAATGTCTGCTACGCGATCTGGTCAACGCGCCGCCTGAGGACATGGGGCCAGCCGCATTGGAGGCCGAGTGCGAAAGGCTCGCCAAGGCGTACAAGGCCGAGCTGACCGTGGTGCGCGGCGACGCGCTCGAACAGGACTATCCGATGGTCCACGCGGTCGGGCGCGCGGCGGCGCGGCACCATGCGCCGCGGCTGATGCACCTCGTCTGGGGCGATCCGGCGCATCCGGTGCTGGCGGTGGTCGGCAAGGGCGTGTGCTTCGACAGCGGCGGGCTCGATATCAAGCCGGCAAGCGGCATGCGGCTGATGAAGAAGGACATGGGCGGCGCGGCCCATGCGCTGGCGCTGGCGGGGCTGATAATGGGCGCGCGGCTGAAGGTGCGGCTGCATCTGCTCATCCCGGCGGTCGAAAACGCCATATCCGGCAATGCCTTCCGCCCGGGCGACATCCTCAAGACCCGCAAGGGCCTGACGGTCGAGATCGACAACACCGATGCCGAAGGCCGCTTGATCCTCGGCGACGCGCTGACCCGCGCTTCGGAGGAGAACCCCGATCTGATCGTCGATTTCGCCACCCTGACCGGCGCGGCGCGGGTGGCGCTGGGGCCGGACCTCCCCGCCCTCTTCGCCCGCCGCGACGAAACCGCCGAGGCCTTTCTCGCCGCAGGCCGCGCGAATGACGATCCCGCCTGGCGCCTGCCCTTGCACGAGGCCTATCGCGAATACCTCTCGTCCGACGTTGCCGACATGGCGAACTCGGCGCCCAATCCCTTTGCGGGCGCGAGCGTGGCGGGGCTGTTCCTTGATCGCTTCGTCGGAGAGGGGATCGACTGGGTGCATTTCGACACCTTCGCCTGGACCCCTGCCCCCAAGCCCGGCCGCGCGCGCGGCGGGCGCGGGCTGGGCCTGCGCGCCAGCTGGCACGCGATCCGCAGCCGTTACGGCAGCTAAGCTTGCCGAGCGGGCCGCATGGCGCTAACGGGCCTGCCACGCTGGGCTTGGGGAGAGGCTGCGGCGGCACCAGTATCGGGAATGCGGATGAGCGGCGCGACGCGCAAGGACAGTGACTATGCAGTGCCGGCGGGCGTGCTGGGCCTAAGGGGTCCGGTCGAAAAGCCCGCGCCCGGCAGCCTGCCGCTGCGCGGGGATCTGGCGCACATGGCGCTCGCCGGATCGCACCTCGCCGCGCATTACGTCATCCCCCATGTCCATGCGGTCGGCGGCGAGGGCGCGGGCCTCAGGCTCAGTCCGCGCGCCGATGCCGAGGTGTTTGCGACACTCGCCGCCGGAAGCCGGTTCGAGCTGCTCGACGTCGCGGGCGATTGGGTGTGGGGCTGTCCGGGGCCGCAGGGGCCGAGCGGATGGTGCCGGGCAAGCGACCTCGCCCCCGCAGAAGACGCCTGAGCCGTGGCGATCCGGCTGTTCATCGACGGGGCTGCGGGCACCACGGGCCTCGAAATCCGCGAGCGGTTGCAGGGGCGTGACGAGTTCGATCTGATCGTCCTCGACGACGCGCAGCGCAAGGACGAGAGCGCCCGCCGCGACGCGCTCCACGCGGCCGACATCGCGATCCTGTGCCTGCCCGACGAGGCGGCGAAAGAGGCCGTGAAGCTGGCCGAGGGCTCAGGCACGCGCATCATCGACGCCTCCAGCGCGCATCGTGTGGCCGAGGGCTGGACCTATGGCTTTCCGGAGATCATCGGACACGGCAAGATCGCCAATGCCCGCTTCGTCAGCAATCCGGGGTGCTACCCCACCGGCTTTTTGGCTCTCATGGCGCCTCTGATGGAAAGGCAGTTGCTGCCCGCAGACTGGCCCTACACTGTCAACGCAGTGAGCGGCTATTCGGGCGGGGGCAATGCGTTGATCGAGCGGTTCGAGAGCGACCCCGACATCGCCTTCCGCGCCTATGGGCTGCAATTGGGCCACAAACATCTTGCAGAGATGCAGAAATACGCGGGTCTCGCACACCCGCCTGTGTTCTCTCCCAGCGTCATTCCGGCCCATCGCGGAATGCTGGTCGATATTCCGCTGCCGCTCCACGCCTTGATTAGCAAAGGGCGCAACGATGTCGGCGCCGAGCTGATGATGTATTATGAGGACAATCCGATCATTTCGGTGAGCATCGCCGATTATCCGGCGGAGATTCTCCTAAAACGCGACGCTGCGCCATGGGACGGAATGGAGCTGTTTATCGAGCGCTCAAAGGATGGGTCGCAGGCCCGCCTCCTCGCCCGCCTCGACAACCTCGGCAAGGGCGCATCCGGTGCGGCGATCCAGAATCTCAACATCATGTGCGGCCTTCCCGAGACTACGGGGCTTCGCCTGTAGCCGCGCCAAGTATTGCTTAAAATTTAGGCAAGGCGCGATGAATGGCTGTGCACCATTGCGCACTGCACCATAATGTTGCTAACCGCGCGCTACCGGCGAAAGACATCCGCTCCCTTGAGTCTTCAAGCGGCAAGGATCGTTCACGCCATCACCGACACAGCTTGGCACGGTTCTTGTTAAGAATCGGTCAGCAAATCAGCCAGGCGCGGATGGGCCAAGCGGATGGGGACGACGTGAAAAAGATCGAAGCGATCATCAAACCCTTCAAACTCGACGAGGTGAAGGAGGCGCTGCACGAAATCGGCGTGTCCGGCATCACCGTCACCGAAGCCAAGGGCTTCGGGCGGCAGAAGGGCCATACCGAACTCTATCGCGGCGCCGAATATGTCGTCGACTTCCTGCCCAAGGTGAAGCTCGAAGTGGTCGTGGCCGACGATCAGGCCGAACGCGTGGTGGAAGCCATTGCGTCGGCCGCGCAGACCGGCCGCATCGGCGACGGCAAGATCTTCGTCACTGCGATCGAAAGCGCACTGCGCATCCGCACCGGCGAAACCAACGACGACGCGATCTGATTTTCCACCCTCTCCTGCCTGCCATCACGGCGGGCTACGCATAAACCGGAGGCAATACCAAAATGTCGAAAGCAAAAGACGTCCTGAAGAAGATCAAGGACGAGGAAATCGAGTGGGTCGATCTGCGCTTCACCGATCCCAAGGGCAAGTGGCAGCACCTCACCATGGTCGCGGGCGTCATGGGCGAGGACGAGCTTGAGGACGGGTTGATGTTCGACGGCTCGTCGATCGCGGGCTGGAAGGCGATCAACGAATCCGACATGATCCTCAAGCCCGACCTCACCGAAACCTGGGTCGATCCCTTCAGCGCCACCCCGATGCTGATCATCAACTGCGACATCGTCGAGCCTTCGACCGGCGACTGGTATGCGCGCGACCCGCGCACCACGGCCAAGCGCGCCGAGGCCTACTTGAAGTCGACCGGCCTCGGTGACACGGTCTATGTCGGCCCCGAAGCAGAATTCTTCATGTTCGACGACGTGCGCTTCGAAGACGGCTATGCTGGCTCGGGCTTCTCGATCGACGACATCGAACTGCCGACCAACACCGCCAAGGAATATGACGGCGGCAACATGGGCCACCGCCCGCGCGCCAAGGGCGGCTACTTCCCGGTCGCGCCGGTCGACTCTGCCGTGGACATCCGCGCCGAGATGGTTTCGACCATGCTCGAAATGGGTCTGCCCTGCGACAAGCACCACCACGAAGTCGCCGCCGCGCAGCACGAGCTGGGCCTGACCTTCGGAACGCTGGTGCAAACCGCCGATCGCATGCAGATCTACAAGTATGTCGTGCACCAGGTCGCCCACGCCTATGGCAAGACCGCGACCTTCATGCCAAAGCCGATCAAGGCCGATAACGGCAGCGGCATGCACACCCACATGTCGATCTGGAAGGATGGCAAGCCGCTGTTTGCGGGCAATGAATATGCCGGCCTGTCGGAAATGTGCCTCTACTACATCGGCGGCGTCATCAAGCACGCCAAGGCATTGAACGCCTTCACCAACCCGACCACCAACAGCTACAAGCGTCTGGTGCCGGGCTTCGAGGCGCCGGTGCTGCTGGCCTATTCGGCGCGCAACCGCTCGGCCTCGTGCCGCATCCCCTATGGCGCGGGCGAGAAGGCCAAGCGCGTCGAGTTCCGCTTCCCCGACGCGCTCGCCAACCCCTACCTCGCCTATTCGGCGCTGCTGATGGCGGGTCTCGACGGGATCGAGAACAAGATCCACCCGGGCGAGGCGATGGACAAGAACCTCTACGATCTGCCCCCGGCCGAGCTCGCCGAAGTGCCGACCGTGTGCGGCAGCTTGCGCGAGGCGCTCGACAGTCTGGCTGCCGATCACGAGTTCCTGCTCAAGGGCGACGTGTTCACCAAGGACCAGATCGAGGCTTATATGGAACTGAAGTGGGAAGAGGTGATCCGCACCGAAACCACCCCGTGCCCGGTCGAATTCGACATGTACTACTCGATGTAAGCCCGCGCGCTTCTTGCGAGATCCGAAAGGGCGGGGGGAGCGATCCTTCCGCCCTTTTTTCGGGGCCAGGGCAGGGGTGCGCGACTTTGGCGTAGCGTTTGCTACAAATCTGCGCTATCCAGCGCAGCATGGCACGGGAAGATCTTCAGATGACGGGGATTGCGCGGGGTATCCGCTGGTCGGCGCAGGGCCAGCCGCGCGCCGACGAGGCGAGCGTGCTGTTCATCCACGGCGCAGGGGCCAACCGCGCGGTGTGGTGGCAGCAATTCGCCGCCTTCGCGTCCGCGCACCACGTGATCGCTTACGACCTGCCGGGCTTCGGCGAATCCGACGCTGCGGACGCCGATCGTCTGGTCGAACAGGCCCTCGACGCCGCCGTCGATGTGCTTGCCGCTGCCGGGGCGACCCGCGCGAAGGTGGTTTGCCAGTCGCTCGGCGGGTGGACGGGGGTGCGGCTCGCGCTCGCGCGGCCCGATCTGGTCGAGCGGCTGGTGCTGACCTGCACGCTGGGCGGCATCGCGCACCCGCCGGGGCTTGCCTCCTTCGCCGAGGCGCGCAAGCAGATGGGCACGCGAGGCCCTGCGGCGCTGGGGCTGACCGAGGGGTTCATGCGCGCGCGCCCGCTCATGGCGGCGCTCTACCGCCAGCTCGGTGCCTTCAACCCGCCCGCAGACCCGGCGCTGGCGGCGCAGCTGTTCTCTGCCGAAGTGCTCGTCCCGCCCGAGGCGCTCGGCAGGATCGCGGCGCCGGTGCTGATGATCGCGGGCGAGCACGATCCGATCTGGCCGCCCGCCGCGCTCGCCGGCATTCTGCCGCACTTTGCCGATGGCCGCATGGTGATCGTCCCGGGCACCGGCCACTCGCCCTATTTCGAGCAGCCCGAGACCTACAACCGCCTGGTCGCCGACTTCCTCGACCTGACGCTCTAGCCCGCGCGCGCCCTTCTTTTGCGCCCTGCTTTCGGCTAGAAGGATACAAGGTATCGCAGGGAAGGACTTTCGCGCATGACCGGATCGCTGCTGCTTGTTGCGGGGGGCCTTGTCCTGCTCGCGCTGGGCGGCGAGCTGCTGGTGCGCGGCGCGGTGGGCATGGCCGCGCGGCTCGGCATTTCGCCGCTGCTGGCGGGGTTGACGATCGTCGGCTTCGGCACCTCGACCCCCGAACTGGCGACCAGCGTGCAGGCTGCGCTGGCCGGATCGCCGGGCATTGCGGTGGGCAATGTGGTGGGATCGAACATCGCCAACATCCTGTTCATCCTCGGGCTTTCGGCGGTGATCCTGCCGTTGTCGGTCAACCCGGCGTCGTTCCAGCGGGATTCGCTCGCGCTCGGTGGCTCGGCGCTGCTGTGCACCGGGGCGGTGCTGACCGGGGTGATCGGCCCGGCGATCGGCGTCGCCCTGATTGCCTCGCTCGTTGGCTATCTCTGGTGGGCCTACAAATCCGAGAGCGCGGCACCCTGCCCCGAAGGCGCGCGCCACGAACACGAGGCTGAAGACCGCCCCGTGCCGCCGAACACTGGTCCGGTGGTGCTGGGCTCGATGATCATCGCCGGGCTTGCCGCCGCGATCCTCGGTGCGGGCTGGCTGGTCGAAGGCGCGGTGGTGCTGGCGGGCGCGGCGGGGGTCTCGGAAAGCGTCATCGGCCTTACCGTGGTTGCAGTCGGCACCAGCCTGCCCGAACTCATCGCCTGCATCGTCGCGGTGCTGCGCAAGCACGAGGACGTGGCGCTGGGCAATGTGGTGGGCTCCAACATCTACAATCTGCTCGGGATTCTCGGAACCACCGCGGTGATCACTCCCATCGAGGTGCCCGCCGAGATTGCGGCATTCGACATCTGGGTGATGCTGGGCGTCACCGCCTTGCTGCTGATGCAACTGCGTTCGGGATGGAAGCTGTCGCGGATCGAGGGCGCGCTGCTGGTTGCGCTCTATGTCGGATATTCGCTGTTCCTCGCGATGCGCTGACACATTTGTGCAACAGTACGATAGATTTGCAGCCACACTCGCAAAGCCCAATTGTCGGAAGCGCTTAAGCGGTCCTAGGATGCGACCAGCCGGTCGATCCCGCGACCGAATCCGAATGGAGAGAACGATCATGAAGACGTTGTCCGCACCGCGCCGCCAGTACCTGGCGGGCACGGCCCTCACCGCTCTTGCGATCGCTGCTGCGGCCGCTCCGGCCCACGCCATCGTTCCGAACGAAACGACCAACTCCGAAGCCATCGTGGATACCGAGGATGAGTTTCGCGGTGTCGGCCAGTTCTTCCGCGCTGACGGCTTCGTTTGCACCGGCACGCTGATCAACCCGCGCACCGTGATCTTCGCTGCGCACTGCGTGAATGATCGTCCGGAAACCGACTATAACGCCGATAATATTCCGGCCGCATTCTCGTTCAATGTCGATGCGCTGCCCGGCTTCCAGAGCTGGTTCGCCAACAACTTTGCCAGCAACCCGAATCTGGCAGTGTTCAACATCAGCCGCATTTTCTACGACCAGCGCTCGCTGCAGGACGCGGCCGGCCTTGGCTTTATTCAGGCAGACATCGCGCTCGCCGCGCTCGACACCCCTGCTGCCGGCATCCCGACCTGGGCGCTACTGTTCAGCACCCTGCCCGCGCCTGAGACGATCGATCCGGTTCGCGGCACCGGCTATCACGTCAACATCGTCGGCTACGGCGGCACCGGCAATGCAGCGCAGGGCCCGGTTGAAGGCATCGACTTCCGTCGCCGTGCAGCCGAAAACCTGCTCGGTGGCTTCTTCTCGCTCGACGATCAGGACAATGTCCTGTTCGGTCCGGGGCCGGATACCTTCCCGAACAACCTCTATCAGCTCGATTTCGATTCGCAGGACCGCGTGCCGTTCCGCGACATTAACGTCCACCGCGATGACGCGCTGCCCAACGAAGGCACCACCGCGGGCGGGGATTCGGGCGGCCCGCTGATCCTCGATGCGGCCAATAACACCCTGTCGAACGAAGACCTCGTGATCGGCGTGCTGTCGGGCGGTTCGCGCTTCTTCGGCGGTCAGCCGTTCAGCTCGATCGGCACCACCAGCTTCTATCAGCCGCTCTCGCTCTACTGGCAGTATGTCACCGCCACCAACCCCTACCGCTATGTCGGCACGGTTGCGGGCAACGGCAACTGGGAAGACGCCAGCCGCTGGGTGACGCTGCTCGATCCCGCCTACCGCGTGATCAATGCGCAGGGCCAGGTGGTGAACGGGCTGCCGACCACCCCCGAGCTCGGCCCTGACGGCCGGGACGGCGATTTCGGGCAGATCTGCGTCGAGTTCGAAGTGCCCGGTGACGGCTGCGTCGACACCGCAACCGGCGATTTCATCGACACCAGCCCGACGCAGCCGACCGCGGCCGACGTCACCAATGGCCGCGAGCGCGTTTCACTTGACGCGATCACGGGCGGCGCCACCACGGAAACAGCGGCGACCTCCGGCGCAGGCGAACTGCTCGCCGCTTCGGACGTCACGGCGATCAGCGGTCGCGCCTCGCTCGGCACCGAAGTTGCCGCGATCATCGGAACGGCCGATCTCGAGACCGAAACCGTCGCGATCAATGGCCGCGCCGATCTCGAAACCGAAGTGCAGGCGCAGGGGGTTAACGAACCGGCCCTGCCCGCCCCGACTCTCGCCAACGGCCTGCCGGGTGCGACCGGCTTCATCGCCAACAATATCGATGCCGTTACGACCGATACGACCCGCGTCGATCCGCGCTTCTTCGACGTCACCCTCAGCCAGACCGGCACCACCACGCTGAGCAGCGCGGTGACCATCGATCGGCTGACTGTGCGCAATGCGGCCGGCCTCACCGTCGCCGCCGCGGGCGATCTCACCTCGCTGATCGACATCAACCAGTTCGGCGGCATCGTGAACGTCAACGGAAGCGTCACCTCGGTCGGCGACTACACGCTGTTCGCCGGGATGCTCGCCGGCACCGGCACGGTCACCGCGCCGTTCCTGACCAGCGTCACCGGGGTGTTCTCGCCCGGGACCATGGGCACCACCGGCACCCTGACGATCGACGGCAATCTGGTGATGTCCTCGGGCACGACCTTCCTGGTCGATGTCGGCACCGGCGCCATGTCCGACCGTCTCGCGGTCACCGGTGAAGCCAGCATCGGCGGTATCGTCAACATCGGCACCGGCGTGACCCAGCAGGTCAATGGCCAGGGCCAGCGCTTCACCATTCTCACTGCCGCAGAGGGCGTGACGGGCACTTTCACCGAGCGCAACATCTCGGCGATCCTGAGCCAGAACTTCATCTATGAGGCAAACGCCGTCCTGCTCGAGATTGAAGCCGCCAGCTATGCATCCGTGATCAACGCCGACGATCCGGTGCAGGTGGCCTATGCCCAGCTGTTCGACCAGAACCGCGGAAACGGCGCGCTGAGCACGCTCTTCGCGCTCGACTTCGCCTCGACCGACACGATCCGCAGCACCTTCCAGCAGCTCGCGCCGGTCAACGAACAGGCGGTGCGTTCGCTCTCGGCGCAGACGATCAACCTGATCCAGAACCTCAACGATGCGCGCCTGCGCGAATCGAACCGCGACAGCGCGGGCGGCAAGATCGCCGTCACCGGCCGTCCCCTCGATCTGGCGCAGGCCGGCCTTGCGCCGGGTGCGCAGCCGCTCAGCGGCGGGCTGCTCGGTGCGCAGGAAGGCGAGACCGAGATTCGCGAAGCGGATCTGCCGGACAATGTCGCGGTGTTCCTCTCGGGCGGTTACGTCATCGGTGACGCGGTCTCGCTTCCGGGCACCACCGCCGGCACCGAGACCGGCGGGCAGTTCATCGCCGACCCGACCGAGTATTCGGGCTGGTATCTGTCGGGCGGGATCGAGTTCTTCCTCGGCGACAACACCATGGTCGGCCTCGCGGGCCAATACAGCTCGATCGACGCCGACGTGCCGTTCGGGCAGCAGGTGCAGAACGAAACCTATGGTGTCTCGCTCTACATGCGGCAGGACTTCGCCAGCGGGGTGACGGTCGACGGTCAGGTCACGCTCGCCAGCATCGGCTTCGACACGACGCGGAGAGTGAGCTTGCTCAGCACCCCGCAGACCCTCGAGTCGGCCTCGGACAACCTGCTGTTCAGCGCGGCGCTCGGCGTGTCCTACGACCTCGAAACCTCGCTGGGCACGATCTCGCCGGGGGTCGAAGCGCGCTATGCGAGCATCGATTTCGACCGCACGCAGGAAAGCGGCGGCACGCTGGCGCTCAGCTTCGACCGCGAAACCTACCAGAGCGCGCAGCTGCGCGGCGGGTTCGACTGGGAGAAGCAGGGCAAGTCGGTGACCTTCAACGCCAACGCCCAGATCGTGCGCGAGCTCGAGCAGGGGCCGAGCGTGCTGGGGGCCAACTTCGTTGCCGGCACCGGGGCGGGCACGGCCTTCGCGCTGGGCACGAACGATCGCACCTGGGGTGAAGTGGGCGTGAGCGCCACGATCGGCAGCGGGCCGTTCCAGTTCGGCGCGGCGTTCGATTCGACCATCGCCCGCAGCGATGCCAACGCCCAGGTGATCCGCGGCACCGCGACCTATCGCTTCTGATCAGCGGCTCCGGTCACAAAAAAGGGGGCGCCTGCCATCCGGCGGGCGCCCCTTTTCTTTGGCCAGCTGTGTGACGCTCAGCGCGGCGCCAGCATCCCGCGCCGCCCGGTGGCGATGAAGCTCGCCAGCAGCACCAGCACATGGAACAAGGTCAGCAGATCGAGCGGTGCAGGCGGTACGGCATAGCCTTGAGCCTGTTTCAGCAGGGTGGAAACGCCTGCACGGGGCGCATGCGCGACCGCCTGCGGCAGCAGGCCGTCGGGCGCCGCCGTCGCGAGGCCGATCAGTCCCACACCCCACAGCAAGACCAGCGACGATAAAGAGCACCCGCATCAGCCTGTTTGCACACGCGGCGGCAGGAAATCATTTTCCTACTCGCGCAAAACGTGCTGAATCGCTGAGCCTCACGCATCACAGGAGGCCCCCATGTCCACCCCGCATTCGACCAAGCTGCTGGCCTATCTGCGGCGGCTTGCTTCGCTGCCCGCCCATCCGCGCGCGTCCTCCACCCGCCACATCGGCGCGGCGGGGATTGCGCTGATCAAGCGGTTCGAGGGTTGCGCGCGGCTGCGCGGGGACGGCACGGTCGAGGCCTATCCCGATCCGGGCACGGGGGGCGAGCCCTGGACCATCGGCTGGGGCGCGACCGGGCGCGACGATTTCAATGGCGCAGCCATCGGCCCCGGCACGCGCTGGACGCAGGCGCAGTGCGATGCTCGCCTCGCCGCCGATCTCCTCCGCTACGCCGCCGATGTTGCCGCCGCAATCGGCTCCGCACCGACGACGCAGAGCCAGTTCGATGCGATGGTGAGCTTTCACTACAACACCGGCGCGATCCGCACTGCGACACTGACAAAGAAGCACGTCGCGGGCGACTATGCCGGCGCCGCGCACGAATTCTCGCGCTGGACGCGCGCGGGTGGGCGGATCTTGCAGGGCCTCGTGCGCCGCCGCGCAGCGGAGGCGGAACTCTATACCAGCGATAGTGGCTAGCGCGGTCCATCGGCGGCGCAGCCGCCGCAAGGCCGAACGGCCGCCCGCAGCGATGCGGCCGTCAGGCCGTGTGAGCGAGGATTTCGCGCGCCGGAGGCGTACGGAAACAAAGACTCCTCAATAATCCCTACTCACCTGCACCAGCACCGAATCGCGCCTGATGGTCGACACCGTGCCGAGTAGCGCCAGCCAGCTGGTGATGCGGTATTCGATCTGGGTGGCGCTGTAGCCGCGTCCATCGGTGACCAGCTCGACATAGATCTGCCGGGTGATGTTCTTGCCGATCGCGATCCCCGTCTGCCGCCCGGTCAGCGGGTCGGCGCTGACGATGCGCAGCTGGTCGAGCCCGATCGTGCGCCGCAGGCTCCCTATCGGATCGAGGCCCCCGCCCCCGCCCTGCAGCGCCGCCAGCGCCGCCGCCAGCTGCACCGCATCGGTCGCCGAGAGCGACGTGACCGACCCGCCGAACAGCAGCCGCGCAAGGATCTCCTCCTCGGGCAAAGAGGGATCGCTCGAGAAGGCGATGCTCGGTGCCTGGGCATTGCCGGTGATCGCGATATCGACATTGGTGCCGTTCCGGGCGGTCTCGGCGAGGATATCGAGCCGCGGGTTGATCGCCTCGTTCGCGTCGAACAGGATCCGCCCGCGCGTGAGATCGAAGCGGGTGCCCGCGAAGGTGTAGTCGCCGCGCACCAGCCGCGCGGTGCCGCCGATGCGCGGGTCTGTGACCGTGCCGCGCAGCGCGATGTCGATCCCCCATTCACTCTCCAACCCGAGGCCCTCGACTGCCACGCGGTTCGGGGCCGAGGCGTTGACGAGATAGCGCCAGCTCGCATCGCGGCCCGAAGCCTGCGCCCGTGCGCGCCCGTCCTCGCCATTGATCTCGCGCGTGGCGATGCGCGGCAGGGCGCGATCCTCGGCGGCGTTGCCCAGTGCCCAGCGCGCGCGGTCGACTGTCACGCGGCCCGCGATGGTGCCGCCGATGCCGTTCGAGACGATCCGCAAGGGGCCGGTGATGGTCGCCGCAAGGCCATTGGCATCGAGCAGCCGCGCGCCCTTCACCGCAGCGCGCAAATCGAGCGTGGGCCCGCGCGCGCGGCTTATCTGCGCAAGGTCGACCGTGCCGCTACCGCTGACCGTGCCGCCGCCGCCCGTCTGCCCTGCAAAGCTCGCCAGTTCGAGCCGCGATCCGGCGAACCGCCCGCGCGCCTTGACCGCAGTGATGCGGGTACCGGTGAGCGCGCTCTGCACCGTCAGGTCATCGCTCGCAAGATTGCCGGTGATGCGCGGGTCGGCGAGCGTTCCGGTTGCGCGCGCATCGATCCGCACCGGGCCGGCAAGGTCGAAGGCCTCGACCGCGGCGAGGCGCCACAGGGTCTCGGCCGCCCCGTCGAACACCAGCCGCGCGCCGAGCCGTCCGCGGATCACCCGGTCGCCGAGCGCGCCATCGGGGGCAAGGCCGAGGACTGCAAGCGAGACGTCGCCGCGCCGCTCTTCGCCCTCGAACAGTCGCGCGGCGGCGGTCAGGCGGTCGGCGCGAAGGTCGACCACGGCGAGCACGCCCACGGGCTTGGACGAGAGCACCAGCCCCGCCCGGCTGAAACGCTCGATCCGCCCCCGCGCGCGGGCTGTCGGCGGTTCGCGCCCCGTCTGGCGGTAGTCGATGATCCCGGTCAGCCGCCCGCCCAGCCCGAGGTCCGCGCCCGCCAGATCGAGCAGCCGGAGCGGCATCTTCGAGAGTTGCAAGTTCAATGCAGTGGTGCCGCCGCCGAAACTGCCCTCGGCAATCGCGAAGCCGCCGCCGAAACCGATCTGGGTCGGCGCAAGGCTCCAGCCGGAGCCGCCCTCCTGTGCCGTCAGCACCGCGCGGCGCGGCATGGTGATTTCGGCATTGCCATATTGCCCGCGCGCCGCGGCAGCGATCCGGCCCGGGGCCACGTTGGCGTCAAAATTGAGCGCGAAGCGATCCGCGCGCTTGCCCGAGATTTGGCCCGTCACCTTGCCGCGCCCGCCGGCAATCGCCGCCTTGGCGGTGAGATTGGCAAGGTAGAGCCCGCCATATTCGAAGCCGCCTGCAGCGATGTCGGCATCGACAGACGCACGGCCATCGGCAAGGCGGCCGGTCGCGTCGATATCGGCGCGTGCGATGGTGATCGGCGTCGCCCCGCCAAAGCTCGCATTGCGCACGGCAAGATCGACCGCAAAGCCGATTGCGCCCTGCCCTTGGGGCCGGAAGGCCAGCGTGCCGTTCACCCCGCCGCCCGCCAGCCTGAGATCGCCCGAGACGCCTTCGTCGAGCAGCACGACCTCGCCCGTCACGTTGGTGCGGTAGACGTTGAGCCGGTTGATCGCGATCCGCGTTGGCGCGTTTTCGGGCAGGAACAGCGCGAGCGCGCCGTCGAATTCGCCGAGCGTCGACTGCCCCGCGACATCCAGCCCGAAGCCCTCCCCGCTCGGTGCGAGCGCGATGCGGACATCCTTGAGGCCCGCCGCCGGGTAGGGATCGGCGAGCACCAGCACGGCGCGCGGGCCATCGCCTGCGATCTCGGCATCGAAGCGGAACGGCCCATATTGCGCCTGCTGCCCCTGCCCTGCGAGCACCGTGCGCGTCACGCCGCCACCGGCCACCACCTTGCTGTCGAGCGTGGCGGTGAGGCGCGGGGCCGTGACAGTGGTGTTGCGGAAGATGATCGGCTGGCCCGCCCCCATGCCAAGCTCGCCCTTGAAGCGCACCTGCTCGCCCGCGAGGTTGACGATCGTGGCATTGCCGATGCGGCTCAAAACGCCGGCGAGATTGGCGCGCAGGCTCCACGGCACGGCGGGGCCGAACTTGGCGAGGATCTTGGCATTGGCGGTCACCTCACCCGCCCCTTCAACTCTCAGGCGCTGTGCGTTCACCGGCCCGGCGATGGCATAGGCGCCTGCGGGGATATCCCCTGCAAGCGAGAGCTGCGCGTCGAGGCCCGGGAAGGTGATGTCGGTACGCTCGGCGGCCAGCGCGCCTTTGGCGAAGTCGTAGGTCAGAAGACCGCTCGCCCGCCCCTTCACCAGCCGCGGATCGGCCTGGGCAATACCGGTCGTCAAGCGCTCGGCAGTAAGCGCCAGCGGCAGGCTCAACACCGATCCCTCGAGCCGCGCGCTGCCCTCCTGTGCAAGGCCCGTCGCCGTCACGCCCGAGGACACCAGCCGGGCGACAGCGATCTCGTGCTTGATGCCGAGATCGTCGAACGCCCCCGTCAGACTTGCGACGAGCATGCCGCCCTCGATCCGGAGGTTCTGTCCGAACAGATCGGGGTTGCGCAGCGCGAGGCGCACCCTTGCGCCATCCACCACCTTGTCGGCAAGGTCGGCCCCGCCGCTGACCCGCGCATCGAGACCGTCGGAGACCGCGGCGGCGCGGCCCTCGATCACGCTGTCGGCCAGCGTGAAACTGGCCGCGAGCGCGGTGGTCTCGCCCAGCGCGCGGCCGATCAGGGTCTCGGCCCCAAAGCGGCTGCGCCACTCACCCAGCACGCCGTAGCGGCCCGCGTCATTGGTGATGCGGAAGGCGGCGACGGGTCGCTCGCGGGCGGTGTCGGTGGCACCAATCGCGCGCGCCACCGCCGCGCCGCGCCAGCGCTTCCACGTGCCGTCGCCGACGATCCGCGCAGAATAGCCCCGATCAAGCCGAGCCAGCCCCGCCAGCACCCCGCCGGCCGGGGCGAGCGCATTGCCTGAAAGCTCGAACCTGTCGCCATCGGGCTCGGCATCGAGCAGCAGCGCGAAGCGGTCGCGCGCACCCAGCCGCGCGTTTGCATCGATCAGCGCGCGGCCCTCGCGGATATCGACCTTGGCGGTGAGGTTCGCCCGCTCGTCGCGCGCCGTGGCGAGGCCCCTAGCGATGGTCAGGTCCTCGATCACCAGCTTGTCCACCCGGATGTCGAAATCGGGGAGCAGCGGCGCATCGGGATCGCCGGGGAGCAATTCGGGCAGCCGCGCGAGCCTTCCGCGCTTTGCCGTGACCTCGCGAATATCGAGCCCGCTCCACAGCCAGTTCAGCGGCCGCCAGTCGAGCCGCACCTCAGGGATGGTGAGGAAGGCACCCTTGGGGTCGCTGACCGTCACCTGTCGCAGCAGCGCCTGCCCGTAGATATCGCCCTCGATCCGCCCGACGGTGAACCTCAGGCCCGAAGCGGGCGCGGCCGCCGCGATCTGGTCGGCGATGAAACGCTTGCCGATCGGGGTGGCGAGAACCAGCGCGGCCAGCAGGAAGGGTGCGAGCAGCAGCCCCAGCGCCCAGCCCGCGCGCTTGCCCCAGCGTTGACCCCGCGATGTCTTGCGCGGCGGCGTCGCTGCGCCGTTCTCCACCGCGTCCGCCATCAGAACGCCTGCCCCAGGCTGACATAGACCACCACCGGGCTATCGAATTCGGTCGGGTTGAGCGGGGCGGCGACATCGACGCGGATCGGGCCGAAAGTCGTCTTGTAGCGGATGCCAATGCCTGCACCGAAGCGGATCTCGTCGAAGTCAGGCGTTGATCCGCGCGCGACTGAGCCCCCATCGATGAAGGGCACAACCTCGATCGCCCCTCCGAACAGCGGGGTCGGAATGC
>PNKW01000032.1 GCA_013822695.1 Erythrobacter sp. | reverse complement strand
ACCCGTCACCTCAACAAGGTGCGCATGGAGCATAATGCCTCGCTCAACGTCGGACGTGCAGAGCTTGAGCGGACGGAGCGGGCTATCGCGAAGCTGATCGAAGCCATCAAGAATGGCATCGATCCGACTTTGATCCGCGACGAAATCAATGGCCTTCAACAGCGCAAACTGGCGTTGGAGGAAACGCTTCACGACAAGCGAGAAGCGCCAGTCTACGTCCATCCGAACATGGCGCTGCGCTACCAGCAGGAAGTGCAGCGTCTATTGGTCAGCTTGAATGATCCCGAGCATCGCGACGAGTCCGCGAAGCTCATCAGAAAGCTCATCGACAAGATCGTCCTCACTCCCACCGGGGACGGAAGCGCTCTGACAATCGATCTACATGGCGACCTCGCAGGAATCCTGAGAGCGTCGGCTGGAAAGCTGGCAGAGAATATTGGCAACAGCTCGGGCGTGCGCAGCGCGACCGAACTCAACGAACTACAGCAGATCAGGTTACTGGCCGGGAAAACCGGCGGTCGCGACTCCGATGACGATACACATAGGAGTCGATGGCTGGGGCGGAAGGATTCGAACCTTCGCATGGCGGTACCAAAAACCGCTGCCTTACCGCTTGGCTACGCCCCAGCAAGAGGCGCGTCCTATAGCGGCTGAAATCAGGATGTGAAGGGGGCGAAAGCGCGTAATCCGCCCCCTTCGCGTCGCGCTCAGACCGGGGCGCTGGTGACCAGCCGCTTGCCTTCGAAGTCGGCGGCCGAGTGGCGCTCTTTCATCTGGGTGTCCTCGTCGCCCCAGACCTTGTTGACGATCCGGCCGCGCTGGACGCCCGGACGCGCGCCGATTTCCGCCACCCAGCGCGCGACGTTGGTGTATTCGTCGATCGACAGGAAGGTCTTGGCGTCGTTGTAGATCTGCCCGGCAACGAAAGGCGCGAGCCAGGGGTAATTGGCGATGTCGGCGAGGGTGTATTCGTCGCCTGCCAGGAACCGGCTTTCCGCCAGCCGCTTGTCGGCGACGTCGAAGATGCGCTTGGTTTCCATCGCATAGCGGTTGATCGGATATTCGTACTTCTCGGGCGCATAGGCGTAGAAGTGGCCAAAGCCGCCGCCGATGAAGGGGCCGCTCGCGACCTGCCAGAACACCCAGCTCAGCACTTCCGCGCGCGCGGCGGGGGCGGTGGGAAGGAACATCCCGAACTTCTCGGCGAGGTGGACCAGGATCGCGCCGCTCTCGAACACGCGGAAGGGCGCGGCCGGATCGCTCTTGTCGAGCAGGGCGGGGATCTTGGAGTTGGGGTTCACCCCGACAAAGCCGCTGGTGAACTGCTCGCCGTCGCCGATGTTGATAGTCCACGCGTCATACTCCGCGCCCGTGTGGCCGGCTTCGAGCAGTTCTTCGAGCATGATCGTCGCCTTCACCCCGTTGGGGGTGGCGAGCGAATAGAGCTGGAAGGGGTTGTCGCCCTCGGGCAGCGCCTTGTCCTCGCGCGCGCCTGCGGTCGGCCGGTTGATGCTGGCGAAGCGGCCGCCCGAGACGGTGTCGGCGCTCCAGACGGCGGGCGGGGTGTAGGTGGCGTCTGCCATGGCGGGCTCCTTGATTTGCTGGGCAACACTTGGGCGCTGGCTGGCCCGCGCGCAAGCGGGGGAAGGTGATCGATTGGCTTTGCCATACGAAAGGCAGGCTTTTCGCAGCGCTGCTAGGAACGCCGCGGATTAGCCGCTAGAGGCTGATGCGAACGCCAGCCGGAGCGCGCGGAAGACAATGACCGAGGCCCACCCCTTCTTCGACATGCACGAGCACGGCTTCGTGCGGGTCGCCACCGCGACCCCGTGCAGCCGCACCGCCGACGTGCCCTACAACACCAAGGGCGTGCTGGCCGAGGCGGCGAAGGCCCATGCGGCAAATGTCGATCTGGTGGTCTATCCGGAACTGACCCTGTCCTCCTACGCGATCGACGACCTGCTGCTCCAGAACGCGATCCTCGAGCGGGTCGAGACTGCGCTGGCCGAGGTGGTTGCGGCCTCGGCCGAGCTTGATCCGGTGCTGGTCATCGGCGCGCCGCTGCGCCGCGCGGACAAGCTCTATAATTGCGCGGTCGTGATCGCTCGGGGGCAGATCCTTGGCGTGGTGCCGAAGAGCTTCCTGCCCAATTACCGCGAATTCTACGAGAAGCGGCACTTCGCCCACGGGCGCGGCTGCACCGATCTGTGGATCGACGTTGCAGGCGCGGAAGTGCCCTTCGGCACCGACCTTGTCTTTGGCGCCGCCAACCTTCCGGGCTTCCGCTTTGGCGTGGAGATCTGCGAGGATTTCTGGGCGCCCGTCCCCCCGGGAATGCAGGCCGCGCTGGCGGGTGCGCTGATCCTGTGCAACCTTTCGGCCTCGCCCGTCACCATCGGGCGCGCTGACGACCGGCACCTCCACTGCCGCTCCAGCGCTGCCCGCGCCATCGCCGCTTACGTTTATTCGGCGAGCGGGCATGGCGAGAGCACCACCGACCTTGCGTGGGACGGGCAGGGCGTGGTTTACGAAATGGGCACCTTGCTCGCCCAGTCAGAACGCTTCGACCGCTCGGGCGAGCTCACCATCGTCGACATCGACACCGAAAAGCTCGCCGCCGAGCGGATGCGCAACCAGACCTTCGCGGACGCTGCCGAATGGGCGGGACGGCCCGAAGACACCTATCGCCGCGTCGAATTCGAGCACGCCTATGCCGCGGGCGATATCGGACTGATGCGCCCCGTAGCGCGCTTCCCCTTCGTGCCCGACCGGCCCGAGAAGCTCGATGAAGACTGCTACGAGGCCTTCAACATCCAGGTCGATGCGCTGATGCGGCGGATGCAGTCGACCGGCGCCAAGTCGCTGATCATCGGCATTTCGGGCGGGCTTGATTCGACCCACGCGCTGATCGTCGCGGCCAAGGCCTGCGACCGGCTGGGCCTGCCGCGCACCACCATTCGCGGCTACACCATGCCCGGCTTCGGGACCTCGGAAGGCACCAAGTCCAACGCCCACCGCCTGATGCGGGCACTCGAGATCACCTCGGGCGAAATCGACATCCGCCCGGCGGCGCACAAGATGCTTGAGGATATCGGCCACGCCTTTGCCAATGGCGAGCCGGTGCACGACGTCACCTTCGAGAACGTGCAGGCGGGCCTGCGCACCGATTACCTTTTCCGTCTCGCCGGACAGCACGGCGGCTTCGTGGTCGGCACGGGCGACCTTTCCGAGCTGGCGCTCGGCTGGTGCACCTACGGCGTGGGCGATCACATGAGCCACTACGGCGTCAACGCGGGCGTGCCCAAGACGCTGATCCAGTATCTGATCCGCTGGGTCATCGCGACGGGTCAGTTCACCGATGCCTGCGCCGAGGTGCTGGCGAGCGTGCTCGACACCGAAATCTCGCCCGAGCTGGTGCCGCCCGGCGCCGACGGGCAGGTGCAATCGACCGAGAGCCTGGTCGGCCCCTACGAATTGAACGACTTCTTCCTCCACCATATCATCCGCTTCGGCCAGCGCCCCTCCAAGGTTGCTTTCCTCGCCTGGCATGCGTGGAAAGACGCCGCTGTCGGCATGTGGCCTGCAGGCTTCCCGCAAGGCGGCAAGAACGCTTACGACCTTGCCACCATCGCCGGCTGGCTCGACAAGTTCTGCGCGCGCTTCTTCGGCTTTTCGCAGTTCAAGCGGTCCGCGCTGCCCAATGGGCCCAAGGTCTCCTCGGCCGGCGCGCTTTCCCCGCGCGGCGACTGGCGCGCGCCGTCCGATGCGGTTGCGACCGTGTGGCGCGAGGAGCTGCGTGACGGCCTGCCGCGTGACGTCGCAAGCGAGGTGTTCGGCCCGCCCGATCCCTAATGCCCAAGTCGCTCCCCCTCTCCGCTCTCGGGATCATGCTGTTTTGCAACGTGGCCTGGGCCATGAACATCGTGGTCAGCAAGATCGCGGTGGCAACGCTCGGCCTGCCGCCGCTGTTCTACACCGTGCTGCGCTCGGCCACGGTGGTTGCGGTGCTGCTGCCGCTGCTGCTGCGCGGTCGGCCCGAGCGCCTGCGCCAAGTGCTGCTGATCGGCTTTGCGATCACCGGGGGCAGCTTTGGCCTCCAGTTCATCGGGCTCCAGACCGCGAGCCCCTCGGCGGTCGGGATCGTAAACCTCTCGGGCGCGCCGCTTACCGTGCTGTTCGCGATCCTGTTCCTGGGCGAGGAAGTGCGCTGGCGGCGCGGGATCGGCATGGCGCTGGCGCTGGGGGGCGTGGGCCTTGCGATCGGTGCGCCGTCCGAAGCGGGCGATCCGGTGGGGCTGGGCTTTGCCTTTGCGGGCGTGTTCATCGGCGCCTTCGCTTCGGTCTTCGTCAAGCGGCTCGATATTGGTGCGGCGACCTTGCAGGCCTGGGCAGGGGTGGCTTCGCTGCTCGTCATGCTGCCCGCCACGCTGACCCTGGAAACCGGGCAGATCGCCGCCGTTGAGGCCGCGCCGCTCGCGGTGGCGGGCTGCGTGCTGTTTGCCGGGGTGATCGTCTCGGTCGGCGCGCACTCGGCCTATTTCATGCTGTTCCAGCGCTATGACGCGAACCTCATCGTGCCGCTGACGCTGCTCACCCCGCTGCTCACCATTGCCTTCGGGACATGGCTGACGGGCGACACCATCGGCTGGCCGCTGATCGTCGGGGGGACGATGGCGCTGGCGGGGGTGGCGATCATCGTCATCCGTCCGGCCCGCAAGCTGTTTAAGCCGCGGCTGGTGCGCCCCGAAAGTTGAACCGCAAGTCTGGTCGAAGGGGTGGGAAGGGGGCAGTGCGACCCTCGCCGGCCGCCCCCCGCCCATAGCGGTCGCCGGTCAGGCGGCGAGCTTCCGTGCGGCTTCTCTGGCAGCGGCGATCTTCGCCTCGCCGTCCGCGCCCATGATCCCGTCGGCTGCGACGATCGCCACATCGGTGATCCCGAGGAAGCCAAGGAAGAAGGTCAGCCAGCGGCTCATGAAATCGAAGTCAGCGCCCACCGGGGTGCCGCCCGTGGCGATGGCGAGGTAGGCCTTCTTGCCCCCCAGCAGGCCTTGCGGGCCATTGGCGGTGTATTGGAACGTGGTGCCCGCACGCGCCACCAGATCGGCCCACGCCTTGAGACTGGCGGGCGGGCCGAAATTGTAGACCGGGCTGGCGATGACGATGGTGTCGGCGGCCTGCAATTCGGCGATCAGCGTGTCGGCGATGGCGGCAAGTGCGGCCTGTTCCGGCGAGCGGTCTGCGGCTGGGGTGAGGTTGGCGGCGAACCGCTCGGCGCTCACGAAGGGCAGGTCGTTTGCGGCAAGATCACGGGTGGTGACGCGCGCGCCGGTTTTGGCGGCAAGCCCATCGACGATGCTCTGGCCCAGCTGGCGCGAGACGCTCTCGGCACCGGAACGGATGCTGGCGGTGATGTGAAGGATGTTGCTCATGGCTTGGTTCCTTGGGTTGGGAAAAGGGGGTGGAGCCGGCCGGCAGGGGGAGAAGGGGAGAGAGCCGGCCGGCTCCGGGGGTGAAGCTTACGCCGCGTCGACCAGCACGACCTCGCTGTCCTCAAGCGCGGTGATGGTCACTTCGGCAAGCCGGGTGATGGCCACGCCGTCGCGGGCGACCGCTTCGACATCGCCGATCTGCACCTTGCCAGTGGCAGGCACGAGATAGAGGTGCCGGTCGGCCGAGCGGGGCGTGTAGGTCACGCTCTCGCCCGCCTTGATCGTCGCTCCCAGCACCCGGGCATCGGCACGGATGGCCAAAGCCCCTTCGCGCGCGTCGTCATCGTTCGCCACGCCGCTCGCCAGCGGAACGAAGGCGCCCGCGCGGGGCTCCTTGGGGAACTGGCGCGCGCCCCAGCCGGGCTGGCCGCCGCGGGCATCGGGGATGATCCAGATCTGGAACAGTGTGGTGGTCTCGTCCTCGAGGTTGAACTCCGAGTGCGCGACACCCGTCCCTGCGCTCATCACCTGCACGTCGCCCGCTTCGGTGCGGCCTTCGTTGCCCATCGAGTCGCGGTGCGTGATCGCGCCGGTGCGGACATAGGTGATGATTTCCATGTCGGAATGCGGGTGGGTCGGAAAGCCGGACTTGGGCGCGATGGCGTCATCGTTCCAGACGCGCAGAGCGCCCCAGTGGACGCGGGCCGGATCGTGGTAGCCGCCAAAGGAGAAGTGGTGGTGCGCATCGAGCCAGCCGTGGTTGGCAGCGCCGAGGGTGTTGAAGGGCCTGAGTTCGATCATGGCGTGTCTCCTGTCTTGATGCGGCGGAGATAGGCCCGGTCCGGCGTGCGGATAAGTGCGATAAAACTTGCCAAGATGTTCGGATTATTCGAACATGTGCGCCCATGAAACTCGGCGAACCCACCCTCGATCAGCTGCGGCTTTTCATCGCGGTTGCCGAACACGGCAGCTTCGGCGGAGCGGCGAAGGCCATGGGCCGCGCGGTCTCGGCAGTATCCTATGGCATTGCGCAATTGGAAGCGGCGCTCGCGCTGAGCCTGTTCGAGCGCGAGGGCTCACGCCGCCCGGTGCTCACCCAGGCGGGCGAGGGGCTGCTGGCCGAGGCGCGCAGCGTGGCGGACGGGGTCGATGCGCTGCTGGCGAAAGCGCGCTCGCTCCACGCCGGGCAGGAACCCGCGCTGACGCTGGTGGTCGACGTGATGGTGCCGGGGGAGGTGACCGCACATGTGCTGGGCGAATTCCGGCGGATGTTTCCCACCTGCGCGCTCACCTTGCGGATCGAGGGGCTGGGCGCGGTCGCGGCCTGCGTGATCGACGGCGGATCCGATCTCGGCATTGCCGGGCCGGTGCCGGGCGATCACCCCGCGCTTGAACGGCAGATGGTGGGAGAGCTCGACCTGATCCCGGTTGCCGCGCCGTCCCACCCTCTGGCCCGCGCGAACGCCGCGCCGGGTGAGAGCCGCCGCCACCTGCAACTGGTGCTGACCGACCGCTCGCCGCTGACGCAGGGGCAGGAATTCTCGGTGCTCAGCCCGCTGACCTGGCGGCTCGGCGATCTGGGGGCGAAGCACTCGCTGCTCAAGGAAGGCCTGGGCTGGGGCAACATGCCGCGCGGGATGGTGGCAGGCGATATCGCGAGCGGCGCGCTGGTGGAGCTCGACTTGCCCGAAAGGCCGGGTGCGCATTACCGCCTCAGCGCCGTGTGGCGGCGCGATACGCGGCTGGGTCCGGCGGCGAGCTGGCTGGTCGATGCGTTCAAGGAAGGGTTGGCGGCGTGCCCAAACCCCCCGACCGGGGGCTGACCCTGCTACTCATCCGGCCCGAACAGCGTCGGCACATCGCCCTCCTGCCACGGCGCAAACTTGGGCATGACGTGCGCGAACAGGGACGAGCCCAGCAGCCTCTCCAGCCAAGCTTGCAGCCTCGGCAGTGACTGGGCGGCGAACCACGCGGGCTCTACCGCGGCGAACTGGCGGATGAAGGGGAAGAGCGCGATGTCGGCGAAGTCCCGCGTGGTCCCGCCGAGGAAGGGCGCCGCGGTGAGCCGCGCCTCCAGCGGCGTCAGCAGTGCGAGCGCGGCGGAGCGATGGTCGATGCCGTCGTCCTCCACGTAGCGGCCGGGATATTTCGCCCGGTCGAGATGGTGCTTGAACGGCCCGTCATTTGCCGCGATCAGCGCGGCATCCTCGCCCGCAAGCCAGCCCTCCGGATCGTGCTGTGCAAGAGCCCAGCGCATGATGGCGAGGCTTTCGTCAATCACCCGCCCGTCCGCGAGCACCAGCACCGGCACCGTGCCCTTGGGGCTCGCGGCGAGCAGCGCAGGCGGCTTGGCGGCGAGCTTCACTTCGCGCAGCTCCACCGTGATGCCCGCCGCCCACAGCGCCATCCGCGCCCGGATCGCATAGGGGCAGCGGCGGAAGGAATAGAGCACCGGCGGCGTCATTCCGGCGGCTTGCGCACCGCGCCAACGTGCAGTTCCCCGCGCGCCCTCGCCAGCGCCTCTTGCCGCTGGCGCTCGGCATAACCGGCTCGCTGTTCGGGCGTGCGTTCGTCGATGCAGGCGGGGCAGCTCACCCCGTCCGTGTAATCGGGATGAGCGAGTGCCTCGGCATCGAGCGGGCGGCGGCAGGCGCGGCACAGCTGGAATGTGCCTTGCGCCAGCCCGTGGCGGACTGTCACGCGCTCATCGAAGACAAAGCATTCGCCCTGCCACAGGCTTTCGGATTCAGGGACTTGTTCGAGATACTTCAGAATACCGCCCTTGAGGTGATAGACCTCGTCGATCCCCTCGGCGCGCAGGAAGGCGGTCGATTTCTCGCAGCGGATGCCTCCGGTGCAGAACATCGCGACCTTCTTCTTGCCTTCGAGCAGTTGCTCGCGGTGTTCGCGGAACCAGGCGGGGAAATCGCGGAAGGTTGGCGTTTGCGGATCGACCGCGCCCCGGAAGGTGCCGACCGCCACCTCGTAATCATTGCGGGTATCGATCACGAGGGTATCGGGATCGGCGATCAGCGCGTTCCATTCATGCGGATCGACATAGGTGCCGACCGAAAGCGTGGGATCGATGTCGGGCTCGCCCATGGTGACGATCTCGCGCTTCACGCGGACTTTCATGCGGTGGAAGGGCATGTCTGGGGCGGCGGAGAACTTCACGTCAAGGTCTGCGCAGCTTGACAGCGCGCGGATGTGGCCGAGGACGGCCTCGAGCCCTTGCGCAGATCCTGCAATCGTCCCGTTGATCCCTTCGCGCGCGAGCAGCAGCGTGCCCTTGATCCCCGCGCCGTCGCAGGCGGCGAGCAACGGGCCTTGCAAGGCCTGCGGATCGTCGAAACGCGTGAACTGGTAGAGCGCGGCGACGCGGATCGGCGATGCAATCAAACCCGCATCACCCAGTCATGCGTATCGGCGATCTTGCCCGTCTGAATCCCCACCAGCGTTTCGCGCAAGGCGGCGGTGGTCTGGCCGATGCCGCCCGCGCCGATGGTGAATTCGCCGTCGGCGCCTGCGACCTTGCCGACCGCGGTGACGACCGCCGCGGTGCCGCAGGCCATGACCTCGATCAAGTGGCCACTGGCGGCGTCCGCGCGCCACTGGTCGATGGAGTAGGGGGCTTCGGAGACGGTCAGGCCCTGCTCCTCGAGCAGCGTGATCAGCGAGTTGCGGGTGATGCCGGGCAGGATCGTGCCGGTCAGCGGCGGGGTGATGACGGTGCCATCGGCAAAGACGAAGAACAGGTTCATCCCGCCCAGCTCCTCGACCCACTTGCGCTCGGTCGCATCGAGGAACAGCACCTGGTCATGGCCCATGGCAAAGGCCTGTCCGGTGGGGACGAGGCTGGCGGCATAATTGCCCCCGCACTTGGCCGCCCCGGTGCCGCCGGGGGCGGCGCGGGTGTAGTCGGAGATCCAGATGCTCACCGCCTTTGCGCCCGATTTGAAGTAGTTGCCGGCCGGACTTGCAATGACGATGAACTTGTACTGCTTGGCCGGGCGCACGCCGAGGAAGGCCTCGGTGGCGATCATGAAGGGCCGCAGATAGAGCGAGCCGCCTTCGACCGCCGGATACCAGTTGCCGTCCACTTCGAGCAGAGCGCGGATCGCGCCGAGGAACAGCTCTTCCGGAAGCGCGGGCATGGCGAGGCGCTCGGCCGAGGCGTTGAAGCGCGCGGCGTTGGCTTCGGGCCGGAACAGCCCAAGCGCGCCGTCGGGGTGGCGATAGGCCTTGAGGCCCTCGAAGATCTCCTGCGCGTAATGAAGCACACTCGCCGCAGGATCGAGCGGGATCGCCTCGCGCGGGCCCAGCACCGGGGTCTGCCAGCCACCCAGCGCCTCGTCATAGTCGATCACCACCATGTGATCTGTGAACACGGTGCCGAAGCCCGGATCGGCGATCAGGCTCTCACGGGTGGCGTCGGGCGTGGGCGAGGGGTGGGGGAGGCGGGTGACGTGCATGGAATGCGCCTAATCCTGCGAGCGGCACAGGGCAAGATGACTATTGGATCAACGCAGCGTGCCCCTCCACCATCCTGCGGATGGTCCCCCTCCCCTAGAGGGGAGGATAAGGGAGGCGCAGACCGAACACTACAGGTGTGCGATCCCGCAGGGATCGAAACGCACCGAGGACGTGCCCGCGGAGGCGCGTCCGCAAAACAAAATGAAAAGGGCGTTTCCTGCCCGTCGGAGGAAACGCCCTTGACATGGTCAGCGGCCGGAAGCGCCGCTCACGGTGCCTTACTCTGGCAGAGGATTACCGAGTATGCTCCGTAGGGATCTTCACCGACCTCGCTACTGAACCATGAGACATCGGATCACCTCCTTTCAAGCTTGTGAGCAGACCCGCCATTTCACCGGGGGCCGAGACGCGTGTGCCGCTGGTCTCGGGATGTAATGTGATTCATCGCGCAGGCTTCCACAAGACTTGAATATTTCTTTTCCCGCGTCATAATCATACCTCGCCGCGCAAGACTGCGGCTGACAACGCCCGGGGGAGACCTCGGGCGTTTTTCGTTTCCGGCGCGCTTGTGGACAGGCTGTGCATGAGCCTGTGGATATTAATGTATAGAATCGGAAGCGCTTCGCGTGGGTGCCCGCCTTGCGCGGGCACATCCTCGGTGCTGTTCCCTCCGCTTCGCTGCGGGGCACCTGCGGGCGGGCGGTCGCCCTTTCGGACCCTGCGGGTCCGAGATCAGCGAGAACCGCGCCCGTTCTTGCTACCCCCTGCAATCCTCGATCACCCGGCTGACTTCGGCGTAGCTGGGAAGATAGAGCGTTGGTAGGCCGTCCACCTCCACAGCGAACCGCCCCTTTGACAGCGCCATCGCATCGAGCAGCGGATCGTTGGCCCTCAATTGCACCGTAAGGCTGCCATTGTGAATGGCCTGCAGCGGCAACTGCCGACTGACTGTTTCCGTGCGGATGGACACCGTCGGTTGCTGGTTGATGACCGACGTCACGGGTCGATCCATGCCGACAACTCTGGTTTGCCTGTCACACCACAGGACGAAAGCGGTTCCGCTGCGATCTCCGAACTCGGCGACCGAATTGTCGAGGTTGTCTTCATACTCCCACGCGCCCGGCGTGAGCGGAGCGTCCATCCAGTTGACGTAGGCCGGAGCCGGAAGCGGCGCGGCGGGCGCCGGGCGGGCGGGGGCAGGGCGTGCGACGGAAACGGGCGCGCGCGCCACGGGCGGGGCCTTGGCAGCTGGCGCGCAGGCCGCGAGCGTTGCGGCAAGAGCGAGGAGGGGAAGTCCGGCTTTCATCCCCGCATCTTGCGCGCTAGGGCCTCGTCTTGTCCATGCCCGACCATCCTCGTCCCCCGAAAGCGCAAAAGCGCCGTGTCGATCAGCTCTTGGTCGAGCGCGGGCTGGCCGAAAGCCGCGCGCGGGCGCAGGCGCTGGTGATGGCGGGGCTGGTGTTCGCGGGCGAGACCAAAATCGACAAGCCGGGGCACCAATTGCCCGAGGACGCGGCACTCGAGGTGCGCGGGCGCGATCATCCCTGGGTGAGCCGGGGCGGGATCAAACTGGCGCACGCGATCGAGCACTTCGGCCTCTCGCCCGAGGGTGCGGTGGCGATGGATATCGGCTCCTCCACCGGCGGCTTTACCGATGTGCTGCTGACCGGCGGCGCGGCGCATGTGTTCTGCGTCGACAGCGGCACCAACCAGCTCGCGTGGAAGCTGCGCGAGGACCCGCGCGTCACCGTGCTCGAGCAGCTCTCCGCCCGCCTGCTCACGCCCGCGCATATCGACCGCCCGTGCAATTGGGTGGTGTGCGATGCGAGCTTCATCGGCCTGTCGAAAGTCCTCGAGGTGCCGCTGCAACTCGCGGCGCCGACATGCCAGCTCGTCGCGCTGATCAAGCCGCAGTTCGAAGTCGGGCGCGAGGAGGTCGGCAAGGGCGGGGTGGTGCGCGATCCGGCGCTACATGCCCGCGTGTGCGACGATGTGCGCGGCTGGATCGAGGAGCTCGGCTGGGCGGTGCAGGGGATCGCGACAAGCCCGATCACCGGGCCGCAGGGCAATGTCGAATTCCTGATCTCTGCCACGCGCGGATAGCGCCCAAAAGAAAAGACCGGCAGCAACCCGAGGTTGCTACCGGCCTTTCTTAACCTGGCACCTGACACTGGGTCAGGTCCGCTAATCCATCAAGGATTATTCGGCAGCCGGGGTTTCGGCGGCCATCGCGTCGCCTTCCTTGGCCATCGCGTCGCCTTCCTTCGCCATCATGGCGTCGCCGGTTTCGGCAGCCATCGGGGTTTCGGCAGCCATCGGCTCTTCAGCGGTCATGGTGTCGGCAGCGGTGTTGGCGTCTTCGGCGGGCTTCGAGCAAGCGGCGGTGGCGAGAGCGAGGCCGGCGACGGCAACGAGAGCGATCTTCTTCATGGTCATTTCCCCTATGGGTCCGGCTAGGCCGGGAATGAGCAAAAGCGCGATTTGTGTCACATCCCGCCGCTACTGCGCTTCGAATCACGGCAGGAATGTGGCAGCGTCTAGCAGAGGTTTTTCCAGACCCCAAAGCGTTTCGTGACCCTCTGCCCAATTTTCAACACATTTTTCACAATTCCCCGGGCGTCTCCTGCGCGGCGTGGCTCATTGCGGGCCAAGAACCTGCGGAAAAGTTGGCGAGACTGCCATGCTCTGGTATCGCCTCGCTCCCTGCCCGGACAATGACCGGCTTATGACTGGATGAGTGCATGAACGTCCTTGCTTCTCGCGCCCAGCTGCGCGCCAGCTTTCTGCGCTGGACGCTGTTCATGGTGCCGCTGGTGCTGCTCGTCGGGTTTCTGGCGAGCCAGCTCGGCGGGCCGGACACGGCGTGGTTTGCGGGGCTGGTGAAGCCCGCGATCTATCCGCCGCCGGCGGTGTTCGGGATCGTGTGGACCGCGCTGTTCGTGCTGATCGGCCTCGCGCTGGCCCTGGTCGCGAGCGCCTGGGGCGCAGCCGGCCGGGGCCTCGCGCTGATCGTCTTCGGGTTGCATTTCCTCGTGACGCAAAGCTGGAGCGCGGTGTTCTTCGGGATGCAGGAGATGGAAATCGCGCTGATGGTGATCGGCTTCGGCATCGTGAGCCTGGGTGTCGCGCTGGCGCTGGTGTGGCGGGTGCGGCGGGTGGCGGGGCTGTTGCTGCTGCCCTATCTGGCGTGGCTGTGCTTTGCTGCGGCGCTCAACTACCAGTTCATCGCCGAGAACCCCGACGGCGGCCAACGCGGCCTCGACGGCGCGGCGACCAAGGTTGAGTTTTGAGACGCCGAGCGACCTCTCGCCAAGGGCATTTCCCAGCTCAAGTGTGGCGGTGAACGGACGGCGCAGCCGTCCGCAAGGCCGAACGGCCGCCCGCAGCGACGCGGCCTTCAGGCCGCGTGAGCGAGGATTTCGCACGCCGGATGGCGTGCGGAACACAAGGACTCGCTTGCACATCTGTGCAAGCCTCCCCAAAAAGAAGAAATGCAAAGCCAGAACCCGATCATCGCCGACCTCGTCAAGCTTGCCAACAGCGCCGCGGGGACCATGGCGGGCATGACCCGCGAAGCCCGTGAAAGCGCACGCGAGCGGATGCGCGAGGCCTTTGGCGGGATCGACTTCGTCTCCCGCGAGGAATTCGAGACGGTCAAGGCGATGGCCCAGAAGGCCCGCGAACAGGCCGACGCATTGGAAGCGCGGCTCGCGGCGCTGGAAGCCAAGTCCTCCAAGTAAGCAAGGGCGCGCGGGCATGACCTCGCGCGGGTCCGCCATTGTGCTTGCCTCGCGGCCGCAGGGCGAGACCGGGGCGATGGTGCGCGTGCTGACGGCGCAGGCGGGGCTGGTCGCGGCCTATGTCGCGGGCGGGCGCGGGCGGCAGATGCGCGCGGTGATGGTGCCGGGCAACCGGGTGGCGGCGCAATTCACCACCAAGCCCGGCAGCCAGCTCCCCTTCGCGCGGCTCGAGCTGGAGCACTCCCGCGCCGCGCTCATCACCGAGCCGCTGCCGGCCGCCGCGATGCAGTGGGCCTGCGCGCTGACCGCGACCGCGCTGCCCGAACGCCAGCCTTACCCCGCGCTCCACGCGGCGCTCGACGCGCTGCTCGAGGCGATTGCCATCGCCCCGTCCGCGCGCGGCTGGGTGAGCGGGTTGATCGCTTACGAAACGCTGCTTCTGTCCGAATTGGGCTATGGCGGTGAAGCGCCCGCCGCCGCCGCCGATCTGCCCGCCCAGCTCGCCCAGCTCGCCATCCTCGAGCGCCGCATTGCGCACTACCTGCTTGCAGGGCCGAAGAGCGATGTTATGGGCGCGAGGCTGCTGCTCACCGAGCGGCTCCAGCGGATGGCCTGAGAGAACCACACAGATGAAGATTGCAGTCCTGCCCGGCGACGGGATCGGCCCCGAGGTCACCGCCGAGGCGGTGGCGGTGCTCGAGGCGTTGGCGCTCCCGGGGCTCAAGCTGTTCACCGGCGACGTCGGCGGGGCGGCCTATCATCGCCACGGGCACCCGCTGCCGGAAGAGACCCTCACCATGGCGCGCGCGGCCGATGCGGTGCTGTTCGGCGCGGTGGGCGATCCTTGCTGCGACGCGCTGGAGCGCCACCTGCGTCCGGAACAGGCGATCCTCGGCCTGAGGAAGCACCTCGGCCTGTTCGCCAACCTGCGTCCGGCGCGGGTGTTTGCGGGGCTCGAACACCTCTCGCCCTTGCGCGCCGACATCGCTGCCGGGCTCGACATGCTGATCGTGCGCGAGCTGACGGGGGACGTCTATTTCGGTGCCAAGGGCCAGCGCACCACGGATGATGGCGAGCGTGAGGGGTGGGACGCCATGGCCTACTCCGAAACCGAAGTGCGCCGCATAGCCCATGTCGCCTTCCGCGCGGCGGCGGCGAGCGGGCAGGGGCTCACCAGCGTCGACAAGGCCAATGTGCTCGAAACCAGCCAGCTGTGGCGCGACGTGGTGCTGGAGGTCGCCGCCGAGTATCCCGACGTGACGCTCGAACACATGTATGTCGATAACGCCGCGATGCAGACCGTCAGCCACCCCGAGCGTTTCGGCGTGGTGCTGACCGGGAACCTGTTCGGCGACATTCTTTCCGACCTCGCCAGCGCCGCGGTGGGCTCGATCGGCCTGCTCCCGAGCGCTTCGCTGGGCGAGCGGCAGACCGCGCATGGCACCTTCGGCCTCTATGAACCGATCCACGGCAGCGCCCCCGACATCGCCGGGCAGGGCAAGGCCAATCCGATGGCGACGATCCTGTCGGCAGCGATGATGCTGCGCCATTCCTTCGGGCTGGAGGCAGAGGCCGCGCGGATCGAGGCGGCGGTGGGCAGGGCGCTCGCCGACGGCATTCTCGGCGGCGATCTCGGCGGCAGCCACGGCACCGCGGCCATCGGCGCGGCGGTGCGCGAGCGGCTCTGAACGCCCGGGCGCGCCAGTTATGGTTTATAAAGAATTATGGTGCACATGGGGGCCATGGATCACGCCTCTTTTCCCCGCCTCGATTCCGTCCATGAAGAGCTCTCCGACATCTGGCCGGAGCCTGCGCCCATGACGCTCGATCTGGCGATCATCCTGCCGACCTTCAACGAGCGCGGCAATCTCGGCCCGCTGGTCGAGCGGATCGACCGTGCCATCGGCACGGCAGCGGCGTGGGAAGTGATCATCGTCGACGATGACAGCAAGGATGGCACCGCCAACGAAGCGCGCGCGCTGGCGCTCACTGATCCGCGGGTGCGCGTGATCCAGCGCATCGGTCGCCGCGGGCTATCGAGTGCGGTGATCGAAGGCTTCTGCGCCACCGCCGCGCCTTACGTGGCGGTGATGGACGCCGACCACCAGCACGATCCCGTGCTGCTCCCCGGCATGCTCGCCGCGCTGAAATCGGGCGAGGCCGAGATCTGCGTCGCCAGCCGCTTTGCCGAAGGCGCCAGCACCGCCGAATGGGCCGCGCCCGAGCGCGAGAAGCTGTCGACCTACGCCAATGCGCTCGCCCGCAAGATGACGGGCGTGGAACTCACCGATCCGATGAGCGGCTATTTCATGCTGCCGGCCGCCGCCGCCCGCGCGCTGGTGCCGCGGCTTTCGGCGATCGGTTTCAAGATCCTGCTCGACCTCCTCGCCACCAATGATACGGTGATGAAGGTCAAGGAATTCCCCCTCAATTTCGCGGCCCGCCGCGAAGGAGAAAGCAAGCTGGACCGCGCCATCCTGTTCGATTTCCTCGCCGGGCTTTACGACAAGACCTTCGGCAAGGTGATCCCGACCCGTTTTGCCCTGTTCGGCACCGTCGGCGCGCTGGGCGTGGTGGTGCATTTCATGGTGCTCACGAGCCTGCTGTTCGTGCTCGACCACGCCTTCACCTTTGCCCAGAGCATCGCGGTGCTGGTGGCGATGAGCTTCAACTTCTGGCTCAACAACTGGCTGACCTATCGCGACAAGCGCCTGACCGGCTGGGGCGAGCTGCTGCGCGGCTGGCTAGGCTTCATCGCCACCTGCGCGATCGGCGGCTTTGCCAACGTGGCGATCGCGACCTTCCTCGAAGGGCAGGGCGTCTTCTGGGTGCTCGCCGCGCTGGCGGGGATCGTGGTTGGGTCGGTGTGGAACTACGCGCTGTCGAGCCGGTTCGTGTGGGGGCGGTTTTGATCTGAAAGTGCCTCCCCGTCGCGCAGCAATGGGGAGGGGGACCGCTCGCGAAGCGAGTGGTGGAGGGGATGGCGGCGCAACCTTACCCCTCCGTCAGCGCCTGATGGCGCTGCCACCTCCCCATTCCTGCGGAACGGGGAGGGACTTCACTACCTCCACCCCTTGAGCCACGCCCAGGTCAGGTAATCGTCGCCCGCACTCAGTGGCAAGGCAGCGAGAATCGGGAAGAAGAAGGCAAACACCGCCACCGAGGCCGCCGGGATGCCGAACGCGGCCCACTTGCCATAGGGCAGCCGCCTGAGGTCGCTGCACGCCAGTGCCAGCGCGGCGAGCAGGAACAGGCTCGGGGCGAAGTAGTGGTAGTAGAACTGGATCGGCTTGGGCGCGATCAGCCACAGGCCGAGGCTTGCCGCATAGCCCAGCGAAGCCGCCAGCCTTGCCGGATCGCGCTGCAGCGCGCCTGCGGCAAGGCACCACACCAGCGCCGGCAGCCCCAGCAGCATCGTCAGCGGATTGCCGATCAGCAGCACCCCGCGCCACGCGCCATCGACCTCCTCGTAGAGATACCAGATCCCGCGCGTGTTCAGCACCCATTGCGGCCACTGGCTCATGTAGCGGTGCGGGGTCATCAGCTGGCTCTGGAGTGCGAAGATCTCCTCGTGGAGCCCGATCAGGCCCTTCTCCGCCAGCGGCGAGGGGTGGAAGGGCTCGGCGAGCCAGTAGCCGGGGATGAAGGTCGCGGCGTAAACCGCGAGCGGCAGGAGCCCGAGCCACACGAAGGCCTCGACCAGCCGGATCCCCGGCACCGGCGCGCCGCGGCGGCTCATGAACAGGCGGCGGCGCCCCGCGCCGAGGCGGGCGAAGAAGAAGGCGAGCCCCGGCGCCATCGCCAGCGGGATCGCGTTCCACTTGGAGCCCAGCGCCAGTCCCAGCGCAACGCCGGTCAGCGCCAGCCGCCAGCGCCCTTGTTCGGGCCGCGCGGCCGCGGCGGCGAACTGCCAGGCGGCGACGGCGAGGGCGGCGATCATCACGATGTCGAGCATCGCGATGCGGGTGTGGATGAAGAGGTGAAAGCCGCTCAGCGCCAGCGCCCCGAAGGCGACCGTGGCGAAGCGGTCGGCGCTCGCGTGCCACAGTGCGCGCATCGATGCGAACAGCGCGAGCACGCCGGCAAGCCATGGCACGATCCGCCAGCCCAGCGGCGTGTCGCCCAAGGCCCACATGCCCAGAGCGATCAGCTCCTTGGCGAAGAGCGGATGCTCGCGGTTGCGATAGGCTCCGTTGCCGGTCTCGAAGGCGGCGAGCATATCGCGCGCGGCGGGGAGGTAGTGGACCTCGTCGAAATAGGGCTTGGTCGGCAGGCCGAGCCGCCAGCCCGCCAGCAGAGCGAACAGGCCGGTCAGAACGAGGCACCACCCCAGCGGCTCACGCGGGTGAACCGGGGGGGCGGTGTCTGGCAGGAAAGAGGAAGCGCGCGCCTCGGCCATGGCGCGCGCGCTTAGGCAGCCCCCCGCCCGAGGGCAAGCGCGATTATGCGGTCGCGGGGGTGGATGCCGGCGCGGCAGCGGCGGTTTTTGTCCGGCTTTCCAGCCAGAACAGGCGCGCGGCCATCGCGAGCAGGCCGATGCTGGCCGTGCAGATCACGAAGATCGCCCAGGGCAGCACGTTCATCCCGGCGGCGCGCGCGCGCGGGATGATCAGGAACAGGCCGATCAGCACCGCCGAGACCAGATCCCACCACACCTGCACCCCGGTGAGGTTGGCCGAGTGATTGGTCCAGAACATCACCGGCCCCTCCTGCCACAGCTGCACGGCAGTAAACCCGCCGAACGCGGCAGAGAGCACGGCGGCGAGCAGTGCATTACCGGTGACTCGCTGTTGCGCCACCACAGTGATGAATGCCAATACAGCAGCGATGGCGATGGCGATGGTGAGAATTTGCGGTGCACTCATGGCAGTCTCCGGCGATTGCTGTTAGGGACAACTCCCAGATAGATACGGAAATGTAGCAAGTGCTACAAGAGGAAAATGTCGAGCCAGCGCCTTTCTCGTGACGTTCTGCTGCCGCTGTTGATGGAGCATGTCCTGACCCACGGTCTCGGACAGGCGAGCCTAAGGCCGCTCGCCAAGGCGGCGGGCACTAGCGACCGGATGCTGATTTACCATTTCGGCAGCAAGGAAAGGTTGATTTCCGAGCTGCTCACCTTTGCCGCGTCGGTCTACGCGGCGGGTCTCGAAGCGGTGATCACGACCGACGCGCACCCACCGACCCGCGCCGACTTGCTCGCCCGGATTCTCGAGCAGAACGCCGGACCGGCGTCGCAGCCGTTCAAGAACCTGTGGTGGGAGATTGTCGGCGGTGCCGCGCGGGATCTGCCGGGCTACCGCGAGGCTGCCAGGGGGATGATGCACGAATTGCTCGGCTGGCTTGAGCGCAACATGCCCCCCGGTGATCCCGATCCGGCCGGCGGCGCGCGCTTTCTGCTCACCGTGATCGAAGGCACCATGATGCTCTCGGCCGTGGGCCACGAGGATACCGCCCATGCAGGCCTGCTTGCGGGCGGCCTGTTGCCGTCCTAAGCAGCGCGCCATGAAAAAGACCACCGGCATGGACCGCGCCGCCACTTCGCGCTGGCGCCCCGCAACCCGCGCGCTGCGCGGCGGCACCTGGCGCTCGGAGCACGGCGAGACCAGCGAGGCGCTGTTCCTCTCCTCGGGCTATACCTACGACGACGCGCAGACCGTTGCCGACCGCTTTGCGGGCACGGGGCAGGGGATGACCTATTCGCGCCTCCAGAACCCCACCGTGGCGATGCTCGAGGAACGCATCGCGCTGATCGAGGGGGCCGAGGCCTGCCGCGCCCAGGCGACCGGGATGGCGGCGATGACCGCCGCGCTGCTGTGCCAGCTTTCCGCAGGCGACCACATCGTCGCCGCGCGCGCGGCCTTCGGCAGCTGCCGCTGGCTCTGTGACAGCCTGCTGCCGCGCTTCGGGATCGAGGTCACGATCATCGACAGCGCCGACAACGCCGCATGGGAGGCGGCCATCCGCCCCAACACCAAGGTGTTCTTCTTCGAGACCCCGGCCAACCCGACGCTCGACATTGTCGACCTTGCCTACGTCTGCGGCCTCGCCCGCGCGCACGGGATCACCAGCGTGGTCGACAACGCCTTCGCCTCGCCCGTCCTGCAACGCCCGATGGAGTTCGGCGCGGATGTGGTCGCCTATTCCGCCACCAAGCTGATGGACGGGCAGGGCCGCGTGCTCGCGGGCGCGATCTGCGCCTCGAAGCAGTGGATCGACGAAGTGCTGATGCCGTTCCAGCGCAACACCGGCCCGACGCTCTCGGCCTTCAACGCCTGGGTGGTGCTGAAGGGGCTGGAAACGCTGCCCTTGCGCGCCTTCAAGCAGTCCGAACAGGCCGTGGCGCTTGGCCAGTTCCTCGAACCGCGCGTTATGAAGGCGGGCGGGCACATGCTCCACCCCGGCCTTGCCAGCCACCCGCGCCACAATCTTGCGCTCGCGCAGATGGACGCGACCGGGCCGATCTTCGCCTTCGACGTCGGCACCCGCGCCAAGGCCTTCGCTCTGCTCGACGCGCTGCAACTGATCGACATCTCGAACAACATCGGCGACGCGCGCTCGCTGATGTGCCACCCCGCCTCGACCACCCACGCCAACATGGGCGATGAGGCCCGCGCGGCGATGGGCGTGACCGAGGGGCTCCTGCGGATCAACGTGGGGCTCGAGGACATCGCCGACCTCACCGAAGACATGGACCAGGCGCTCGCCGCGGCGGGCATTTGAGGATCACCCACATGGCAACCCGCGTTGAACTCGTCTTCGATTTCGTCAGCCCCAACGCCTACCTGATCTGGTGGCCGCTGCGCGAGCTACTCGACCGCTACGAGGCCGAGCTCGACGTGATCCCGGTCTTCCTCGGGGGCATGCACAAGCTCACCGGCAATGCCCCGCCGATGATCCGTGACGCCGAGGTCAAGGGCAAGAACGAATATGCAATGCTCGAGATGCAGCGCTTCATCACGAAGCACGGCCTCGGCAAGTATCGCCTCCACCCGCAATTCCCGTTCAATTCGATCACGCTTCAGCGGATGCTGTTCGCCGCCGATCAGGACGGGCGCGGGGTGCAGTTCGTGGAAAGCCTGCTCCGGCCGATCTGGGAGGAGGGGTTGGACATCGCCTCTCCGGAAGCGATCGGCGCGGCGCTCACCGCCGCCGGGTTCGACACCGCCGATCTCTTCGCCCGCGCGCAGAGCGATGCGGTCAAGCAGGGCCTTGCCGCCAACACCGACGCAGCCGTAGCGCGCGGGGCCTTCGGCATTCCGACGATGTTCGTGGGCCCGAGAGGGGAAGGCGAGATGTTCTTCGGCAAGGAACGCCTCGGCCAAATTGAAGAACTGCTCGCCAAGGGCTGAAGCCCCGCTGCTCGCCGCATCCCTCTTGCCATGCCCGCATAAATTCATAGGGTTGGCGAATCGATTACGCTTCACAGGGACGCACGGGGCGCTATGGAAATCTTCCGGTATGTCGCCGGGCTGGCGCTGGCTGCCAGCCTGTCTTTTGCCCATATCGCCGTGATTGCGCAGGAGGCGGCGGTGCCGGCAGCGCCCGTCGCGACACTGCCTGCCGTCGACACCGGCGCTCCGCCCGCGACTGCAACCGGGACCGAACCCCCGCCACCGCGAATCGCCGCCGCCGACTTTGCCCGCCGCCCGGTGTTCCGGGACACTGAGCTTTCGCCCGACGGTTCGAAACTCTCCTACGCGAGCAAGAATTCGACCGGCGAGACGGCACTGGTCATCACCGACACGCCCACCGGGAAAATCGTGCGCGCACTGCTGGTCAATGCCGATGACGCGCTCGACTGGTACCGCTGGGTCAACAACGACAAGCTGTTGCTCGGCGTCTCCACGCCGGGCCAGTTCCTTGGCGACGATGTGCGCTACACGCGTCTGATCCTGGTCGAGGTTTCCAGCGGTGCCATGACCCGCCTGTTCGGGCGCACCAATGTGGTCGAGGGCGACAACGTCATCCACATCGCCGAGGATGGCTCCTACATTCTCGTCGCCATCCAGCAGACGATCTATGATTATCCCTCCGTCATTCGCCACGAGCTGAGGGCAGGCGGCAAGGTGTCCACCGTCCAGAATCCGCGCGAAGACATCTGGAACTGGAGCACCGACGAGAACGGCGTCGTCCGGATGGGCACAGGTTGGGCCAATGGCAAGCTCAAGGTCTATTACCGCGCCGCGGAGGGTGACGAGCTCAAGCTGATCGCCAAGCTCAAGGATGGCGCGCAGGACGAACAATTTTTTGATGCGCTCCAGATCATCACCGGTTCGGACGAAGGCTATGTCCTGTCTGCGGGCGAGACCGGCCGGGTCGGCCTCAGGCGCTTCAACTTCGCCACCCGCGAGGTGATCGAGACCGTGTACGAACATCCCGATTGGGACATCGACCAGGTCGTCCTCAAGAAGGGCAAGCCCTATGCCGCCTTCTTCACGGCTGACCGCGACGAGGTCCATTGGTTCGATCCGGCGGTCGCCAAGCAATACCGCGCCATGAAGAAGGCGCTCGGCAATGGCGAGGTGTGGGTGCAGAGCCGCACCGAGAACGATACGCACATGCTGATCTATGCCGGACAGGAAAACGATCCGGGCGTGCTCTACCTGTTCGATGTCGGGGCAGGCCGCATGCAGGAGATCGCGCAATACCGCCCCGAACTTGATGTCCGCGCGCTCGCCAGCCCCAAGCCGATGCAATACACCGCGCGCGACGGCACGGTGATCCGCGGATACCTTACCCTGCCGCGCGGGCGCGAGGCGAAGAACCTGCCGCTGATCCTGATGCCCCACGGCGGGCCCTACGGCATCCGCGACAAGCTCGAATATAACGACGAGGTGCAGCTGCTCGCCAACCGCGGCTATGCCGTGCTCCAGCCCAATTATCGCGGCTCGGGCGGCTACGGCGATGCCTTCTTCGCAGCCGGCGCCGGCGAGATCGGGCGCAAGATGCAGGACGATCTCGACGATGCGATGGACTGGGCGGTCAAGCAGGGGATCGCGGACCCAACGCGGGTCTGCGTCGTCGGCGGCTCCTATGGCAGCTACGCGGCGCTGTGGTCGGTGCTGCGCAATCCCGAGCGTTACCGCTGCGCGGCAAGCTGGGCGGGGGTGACCGATTGGAACAAGATGCTGCGCTATGACCGGCGCTATCTCTCCGAGCGGGTCAACAAGCGCTGGTCGGCGCAGGTGCGCGGCGGTCAGGCAGCAGAAGATCTGGACGCTGTCTCGCCCTACCGTCTCGCCACCACCCTGTCGCGCCCGGTGCTGCTGGCGCACGGCACCAAGGACAAGCGCGTGCCGCTTTCCCAGTTCACCATCTTCGAGAAAGCGGCCCGCGCGGCACCCGTGCCGCCGCAGACGCTGGTGATCAAGGACGAGGAGCACAGCTTCTCCAAGGCCGAAAGCGCGCAGGCCTGGTTCGAGGCGCTCGACGCCTTCCTCGCCAAGCACAATCCCGCCGATGCCGCGCCCGCGATGCCGGTGACGGTGGCGAGCGGCGAGACGGCACCCGCGACCGGCGGAGCGGGCGCGATGCCCTGAGCGGTCAGCGCTTGTCAGCGTCCGCGGGCAGGATGACGCGCCGCAGGATCTGTTCGGACCGCACGATGCCGAGCCCCACCGGTTCCGGACCGAACCGGCTGTCAGCGGCATTGTCGCGGTTGTCGCCGAGGAGGAAATATTCGCTCTTGCCGAGCGTCACCGGGCCGAAATTGTCGACTTCGGTTTCCCGCAGATCGAGGATGTCATGGCGCGCATCGCTCCCGGGCAGGGTCTCGCTGAGCCGCGTCATGGTCTCGGCCGGGAAGGGGACCTCGTCCTCCTCGTCGCCCGCCACGGTGTAGGTGCCGCGCGAGGCCTGCTCGGCCGCCGTGCCGTTCACCACCGGCACGCCCTCGCGCAGCTCGATGGTATCGCCGGGCAGGCCGATCACGCGGAAAACGTAGGATTCTCCGCGCTGGTCGCGCACCACAAGGATATCGGCGCGCGCCACCTCATCCGGCGTCACCCGCTCGGCGGTGATGCGGGTGCCGCGCGGCAGGGTCGGCTCCATCGAGGTGCTGGCGACGGTGAAACCGCGCTCGGGCAGCAGCTGGTCGATGATCCCGCCGTCCTCGCAGCCGGCCAGCAGCGGCGCGGCGGCGAGCAGGGCGAGGGCGGTGCGGTGCGCGGTGGTCATGCGCCATTCGCTAACGTCGGCGGACGCCCGGCGCAACCGGCGGATCACCCCGTCGTCACCGCCTCCAGCGGCACGTCCATGACCGGATAGCGCCGCCACTCGGCCCAGTCGTAGTGCCACCATTCGTTGGCGAGCGGCACGAAGCCCTCGGCCACCATCCATTCCTCCAGCAACCGGCTGAGGCGCAGCGCCTCGGGCGGGGCGGCGCTGTTGCTGCGGTAGGCGGCGGGGGTGAAGTCGTCATAGGGGCTGGGCATGGTGACCTCGATGCCGCCGCGGTGGAGCGACAGATCGATCGAGCAGCCGCGGTTGTGGCGCGATCCGGTAGCCGGGTTGGCGACGAACTCGCGCTTGTCGGGCGGGGTCTCGTCCCACATCATCCGGGTGATGCGCCAGGGGCGATAGGCGTCGAACACGAGCAGGCCATAGCCCTCGGCCTCGGCGCGGGTCTGCACCTTCGCGAGCGCCTCGGCCACCGGGCGCTGCGCCACCGCGCGGGCCACGGGGTAGAGCACGCGCCCCATGAAGTTGGCCGGGGTGGCATAGCGGATGTCGAGCCGCAGCCGCGGATCGAAGCGCGCTAGGTCGACCAGGTCGGGCGTGGCGGTCGCGGCGGGATCGACGGGCAGCGCGAGCGTGGGTGGCAGCGCCGCGCCGCGCCCCGCGCAGCCGGTCAGCACGCCCGCCGCCATGCCGGCAAGAACGCGGCGGCGCGTGATGGCTTGGGGGAGACAAGGCAGGTGCGGCATTGCCCCATGGCTATGCCAGGCTCCGCCTGTCTGCAACCATGCGTGCTCACGAGAAAACCCGACGAGTTGCGGGATACAGCTGGGATTAAGCGCGTTGAGCCTCTTGTGAGCGCACGCAGAATCGTTAACTTGGGGGCGACATGAAAGAATTCTTCCAGCACGCCGCCACCACCGACGGGGTCACCGTCAGGGTCGCCGTCAACTACCTGCCGGAGCAGTCGCATCCGGAGGCGGGCAAGTGGTTCTGGGTCTATCACATCCGCATCGAGAACGCCTCGCACGAGGCCTTGCGCCTGCGCACCCGCCACTGGCGCATCACTGACGGGCGCGGGATGGTCAACCATGTCGATGGCGAGGGCGTGGTGGGCGAACAGCCGCTGCTCCAGCCCGGCCAGAGCCACGACTACGTCTCGGGCTGCCCGCTGACCACGCCGTTCGGCTCGATGGAGGGCTTCTACACCTTCGAGCGTGCCGACGGGTCGCGCTGCGAGGTGCGCATCCCCTTCTTCCCGCTGACTGCGCCCGAGACCGCGGAAGGCCGCACGCCGCGCTAAGGCTTGCGGGGCGGCGCGGGCCGTCCTAACTCACGGGCCGTGAAGCGCACCCATCTGCCCCTCAACGCCCTGCGCGTGTTCGACGCCGCCGCGCGGCACCTCTCCTTCACCCGCGCTGCGGACGAGCTTGCGGTCACGCCCGCCGCCGTCGGCCAGCAGATCCGCGCGTTGGAGGACGTGCTCGGCGTCGTCCTGTTCCGCCGCACCTCCAAGGGGCTCGAACTGACGCCCGAGGGCGAGGCCGGGCTCGATCCCTTGCGCGAGGGCTTCCTGCGCTTCGAGGAGAGCGTCGCCGCGATGCAGGCCGGCCAGTCCTCCGACCGCTACACCATCGCGGTCCCGCGCGAATTCTACGCCGAGTGGCTCGCCCCGCGCCTTGCGGTGTTCCAGGCCGGCACCCCGGGCGTCCAGTACATCCTCGCCCCCGACGAGCATGCCGACTTCACCGAGGCCAATCTCGATCTCGCGATCCGCCTTGCCGACGGGCCGGGCGACCTCCAGGGCGTCCAGCTCGCCCCGGCGTTGCGCGTCACCGTCGCCGCGCCGCAGTATCGCGACGCGTGGATCGACTGGCCCGGCATGACCCTGCCCGAGGGCGTCAACCCCTGCATCCGCGCCGGCAGCCCCGGACAGGCGCTCGCCTCGGCGCTTGCCGGGATGGGCCGCACGATCCTCCCGCTGGCGCTGGCCGAGGGCGCGATCGCACGCGGCCAGCTCGAAGCCCTCACCGCGCCCGAGCCCGCCGCCCGCGCCTATTGGCTGCTCGCCCCGCCGCCGCAATGGCGCAGCAAGAAGGTCAGGGCGCTGGTGGGGTTCTTGGCGCAGTAGCCCCCTCCTCTTGAGAGGAGGGGGTTGGGGGTGGTGCCGAGCCGGGCGCGACGCTGCGCGCCGCGCAACCACCCCTCGATCCCCTCCTTTGAAAAGGAGGGGAGGACGTTATTCCTCCTCCTCGCCCCATTCGCCGGTGATCTCGTGGCGGATGCGTTCGTAGAGCCAGTGGCCGGGCTTCACGAACCGCGCGTCGACCATGTGCTGCGAGCGGTGCTTGATCACGAAGCAGATCATCGAATTGGCGCGCGGATTATGCGCGCCCTCGTGGATCGCCCGCTCCATCGCGCAATCCTCGAGCCGCATTCGCCCCCACTCGAGCGCCTCGCGCCACGCCCGCCGGAAATCCTCCGCGCCGGGCCTGTCGCGCAGCTTGTAGAGCGCCTCGAGGCTCTTGCCGACCTTGGTCGCCGCCTGCTTGACAATCCCGCTCGCGGCGAGGTGGTAGATGAAGGCGCGCTGCACCTCGGGCGTGATCGAATTGCCGCGCGGGCGCTTGTGGCAATAGGGCAGGAAGTCGAGCAGCGGGTCGTCCTCGGGAAAGAGCTCCTCCCGAAACGCCGTGCGCGAGGTCGCCTGCCGCGGGTGCTTGCGCGTGTTGACGAGCAGCGGCTCGGGGGTGGGGTCGGGGGAGGGCGCGCGTTCATCGGTCATGGCGCGCGAGGAGATTGCAGGTTTCGGGCGAGTAGGAAAACCTTTTCTCCCCTCCCGCAAGCGGGAGGGAAGAAGCGCGACCAGTCCCCCTCCCGCCCGCGGGAGGGGTTAGGGGTGGGCGCGGAGCCACAAACGGTGCGTTTGCCACAGCAACGGCGGCGAAGCCGCCGCAAGCGCGAACGCGCGCCCGAGCTTATGCGAGGAAAGCCAAGCAGCGCGGACGCGCTGCGCCCGGCGCCTGAGGGCGCCAACAAATAACTCGCGGAGGGGAGAGGGCAGCGTCCGTCCCCCCTTTTCGTCTCCCCGGGCTTGACCCGGGGCCCCGCTTCCTTGGGCTCACACAAAGACACGAAGCGGGCAGCGCGAGGGGAGGAGCAAGGGTTTCACGCAGAGACCGCAGAGGAAGCAGAGACGCAGAGATGTCGGCGCCTGCCGCAACCCTCACCGCGTCATTGCGACCCCGGACTTGATCCGGGGGCGGCAACCCATGGACCGAGGGAGCGGCATTGGGCGAGGGCAGGCCATGGGTTGCTTCGCCTTCGGCTCGCAACGACGAAAGAGGGGAGCCACCAACCCCCGCGTCCAACCCCGCCCTGCCGGTGGCAAACCGCCGGCCCCACAAACCGCCCTCGATCGCGTGGAACAGAGGGCAGACCCGAACGCGCCGGTCCTCGGCAGGGCCACGGAAGGTGACTCGGGGACGTGGGGAGGGTTGCGTCAGTTCAGCTTTCGTCTCCCAATGTTTATGGGAGACTTGATCTGCTTTAGTTAAATTGAGGTAGCCAATATTGCTCCGAGGAGGGCTATCGAAGATGTCGACAGTGCGACGTCTGGTCGTATACCAGTCCACAGCGGAATCGTGCCTGTACACTTGCAACGGGTGGGCAACTCGTATCACTTGACCGCGCTTGTCAGAAAAGTGGAAGTTTCAAAAATGGCTTCGAGCCCGCAAAAATCAGTTTTCTCAGCCCCACAGACCGGAGTGGCTGAAAGCATCAAGGATCGCCTTTCGTCCGAGCTCGTCTTTGCGCTTGTTGGCCCGGTAGGGTCAGGTGTGTCGACCACAGCAAATCTCATTCGCGAGAAGCTCACTGGTCCGTATAAGTATGAATGTCCACCGATCCTGAGACCAAGCGATGTCATAAAAGAGAAAGCACCGCTTTTAGGTAAAGAAGCGCCGAAAAATCGGAATTCAGCAACTTACGTCAGTAAGATGCAGGATCTAGGAAATGAATTGAGGCAAAAATTCGGAAATAATTATCTCGTAGAAAAAACAATTGAAAAGATTCATATCTTCAGGAAGGAAAGAGGGGGGTACGATGGTGATGTGGAGTTGCCTGGCCGTCGTGCGTATATAATCGACTCAATAAAACATATGGAAGAGCTCGAATTGCTGCGTTCAATATATGGCGACACGCTAATTGTGATTGGAATTTTTGCCCCTGATAAAATTCGCGATCAGCGCTTAAAGGATCTCGGATTTCCTGATGATGAGCGGATCAAAGTTATGAGCCGCGATCAGGAGGAGGTCATGACATTCGGACAGGACACGCGAAAGGTCTTCGTGGAGGCTGACTTTTTCATTTGCAATGACAGACGTGAGGTCGAAATTGACGAGGCGGTGAATCGCTTTCTTGAGTTGATCTTTGATATCGGCGTCAGGACGCCAACCCTTCGTGAATCAACCATGTATAAAGCTGAATCAGCGGCTGCGAAATCTGCATGTATGTCTCGCCAAGTAGGAGCGTCGATCGTCTCGAGTTCAGGTGAGCTCATCGCGATTGGATGGAACGATGTCCCGAAATTCGGCGGCGGGTTGTACAGCGAAGATGATCGTCGAATTTTCGATGAAAGAGCAAAGGATTTCAAAGACGGCGATATGAGGTGCCATAATTGGTCGGGCGGCGTTTGTCATAACGATCAGAATAAAAAAAGAATAATATCTCAGGTTGTCGAGGAGGTTGCAAAGATAGAAGGCGCTGATGCGGCGAAAAAAAAGACCATAGAGGGTGCGGTAAATCGCACTGATGTAAAATCACTAATCGAATTTTCTCGTTCCATCCATGCTGAAATGGAAGCGATATTATCGGTTGCTCGTGAGGGAAAGCATTCTCTTGTCGGGGCAACATTGTTTACCAATACGTATCCCTGCCATAATTGTGCACGCCATATCGTAGCCGCCGGCATAAAAGAAGTAGTGTATATTAAGCCGTATAAGAAAAGTCTCGCTCTAAAGCTCCACAGTGACGCCATTACTGAGGTTCCCGATGAGCCGGATAAAGTTCTTTTTCGTCAATACGATGGAGTGGCTCCGTCGATCTATTTCAAGATCTTTCTGACCTCTCGTGACCGGAAAGGCGCTGGAAAGCTCGTGAGAATCCCGCGTGAGGAGGCTTTGCCCGTGTTCCGCGTTCCGCTTGATGCTAAGAGCAACTACGAAGACAAAGTGATTGCGGATTTGGCGGAGAAGGAGCACACTGTCTGAACATGAATCGGTGGGGAGAGATTGCCATGAACCGTGAGGGCCGGGACGTGGTTCAATATGTCTTCGACTTCGCTCAACCTTCTTGTGAGGCCGTCGATATGGTTTCGGGCAATCCCGTAAAACCAAGAGTCGCCAATTCGGTAGTTGTCGAATTTGTCGACCTTCGGACGCGGGCTATCCGTGAAGAGGCAATCAGGCGTGTCCGCGCCCATGGTATCTTCCGTGTTGGATAGATCCCTCACCCTTGACCCCCCGCCCAAACCCGCCTAAGGGCGCGCATCCTCCGAGGGCGTGCCTCTCGGAATGAGCTGAACATTGGCGGTCTCGTCTCTCAACAGGGGCAGCCGTCAAAGTAACCCGGTGGCCGAAGGGCCTGACCATGTGGGTGGAGCGTTTCGGCTTGGACGTCTTTTCCGGCTTTGGGCTGGAAGCTTTTGCGGCAGGCTTCGTGCTTGTCGCCCTAGGTCCCAGCGTTGGATCGAAGATCCGTCTTCGACTCCGCTGGGATGACGGTTCAAGGCAAAATCTCCCCCCATCGTCCGGTTCCGGTGTCACCATTTAACTTCGATCCATCCGGGCGCAAAACCGGTGCCTGCTTTTGCTGATGGGTCGAGCAGGTGAAGTGAGAACTGAATGCCGACGATCAACCAGCTGGTCCGCAAGGGCCGCGTTCCGCAGAAGGCCAAGTCCAAGGTCCCTGCGATGGAACAGAACCCGCAGAAGCGCGGTGTCTGCACCCGCGTCTACACGACGACCCCGAAGAAGCCGAACTCGGCGCTGCGCAAGGTGGCCAAGGTGCGCCTGACCAACCAGCGCGAAGTCATCAGCTACATCCCGGGCGAGGGCCACAATCTGCAGGAGCACTCGGTGGTGCTGATCCGCGGCGGGCGTGTGCGCGACCTTCCGGGCGTGCGCTATCACGTGCTTCGCGGCGTGCTCGACACGCAGGGCGTGAAGGACCGCAAGCAGTCGCGCTCGAAGTACGGCGCCAAGCGTCCGAAGTAAGGTTTCAACAGCGGTAGGTCCGGCTCCGGACCGCTCGCCCTCCCGGACGCCCTACGGGGCATCATCTGGGTGGCCGGGAGGGGGAGCGGGCCGGAGCCGCAAGGCGAACCGGACGGTTCGCCGCACTCCGAAGGAGTTAAAAGCATGTCACGTCGTCGTCGTCCCGAAAAGCGGGTCATCCTGCCCGATCCTCAGTACGGGGATCAGATCCTGTCGAAGTTCATGAACAACCTCATGCTCGATGGTAAGAAGGCTGTTGCCGAGAAGATCGTCTATGGCGCGCTCGCCACGGTGGAGAGCAAGGCCAAGGCCGATCCGATCCAGCTGTTCCATGATGCGCTCAACAATGTGAAGCCGCAGGTCGAAGTGCGCAGCCGCCGTGTCGGTGGTGCGACCTATCAGGTGCCTGTGGAAGTGCGTCCCGAGCGTGCCCAGGCGCTCGCGATCCGCTGGCTGATCACCGCCGCGCGCGGTCGTCCCGAGACGACCATGGCGGCGCGTCTGTCGGGCGAGCTGCTCGATGCGGCGAACAACCGCGGCAACGCGGTGAAGAAGCGCGAGGACACGCACCGCATGGCGGACGCGAACCGCGCCTTCTCGCACTACCGCTGGTAACTCGTGCGATTGTGGGCAGCCGGGGCGCAAGGTCTTCCGGCTGTCACAATCTTCCCTATATGGGGGCTAACCCGCGACCCGGCGGCCCCCCTCAATCCAAGGAACCTGATATGGCCCGCGAGTATCCGCTGGAGCGCTATCGCAATATCGGCATCATGGCGCACATCGATGCCGGCAAGACCACCACGACCGAGCGTATTCTCTATTACACCGGCAAGTCCTACAAGATCGGCGAAGTGCATGATGGCGCTGCGACGATGGACTGGATGGAGCAGGAGCAGGAGCGCGGGATCACGATCACCTCGGCTGCGACTACGACCTTCTGGACCGCGGAAGACAGCTCGATGGATCCGATGAGCGACCCCGACGCGCTGCGCGAGGGCCAGCCCAAGCACCGCATCAACATCATCGACACCCCCGGCCACGTGGACTTCACCATCGAAGTCGAACGCTCGCTGCGCGTGCTCGACGGCGCGGTCGCCGTGTTCGACGGCGTGGCCGGCGTGGAGCCGCAGTCGGAAACTGTTTGGCGTCAGGCCGACAAGTACGGCGTCCCCAGAATGTGCTTCATCAATAAATTGGACCGCACGGGCGCCGATTTCTACTACTGTGTCCAGTCGATCATTGATCGTCTGGGTGCCAAGCCGCTTGTGCTCTATCTCCCGATCGGGGCCGAGAGCCAGCTGCAGGGCGTGGTCGACCTCGTCAACAACCGCGGCATCGTCTGGAAGGACGAGAGCCTCGGCGCGAAGTACGAGTTCATCGAAATCCCCGCCGACCTCGCCGACAAGGCCGCCGAATATCGCGAGCGCCTGATCGAGCTCGTCGTCGAGCAGGACGACGAGATCATGGAAAGCTACCTCGAAGGCAACGAGCCCGATGTCCCGACGATCAAGAAGCTGATCCGTCAGGGCACCATCGCGCGCGCCTTCGTGCCGGTGACCTGCGGCTCGGCCTTCAAGAACAAGGGCGTGCAGCCCCTGCTCGACGCGGTGGTCGACTACATGCCGTCGCCGCTCGACATTCCGCCGATCAAGGGCGTCCTGCCCGACAGCGACGAAGAAGCCGAGCGTCCTTCGAGCGACGATCAGCCGTTTGCCGCGCTGGCGTTCAAGATCATGAACGATCCCTTCGTCGGCTCTCTGACCTTTACCCGCATCTATTCGGGCAAGCTCACCAAGGGCCAGGTCCTGAACTCGGTGAAGGACAAGAAGGAAAAGATCGGCCGCATGCTGCTGATGCACTCGAACAACCGCGAGGACATCGATGAGGCGTTCGCCGGCGACATCGTCGCGCTGGCCGGCATGAAGGACACCACCACGGGCGATACCCTGTGTGATTCCGCCAAGCCGATCATCCTCGAGCGCATGGAATTCCCCGAGCCCGTGATCGAGCTTTCGGTGGAGCCCAAGACCAAGGCCGACCAGGAAAAGATGGGCATCGCGCTCAATCGTCTGGCGCAGGAAGACCCCTCGTTCCGCGTGTCGACCGACCACGAAAGCGGTCAGACGATCATCAAGGGCATGGGCGAACTCCACCTCGACATCATCGTCGATCGCATGAAGCGCGAATTCAAGGTCGAGGCCAATGTCGGCGCGCCGCAGGTGGCTTACCGCGAATATCTCGCCCGTGAAGTCGAAGTCGATTACACCCACAAGAAGCAGTCGGGCGGCTCGGGCCAGTTCGGCCGCGTCAAGGTCACGGTCACCCCGGGTGAGCGCGGTCAGGGCGTGGTCTTCGACGATCAGATCAAGGGCGGCAACATTCCGCGCGAATACATCCCGGCGATCGAAAAGGGCTTCCGCGAACAGGCGGCCAGCGGTCACCTGGTTGGCTTCCCGATCATCGATTTCAGCATCAAGCTGACCGATGGTGCGTACCACGACGTCGACTCGAGCGCGATCGCGTTCGAAATCGCCGCGCGCGGTGCGATGCGTGAAGTTGCGCAGAAGGCTGGGATCAAGCTGCTCGAACCGATCATGAAGGTTGAAGTCGTCACCCCCGATGATTACCTCGGTGACGTCATCGGCGATCTCAACAGCCGCCGCGGCCAGATCCAGGGCACCGACACCCGCGGCAATGCCCAGGCGGTCGAGGCCATGGTGCCGCTCGCCAACATGTTCGGCTACGTCAACGAGCTGCGTTCGTTCACGCAAGGGCGTGCGCAGTACACCATGCAGTTCTCGCACTATGACGAGGTTCCGGCCAACGTCGCAGCCGAGGTCAAGGAGAAACTTGCCTAAGCTGCCTCAGCAGTCTAGGGGCGGCGCCTGATTCTGCGGGCGCTGCCTTTCTCCCGCGAACACACATTTTCATTCAAGAAGGTACACCAGAGAAATGGCCAAGGAAAAGTTCCAGCGGAATAAGCCGCACTGCAACATCGGCACCATCGGTCACGTTGACCATGGCAAGACCACGCTGACCGCGGCGATCACCAAGGTGATGGCTGAAACCTACGGCGGCAGCGCCGTGGACTTCGCCAACATCGACAAGGCCCCGGAAGAGCGCGAGCGCGGCATCACCATCTCGACCGCGCACGTCGAGTACGAATCGGCTGCCCGCCACTACGCGCACGTCGACTGCCCGGGCCACGCTGACTACGTGAAGAACATGATCACCGGTGCCGCCCAGATGGACGGCGCGATCCTGGTGGTGAACG
>PNKW01000031.1 GCA_013822695.1 Erythrobacter sp. | reverse complement strand
TGAGGAAGCTCGCGCGGGCGGGCGGGATGGAGGCGGTGCGGGTTGGCCCCAATGCCTGGCGGCTGGTCGCCGCGCCGCGCCGCTCGGTTTCGCGGCCTCGCCCGGAGCGACAGGCGCGCGTGGTCCGCGTCGCCGCGACCGTCAGCCAACCCCCGTCCGAGGCGGAAAGCCCCCCGATCATCGTCACCGCCACCAAGCGCGACCTCACCTATGCCGAGACCCCGGGGCAGGTGACCCTGCTCGATGGCGCGCGGCTTGAAGCGGGCGGGGTGGGCGGCACCGAAAAGATCACGCAGCGCGCCGCCACCGTCAGCTCGACCTATCTCGGCAGCGGGCGCAACAAGCTGTTCATCCGCGGCATCGCGGATTCGAGCTTCACCGGGCCGACACAGGCGACCGTGGGCCAATATTTCGGCGACCTGCGCCTGTCCTACAACGCCCCCGACCCTGACCTCAGGCTGTCCGACATGGAGCGGGTCGAGATCCTCGAAGGGCCGCAGGGGACGCTCTACGGCGCGGGTTCGCTTGGGGGCATCATCCGTCTTGTTCCGCGCGCGCCGGAACCGGGCGAGACCAGCCTGACGATCTCGGGCGGGGCAAGCGCGGTCACGCAGGGCGAGCCGGGCGGCGATGCCCATGCGACCATGAACCTGCCGCTCGCAGGCGAGACCGCGACGTTGCGCCTCAACCTCGATGCGGCAACGCTGGGCGGCTATATCGACAAGCCTGTGATCGGCCGGCGCGATGTCAACCGCACCACGATCCTCTCGGGCCGCGCGGCGCTGCGGCTCGATCTCGCGCCCGATTGGCAGGCGGATGTGATCCTGCTCGGGCAGGACACCCGCGCTGACGACAGCCAATATGCCGATCGCTCCGGACGCCGCCTCGAAAGCTCGGCCGCGGTGACCGAGGGCTCGGCGGCGCAATACGGGCAAGCGCAGCTGGTGGTCAGCGGGCGGATCGGGGAGGTGCAGATCAAGTCCTCGACCGGGATCGGCGCGCAGGATCTGACCGAACGCTACGATGCGACCGCGCCCGGCGGCCCCGCGCGATTGTTCCGTCAGCGCAACCAGACGCGGATGATCGCCAACGAGACGCGGGTGTGGCAGCCGGTGGGCGAGGGCGGTTTTGGCTGGGTGCTGGGCACCAGCATCATCGACAACCGCAACACCGTGACCCGCAGGCTCGGCGAAGTCGGCGAGGCTGGCGCGGCCGCGGGCATCGCCCAGAGCCTCGCCGCTACCAGCGATGCCCGCGCGCTGATCGCGGCAATCCCCACCGCCACGGGCGTGCGCAACACCGTGTTCGAGATCACGGGCTATGGCGAGGCGAGCTACCGCGTCCTCCCCCGGCTGACGCTGGCGGCGGGCCTCAGGGTGACGAATGTCGAGCTTGGCGGGGCGGGCGAGGATGTCCTGCCCGACTTCGCCCTCGCCGCTCAGGCCCGCGCGATCACCGCCAAGCGGCGTGAGACGGCTGTCCTGCCCTCGGCCTCGGCGCTGCTCGACATCGGCGAGAGGGCGCGCGCCTATCTGCGCTACCAGGAGGGCTTCCGACCCGGCGGCCTTGCGGTGGCGGGCGATTTCGTGCGGCAGTTCCGTTCCGACCATGTTCGCACGGTGGAGCTGGGCGGCGGCTGGGGCGAGCCGGGGCGCGGGGACTTCGACCTCTCGGCGAGCCTTTCCTACACCCGCTGGCGCGACATTCAGGCCGATTTCATCGATGTCGGCGGCCTGCCCTCCACCGCCAATATCGGCAATGGCGAGATCTGGGCGGCGAGTGTCTCAGGCTCGGTCCGCATCGTGCCCGGTCTGCGCGCCGAGGCGGGGGCGACCCTCAATGACAGCAAGGTCGACGAGCCCGTGTTCTTCGCGCCGACGCAGGTTTCGCTGGCGGGGTTCGACCTTGTCGCTCCCGCCGGGGCCGATGCGAGCGCGCGCTTCCTTGCCGCGCCGCGCTTGTCGCGCATCCCCAACATCGCGCGCTTCTCGGGGAGGGCGGGGCTGCAATGGCGGCGCGAGTTCGGCAACGGCACCGCGCTGACGGCCGATGCCTGGGTGAGCTATGTCGGCACATCGCGCCTCGGGGTGGGGCCGGAGCTGGGCGATTTGCAGGGCGATTATCTCGACAGCGGGGCGATTGTCCGTTGGGGCCGGGAGAGTGCGGGGCTGACACTGTCGGTCACCAATATCGCAGGCGAGGAGGGCAACCGCTTCGCGCTCGGCACGCCGTTCGCGACGGGCCGCGCGCAGATCACACCGTTGCAACCGCGCACCATCCGCATCGGCTTCGACACGCGCTTCTGAGTTTTTTCGATTTTCCATCAAGGCAGGCCCGCGCGGGCTCCGTCTCTTGGTCAACAGGACCAGGAGGACCCCCTTGCTCAACCCCCGCTTGCTTTTCGCCGGAACCGCGCTTGCCACCATCGCCGCGCCGTTTGTTGCATCGAAGCTTTCCGCGCAGACCATCATCAACACCGCGCGCACCACGCCGGTCGTCACTTCGACAGTGAACGGCGGCCAGCCCAATGACGTGCGGATCGAGAGCGCCGGGTCGGTCACCGTCACCAGCGGCACCGCGGTGACGGTCGACAGCAACAACTCGGTAACCAACGCCGGCAACATCACGATCAGCAATGCCGACAACGCCACGGGCATTCTGGTGACCGGCGCGCGCACCGCCAACATCACCAATTCGGGCACGATCACCATCGACGAGGCTTTTACAGCTACGGATACCGACAACGACGGTGATCTCGACGGGGCGTTTGCAATCGGCACCGGGCGCACCGCGATCCGGATAGACGGGCCGTTGACGGGCAACCTCGTCCATACGGGCACGATCGTGGTCGAAGGCAACAACTCGGCCGGTATCCGCGTCAGCGCGCCGATCAACGGGACGGTCACCATCGAGGGCCGGACCACCGTCACCGGCAACAACTCCGTCGGCGTGGCGCTTGATCATGTGTCGGGCAATGTGCGGCTGGCGGGCGAGATCACCGTGCGGGGCAGTGGATCGCAAGGTGCGGTCCTGAGCGGCGACCTTGGCAGCGCGCTGCGCGTCCAGAGCACGATCACCGCGACCGGCTATCGCAACACCACGCTGCCGTCCGATACATCGCGGCTCGATGCCGACGATCTGCTGCAAGGCGGCAGCGCACTGGTGATCGAGGGCAATGTCGCGCGCGGCATCATCTTCGAGATCGCCCCGACCGACACCGTTGCCACCGACAATGACGAGGACGACGACGGGATCGAGGACGCGCGCGAGGGCAATACCCGGATCGTCGCCTTTGGTGCGGCGCCCGCAGTGCAGATCGGCGGCGCGAGCGATATCGCCATCGGGGCCACGCAGGGCACGGCGAACCAGTTCGGCATCGTCATGGCCGGCACGATCCTGGGCGACGGGGTCTATCAGGGCGTGAACGCCACCGGCATGCGGATCGGCGGGCGCGGCGGGGATGTAAGCATCGCCAATGGCATCCAGATCAATGGCCAGATCGGCGCGACCTCGCGCGGCGGCAATGCGACCGCGGTCGAGCTTGCCGCCGGAGCCTCGACCCCGGAGCTGCGCAATGCCAACACCATCGCTGCCACGGTGGGCGGAACGACTGGTACGGGCACGGCGACCGCGGTGCTGATCGGCACCGACGCCGCGCTCCCCGCCTTGCGCAATGCGCGCAGCATCACCGCCACCACCATCACCACCGGCAGCGCCTTTGCGATCCGCGACCTTTCGGGCACGCTCGGCCTCGTCGAGAACAGCGGGACCATCAGCGCGACCGGGGCTGACGCAACCGCGACCCGCAATGTTGCCATCGACCTTTCGGCCCGCACCGGCGACAGCATCGTGCGCCAGACCGTTGTCGCGGCGGGCACCACCGCGCCGAGCATCACCGGCGACATCCGCTTCGGCAGCGGTTCGGACCTGCTCGAACTCGCCGACGGGGGCTTTGCCGGCAATGTCAGCTTCGGCGCGGGCACCAACCGCCTCATCATGAGCGGCGATGCGGTGATGGTCGGCAATGCCGATTTCGGCGGCGGCGCGGGCACGCTGAGCCTTGCGGGTACGGCGGCTTTCTCGGGCAGGCTCCTCAACGCACAGAATGTCGCGGTCAATCTCGGCGGCGGTTCGCTCGCGCTTCAGGGGCCGACGAGCATTGCCAGCCTCGATGTCGGCGCGAATGGTGTGATCGGCGTGACGCTCGGCGGGGCGGCGGGCAACAGCACCGCGATCACTGTCAGCGGGGGGGCGAGCTTCGGCACCGGCTCCAGGATCGCGATCCGCCTTGCCGACATCAACTCGGCGGTGGGCACCTATACCGTCATCTCGGCAGGCAGTCTGACGGGTGCGAGCAACCTCACCGCGGATTCCGCGCTGATTCCCTTCCTCTACAGGGCGGCGCTGGCAGTGAGCGGGAACAACATCAACGTCGCGATCAGCCGCAAGGCCAATAACGAGCTCGGCCTCAACACTTCGGAAGCGGCCGCCTTCGACGGGCTGTTCGCGGCGTTCAGCAGCGACAGCAGGGTCGCCGACCTGTTCCTCGGGATCAACAATGCCGAGGTGTTCCAGGCCTTTGTCGCCCAGACCCTGCCCGACCACGCCGGCGGCAGCTTCGAAGGGCTGAGCGAGGGCCTGCGCGCCTTCGACCGGCATTTCATGGACCCCAATTCCCCCTTCGACGAGGAAGGCAAGTTCCGGATCATCGCCGATTTCGCCAACTGGAATGTCGATAAGGACCGCGGGCAATCGGCGGCCTTCGACCTCACCGGTTTGGGCTTTCGCGGCGGTGCGGAATACCTCACCAAGCTGGGCGCCTTCGGGGTGACCGGCAGCTGGCTGTGGAACAAGTATGACAACGGGCCCTTCGACAATTCCGTCCTGTCCGACAGCTATGAGGTAGGCGCGCACTGGCGGGGCAAGTTCGGCCCCGTGATCGCCTTCGCGCGCGCCGGGGCAGGCAAGGCCGACTTCTCGGGCAGCCGGGTGTTCGCGGGCGGCACGGGCACCAATGCCGCCAACTACACCATCACCCGCGACTGGAAGGGCGACTTCGTTACCGCGACCGGCGGCGTTTCGATCGAAGGCGGCGGGCAGTTCTTCTTCTTCCGCCCCTCGGTGGTGGTGGATTACCTGCGCCTCAAGGAGGACGGCTACATCGAAGCGGGCGGCGGCCCGGCGCTGAACCTGACGGTCGAGGACCGGGCGAGCAAGGAAGTCGGCATCAACGGCGCAGTGGCTGTCGGGGCTGACCTGTTCGGCATGCAGGCGCGTGACCGCGGCTGGCTGCGGATCGAGGGCGAGGGCGGCTGGCGCGAATTGCTGACCAGCGACCTTGGCGCGACCCGCGCGCGCTACAACACTGGCCAGCAGTTCACCCTCACGCCCGACGGACGCGACGGCGGCTGGTTCGCCCGTGCGCGGGCGCTGGGCGGGGACGGCAGCTACAAGATCGCCGGCGAGGTCGGACTGGAAGAGCAGTTCGGCAATATCGGCTACACCTTGCGCGCATCCATCCGCATCGGCTGGTGAGTTGCGCGCGGGTGCCGGCCGGCGTTGCCCCCCCGGTCGTCCGGCCGGCACCCGAACCGCTAGGGCTTGGCCTCGGGCAGGCTCTGTACGTGCACCATGTAGTCGACGATCGCCGGCACCGCCGCGTCATCGACCGGCGCCTTGTAGAGCTTCTTCATCTTGCCCACGATCGATTCCCACTTCTCTGCCGAGACCTTGGGCTGCTGGAGCATGGTCGAGGGGGAGTGGCAGGCGGTGCAGTTCTCGATCACGGCATCGCGCCCGGGGCCTTCGGGCAGGTCGACCGGATCATCGGGCAGGGTGAGGCTGGCGTCCTTGAACACGATCTCGGGTGAGCTGTCACAGCTTGCCAGCGCCAGCGCGACGATAAGGGCGGCGGCTCTCATTGCGCCCTCAGGGTGATGCGTTCGATCACGTTGCGAGCATAGCCCGAGGGGTTCCACGCCAGCGTTTCGGGCTGCACCGCGCCGTTCACGTTCTTCGCCCGCACGCCGATGTCGGCGAAATCGCCCGCGACCTGCGGCAGCTTCACCGACCAGCGGCGGAAGGCATAGGGCCCGCCCTCGTCCGGCCCGAGATCGCAGGGGATTTCCCATCCCTTGCCGACGAGATCGACCCGTTCGAGCGCGGCGTCTCCGCCCATCGCAATGCCCTCCAGCGTCAGGGGCTTGCCCAGCGCCACCGTATCGCCTGTCGTATGGCTGGTGATGAAGGCGCGCGGAGGCATGGCGGTGATGGGGACGGTGGGGAAGTCCTTGGCGTCAGGCGTGATCGGCTGCGCAGGGATGCGGTAGGAATCCGCCACGTAGTAGCTGTCATCTTCGCCGGTCAGGACCTCGACGGTGCTGAGCATCTTGACCCAATATGTCGAGAACCACCCCGGCACCACGATCCGCAAGGGGAAGCCGTGGAGGATCGGGAGCGGTTCATCGTTCATCGCCCAGGCGACCAGCACATCGTCGCGCATCGCCATGTCCATCGGCAGCGACTTGATGAATTGCGGCGCCCCATCGGTCAGCGGCACGTCGAGCCCGGTGAAGCGCACACGCTTGGCCCCGGCGCCTAGGCCCGCCTTGGCGAGCACGTCCTTGAGCCGCACCCCCGTCCACTTCGCGCAGCCCATCGCGCCATTTCCCCACTGAGTGCCGGTGACACGCGGCTCCGAGAGGCCGCGGCCATTACCGGCGCACTGGTTGATGGCGACCACCTCCACTGTCTCGCCGGCGGCGGCTACTTCATCGAGCGTCAGGGAAACGGCGTTCTTCACCGCACCGCCGACAGCGACACGGTGCTCGGCGGCCTTCACCTCGGTCGGCATCGGCCAGTTCCAGCGCACGAACATCCGGTCATTGGGGGTGATGATCCCTTCGCGAAACACCTCCATTGGGGTTTCGAGCAACGGGGGCCGGATGCGCTGGACGATCATTTCGCCCTTGCCGGGGAAGGCGGGCGTGGTGGGGCGCAGGCTCGGCCCGCCGGGGAGCGCGAGGTCGATCATCCCGCCAAGCTTTGCGCCAAAACTCGCCAACGCAGGCGCGGCCAAGGCCGTCGCCCCCGCTCCTGCAATCAGTGCCCGCCGTGTCAGCCGTGTCCCGCTCATGCCTTCACCCCCTCCAGCCGCGCGATCAGCGCGCCGATCTCGGCCACTGCGAGGCCGTGCGCGGCAATCAGTTCGCCGATATCGTCGATCCGCGCCATCTCGCCATCGTCGCGCATGATCGAGCAGATCACCGCCGCATCGCCCGCGCCCGCTGCCTTCGCAAGGTCAATCGAGGCCTCGCAGGCCGAAGCGCGTTCCAGCACCCCGCCTGGGCGGGCGATCAGCGGGAAGACATGGCCGGGGGAATGGATGTGCGCCGATGTGGCCCCGTCCGCGATGGCGACCTGCACCGTATGCGCCCGGTCGGCCGCCGAGATACCGGTCGAGACGCCCTCGGCCGCCTCGATCGAGCGGGCGAAGGGCCGCCCGGTCTGACGCGCGGTGCCGGGGTTGACGAGGGTCAGGCCAAGCTGCTGCGCCCGCTCAGGCGTTACCGCAAGGCAGATGAGGCCCCGCCCATGGGTCGCCATGAAGTTTATCGCCTCGGGGGTGACATGCTTCGCCGCGATCATCAGGTCGATGTCGCCGCCGCGCAAGGCATCGCCCGCGATGACCACGATCCGCCCCGCGGCAATCGCCTCCAGCGCCGCATCGAGCCCGCTCATCACGCAAGGTTCCTCCCGGCAGCAAAACTCTTCGCGCCGAGCACCACCTGCTTGCCGACCAGTTTCAGCTGCCCGCGCGCGCGCTCGTCGAGGCATTCGCCGTCGGGGGAGAACATGCCCTGATAGGTGCGGATCGTCGCCCCCATCGGGGTCGGCCAGCCGCGCAGCGCGTGCGTGATCGCGCGCATGGTGAGCAGGGTGCTCATCGAGGCCTGATCGCCGAAGGCCGTGGCAATCAGCCCCACCGCGCGGCCATCCAGGTAGGGGCGTTCATCGCGCGCGAGATCCTCAAGGTAATCGAGCGCATTCTTGACCACGCCGGAGATCGTGCCGTGATAGCCGGGGGCGGCCACCAGCAGCCCGTCCGCCGCGCGCACCGCCTCGACCATCTCCGCGCCCCACGACGCATCGTGGCCGGGGCCGCGATAATGGGGCAGGGCGGAGAGGTATTCGCCGCCGAACACCGTCACCTCGGCCCCCTCGCTTTCGGCGATGGTCCCGGCCAGACGCAGCGCCTGCTCGGTCGAGGAGCCGGGGTTGACCGTGCCGCCCAGGGCTACGATTCGGGTCATTGGGGGCGTGTCCTTTCGGTGAGATAGGCGGCGAGGCGGGCGGTTTCGGCCTCGGTGAAATGCAGGCCCAGCTTGGTGCGGCGCCACAGGATATCGTCGGGCTCCTGCGCCCATTCGGCGCGCATCAGGTAATCGACCTCGGCAGCGGTCAGCCCGTGGCCGAAATCCTCGCCGAGATCCGCGCGGGTCGTCGCATCTCCAAGCACGGCAAAGGCGCAGGTGCCGTAGAGGCGGATCAGGCGCTGCGCCTGAGCGGGCGAGAGGAAGGGGTAGCGCGCCGCCAGCTCCGCGATCTTCGCCCCCGCCTCGGTCATGCCGAAATCGCCGCCGGGGAGCGGGGCGGTGCCGGTCCAGTCGCTGCCCTGCAAGGCCGGGAGGAAGGGCACGAGTTCGTCCACCGCCTCGGCGGCAAGGTGGCGGTAGGTGGTGATCTTGCCGCCGAACACAGAGAGCAGCGGCGCGCTTCCATCCACCCCGCCGTCAATCTCGAAGCGGTAGCCGCGCGTCGCCGCCTCGGGCTTGCCGGAGCCGTCGTCGACCAGCGGACGGACGCCGGAATAGGTCCACACCACATCGGCGGGGGTCACGGCCTGGCGGAAATATTCCGAGGCGCCCTCGCACAGGTAGGCGATCTCCTCCGCGCTGGCCTTGACCTCGTCCAATCCCGCCTTGTGGTCGACATCGGTGGTGCCGATCAGGGTGAAGTCGCGCTCGTAGGGGATCGCGAAGAAGATCCGCCCGTCGGGCAGCTGGAAGAAATAGGCGAAGTCGTGATCGAACAGCTTGCGCACCACGATGTGCGATCCGCGCACAAGGCGCATCTTCTGCGACGAGGGCTCGCCCGCACGGCCCAGCAGGTCGAGCACGCGGGGGCCCGCGGCGTTGACGACGGCGCGGGCGTGGAACACCGCATTTCCGGCCTCGATCCGCCACAGGTCGCCTTCGCGGGCAAGCGCGGTCACCTCGCAGCGGGTGCGCACCTCAGCCCCGCGATCCGCCGCATCGCGCGCGTTGAGCACCACCAGCCGCGCATCATCCACCCAGCCATCGGAATAGGCGAAAGCACGGGTGTATTCGCTCTTGAGCGGCGCGCCCGCCGGGTGGCGCGTCAGGTCGACGCTTTTCGCGGCGGGGAGCCGTTTGCGGCCGCCGATATGGTCATAGAGGAATAGCCCCAGCCGCAGCAGCCAGCGCGGGCGCAGGCCGGGGCGGTGGGGGAGGATGAAGCGCAGCGGCCAGATGATGTGCGGCGCGATGCCCCACAGCACCTCGCGCTCGGACAGGGCCTCGCGCACCAGCGCGAATTCGTAATGCTCAAGGTAGCGCAGCCCGCCGTGGATCAGCTTGGTGGAGTTGGACGAAGTGCCCTCCGCCAGATCACCCCGCTCAAGCAGCAGCACCTTCGCCCCGCGCCCCGCGGCATCGCGCGCGATTCCGGCGCCATTCACGCCGCCGCCGATCACCGCAAGGTCGAACACGCCGTCTGCCATCAGATCACCCACTGCGCATAGGCGAGCGCCACCGCGAGGCTGGCGATGGTCGCCGCCAGCACCGGCATCACCGCCCGCCAGCCGAGGCCCAGCAGAAGATCGGTGCGGGTACGCATCGCGGTCGCCGTAACCGCGAGCAGCAGCAAAGTCTTGGACAAAGTCAGCGCATGGGCGGCTAACGCGGGCGGTACCGGGACAAGCGAGTTCACCCCCACCAACGCGAGGAAGGCGAGGATGAAGCCCGGCAGCACCGGCACGTGCGCCTTGCCGACCCCGGCTGGAAGCGGCTCCACGCGCGCGATCCACAAGGCGGCAAGCGTCACCAGCGGTGCGAGCAGTGCCACGCGGGTGAGCTTCACCACGGTCGCCTGCGCCCCCGCCGCATCCGAGACGGCGAACCCTGCGCCGATTGCCTGCGCCACGTCATGGATCGAGGCGCCCACCAGAAATCCCGCCTGCGCGTCGGTGAAGCCGAGCATCGTGGTCAGCGGCGGATAGGTGACCAGCGCGATGGCGCTGGCGGCGGCAAGGATCACGAGCGTCAGCGTGAACTGCGCCTGGTCGATCCGCTCGCGCCCGATCACGCCATAGAGTGCAAGCGCGGCGGAAGCGCCGCAGATCGCGGTCGCCCCGCCGCCGAGCAGGCCAATGGCAGGGCTCTGCCCGGTTGCGCGCGCGGCGGCGAGCGCGGCGATCAGCGCCGAGGCCATGACCAGCGCGAGGCCTGCGAAAGGCACGATCCCCATCGCCGCGACCTGCATCGCGGTGACCTGAAAGCCGAGCAGCACGATCCCGGCGCGCAGGCCATGGCGGCTGACCGCGTCGAGCCCGTCATGCGTGCGAGGGTCGGCAGCGGCAAAGTTGACCGCAAGCCCGATCAGCAGCCCCGCCAGAATGATCGGCACCCCGTAATTCTGCGCCAGCCATGCCGCCGCAGCACCCGCGATGGCGCAGATGGCAAGGCCGGGGACAAAGCGCGAGAGCGGCTTGCGGTCGGCCTTGGCGGCCGCCGTGCTGTCGGCGAGCATGATCTCGCCGAACAGGTCGCCGGCATAGGCTTCGAAATCGGGGCGCGGCGCGCGCGTCATGCTGCGTTATGCTGCCTTGTGTCTCACGGTGTCATATCCCTATCGCGCGCCCCGCCTCAATGCAACCGCGCTGGGTGTCAGTCAAACAGTGCGTCGACGGTTTCGGGGCGGCGAATCTCGGGGAGCAGCAGCTGGAACCATGCGAGCGCCACAAGGTAGGAGGCGGCGGCAAAGGCGAACAGCGGCCCGTAGCCCAGCCCCGCATCGAGCACGCGGCCCGCGACAAGGCTGATCGCCACCCCGCCCATATTCCCCATGAAGGCACCGAACGCCGTCACCCGCCCGACCTTCTCGCCCGGCACGACATCGGTGATGGTCGAGAACAGCGAGAGCGAGAAGCCCTGGTGCCCGGCCATGACGACGCCGATCATCACCGCCACCGGCCAGAAACCGCCCAGCTGGAGCACCAGCGGCAGCGGCGCGACTACAGCCGCGCAGACCAGCATCACCCCCTTCCTCACGCGGTTGGGGCTCCATCCCGCCTCGAGCAGCCGGGTCGAGACCCACCCGGCAAGCAGCGCGCCGAGGCCCGATCCGGCAAAGGCGATGGCGAGCGGCACCGCCAGCTCCAGCGTCGAAAGCCCGAATTGCTTGCGATAATAGTCGGCGAGCCAGAAATTGATGAACCACCAGGTCATGTCGCTCAATGCCTTGGCGACGACAATCGCCCAGGTCTGGCGGTTCATCAGGATCGCGCCGTAAGGCTCGCTTGAGGCCCCGACGGCAGTCGTTTCCGTGGCGGCTGCGGCGTTGAGACCAGCCACCCCGCGCGCCAGCCACATCCACGCGACCAAGGACACGAAGCCGCCGATCCCGCCTGCCACCAGCGCCCCGCGCCAGCCCACGGCCAGCGCCAGCGCCGGGATGACGAAAGGCATCGCAATCGTCCCCGCGCCCGCCAGCATCGTCGCAAAGCCGAAGGCGAAGCTGCGCTTGTCGGGCGGGAACAGCGTCGCGACGGTCTTGATGGTGAGCGGGGTCTGCACCGCCTCGGTCACGCCCAGCCCGACCCTTGCGGCGACCACCTGCCAGGTGGTGAGCGCCCAGCCATGCGCCATCGCGGCGAAGCTCCAGGCGCTTGCGCCGACCTGCATCGAACGGTTGACCCCGAGCCGGTCGACCAGCCAGCCGGTGAACAGGAAGGCGAAGGCGGCCGAGAACTGCGTGACCGCGGCCAGATCGCCGAAGTCGCTGTCGGTCCAGCCGAAATCTTCCATCATGTCGGGCTTGAGGATCGCGATGATCGGACGGTCCATCGCGTTGAACACCCCCGCGATGCACAGCACCGTGAACAGCGACCAGCGCAGGCGCGGGGCGATGGAGGAGGGGGTGTCTGCGGCCATCACGGGTTCCTAACGGGGCACGGTGGGCAAGAGCAAGCGCGGGGACGAAAAGGGCCGCCGGATCGCTCCGACGGCCCCTGTTCGCGTCACACTGCCACGCGGATCAGCGGGTGCGCACGCGCAGCGACACCCCGAAGTAGCGGTCCGCATCGCGCGGGATCTGCAAGCGGCGGCCGTTCTCGACATTGAGCAGCACGTAGCTTTCATCCGCGATGTTGCGGGCGTGGAAGGTCACGCGATACTTGTCGTCCGGGTCCGACAGGCCGATCGAGGCGTTCCAGATGCCGTAGGGATCAATCCGGGTGGTCGGCGACTGGCCAAGGTCCGAGAACTGCGTGCTGGTGTGGCGATAATCGGTGTTGAGGTAGAGCGTCACCGGCCCGAGCTCGCGGGTGTAGTCTCCCCCGATAGTGTAGACGAACTCGGGCGCGAGCGGCAGCACGGTGCCGTTGCGCGCGTCGGGCGCGTTGGTGGTGGGGTTGGGGTTGAATTCCTTGACCCGCGCGTCGGCGTAGGCCGCGCTGGCGCGCAGGTTGAGGCCGTCGATCGGGTTGACGATGAGGTCGGCCTCGAAGCCCTCGCTCTTCACCGTGCCCGCGTTGGTCAGGTTCGAGATCGTCGCGCCGTTCACGACGATGAAGTTGTTCGCCTGGAAGCCGTCATACTCGACGGTGAAGGCCGCGACGTTGAGCTGCACCCGGTTGTCGAGGAACTGCGACTTCACCCCGATCTCGAAGCTGTCCGACAGTTCCTCGTCGATCGGCACCGCGTTGTTGGGGGCGGTGTGGTTGAAGAACACGTTGAAGGCCGGGCCCTTGTAGCCGCGGGTGTAGGAGCCGTAGAGGAGGATGTCCTCGGTCGGCTTGAACTCGATCGCGGCGCGGCCCGAGAGATTGCCGTTGGTGGTGCTGCCCCGGCTGATGTTGGTGCCGTTGCCGCCATTGGCGATCAGGCCGCCGGCCGGGTTGGCGACCAGACCCGGCCCGGTGGCCGGCAGGCCGGTGATGGCGTTGGCCGCGGGCGCACGGGTGTGCATGAATTCGAGGTCATCCCAAGTGTAGCGCAAGCCCCCCGTCAGCGCGAGCTGATCGGTCAGCTGGTAGGTCGCCTGACCGAACAGCGCATAATTCACCGAACGCACCTCGGAACGCGAGGTGGCGAAGGGGAACAGCGTGTTGACGGTGTCAGCAAGGTTGCACGGGATCGCGCCGCCCGGCAGCGCCGCAAGGGTCGAGGTGTTGCAGGTGACGGTGCTCCGGGTAAAATCCTGCGTGTTGTCCGACTGCCAGGCGAAGGCCCCGACCTGATAACGGAACGGCTTCGACTGATCCGAGGCAAGGCGGATTTCGGCCGAGACCTGTTCGGTTTTCACCACCCCGGCATCGTGCAACTGCCCAGCACCGACGATCGCGCGCGGCAGGAAATCGCCTTCACGCTGTTCGGCGTTCTCCCAGTTGCGATAGCCTAGCACCACGCTCAGCGTGTGAGTGTCAGTGATGTCGAAATCGCCGGTGCCGGTGAGACTCCACTGTCGGTCCTGATTGGCAGTAACGAGATCGTGGTTGACGAAGCGCTGGTCCTCACCCAGCGCTACCCCGCCGGGTAGCGCCAGCAGGGCATCGCGCAGGGCACCCTGGCTGGCACCTGTAACGTCGGCGCAGCAATCATCGTCGGTCTTGTAGTAATCGGCGATCAAGCGAACCTTGTTGCCGCCGTCGTCGTAATCGACAATTCCGCGCACGCCGTAGCGCTCGTATCCGTTGACGGTGTTGTTTTCGCCGCCGTTGATGTTGGTGATGTTGCCATCGAAGCTGCCGTAGAAGCCGGTCAGGCGGGCGCTGAGGTTCTCGGCGATGGGGCCGCTGATCGCCGCGCGCAGGCGATATTCCTCGCCCTCGAACCAGTCAGCGCTGAATTCGGCCTCGAGTGTGTCGGTGCCACCTTTGGAGACGATGTTGACGAGCCCCGCTGAGGCGTTGCGGCCGAATAGCGTGCCCTGCGGGCCGCGAAGAACTTCGAGTCTCTGAATATCCACGAGTTCGGCAAAGGCCTGACCCGAGCGAGAGAGCACCACGCCATCGACAACGGTGGACACAGACGGTTCGGCCGCGACCGAGAAAGTGATCGTCCCCACCCCGCGCAACACAAGCGCATTGTTCGCACCGGTGGTGCCCTTGCGGAAGGTCACCGAGGGCACGACCGTGCTAATGTTCTCGAGGCTGATGACGCCCGCCTGTTGCAGCCGATCACCCGAAACCGCGGTGATCGCGATCGGCACGTCCTGGACGTTTTCCTCGACTTTCTGGGCGGTGACGATGATTTCTTCGACCTGCGCCATGGCCGGAGCCGTGTGCATCAACGCCAGCGAGCTGGCGGAAATGGCGAGCGCCTTGAGCGCAATTCGAGTGGTGGTGGACATCGCAGTTCTCTCCCCTGTTATGTGATCAACTCTTGGGGCGATGGCTGTGATCATCTCCCGCACGGTCAATCTTTCAGGCTCCGGGTTGCGCTTTCCGCTGCCGTATGTCAAGCGGTGTCACATGAGCGCGGTGCAGAGTTTGCCGTGCTGCAGAAGTGATGCTTTCCTGCAACAGGGTGGCGGATCGAGAGAGGGGCGACGTGGCGGCGCGGTTGGTGGTGATTGGCCCGGAGGATGGCGGCGGCGGCTTTGATCTGCTGCTGGAGGATCGTGTGATCCTGCGCCATCGGGTCGCAGCCCCGGCGTTCCGCATCGCCAAGGGTGATCCGGACATCACCATGGTGCGCGGGAACTTCCGACTGGCGGATGCCCCGCGCGAGTCGCGCATCCCGTGCCATGTGGTCGAGAATCACATGGACCCGGACCAGGGCTTCTGCTCCATCGGGCTGGCCAGTGAGCCCGGCGGTCCGAGCGAACTGACCATCGCGATGACCGTGCTGTCCGCGGAGCCGGGGCCGCTGTTGACGGCGTATACGACCTACCCCGGCTTTGATCGGATTTCGCTGCGGCTGTTGACCGGGCCTGACGAGATTTTCTGGGGCGGCGGAGAGCAGATGAGCCATCTCGCGCTCAATGGCCGGCGCTGGCCGATGTGGACGAGCGAGCCGGGCGTGGGCCGGGAACCGGGAACACCGCTCACCGATTTCATGAGCATTGATGGCTCCTTTGCGGGCGGCGATTACTGGACCACCAATTATCCCGAACCCACCATCCTGTCGTCGGCCAACTATTTTCTGTCGCTGACGGGATGGGAGGCAGGGGAAGAAGGTTATTACACCGAAATCGACCTGTCGCAGCCGGGGCAGATAGAGTGGCATTGCTGGACCGGCAATGTGACAATGGCCATCGCCGCGGCGTCCTCGCCAGCAGAATTGGTGGGCCTGCTCGCCGGACGCTTTCGGGCGGCCCGCGCCTTGCCGGATTGGGCCATCGGCGGGGCGATTGTCGGGCTGAAAGACGGCGACAGAAGCTTCGCCCGGCTCGACACGCTGATCGCAGCAGGCGCGGCGGTATCGGGCCTGTGGTGCGAAGACTGGGTCGGCATCCGCCAGACCAGCTTTGGTCGCCGGTTGTTCTGGGACTGGCAGTGGAACCCCGCCCGCTATCCCGATCTGCCCGCGCGGATTGCGGCGCTGAAAGCGCGCGGCATCCGCTTCCTTGGCTATGTGAACCCCTATCTCGCAGCGGACGGCCCGCAATTTGCCGAGGCGGCGGCTTTGGGCTATCTGGCGCTGCAACTGGAAAGCGACGCGCCCTATCTGGTCGATTTCGGCGAATTTGACGCCGGTGTGGTCGACTTCACCAATCCCGCCGCAGCCGACTGGTTTTCCGAAGAGATCATCGGCAAGCGGATGCTCGATATTGGTCTGGATGGCTGGATGGCTGATTTCGGCGAATATCTACCGGTCGATCTGCGGCTGCACGCGGGCGATCCGATGCATGAGCACAACCTGTGGCCGGTGCGCTGGGCCAAGGTCAACGCCGAAGCGATCGCGTCGCGCGGCCGCACGGGTGACGCGCTGTTCTTCATGCGGGCGGGATATACCGGGGTGCAAGAGCATTGCCCCTTGCTGTGGGCGGGTGACCAGTCGGTCGACTTCAGCCGCCATGACGGCATCGGCACGGTGATCACCGCCGCGCTCTCGTCCGGCCTTGTCGGCAATGCCTTCAGCCATTCCGATGTCGGCGGCTATACCAGCCTCCACGGCAATATCCGCACTGCGGAATTGCTGCTCCGCTGGTATGAGCTGGGCGCGTTCAGTCCGGTGATGCGTACCCACGAAGGCAACCGCCCTGAGGACAACCTCCAGATCGATTCCAGCGCCGAACTGATCGCAGGCTTCGTGCGCTGGAGCCGCGTCCACGCGGCACTCGCGCCCTATGTGAAGCACTTGGTGGCCGAGGCGCAGGCGACCGGCCTGCCTGCCCAGAGGGCGCTGTTCCTGCACTATCCCGATGACCGGGAAACCTTCACCATTCAGGATCAATACTTCTATGGTGACGATCTGATGGTGGCACCGGTGATCGAAGCGGGGGCAGTGGCGCGGCGGGTCTATCTGCCCGGAGCGTCGGATATGGTCTGGCGGCACGTCTGGAGCGGCCGGGACTACGCCCCCGGCTGGCATGACGTGCCTGCGCCGATCGGCCATCCGACAGTGTTCTACCGAACCACCAGCGCCTTCGCGCCCCTGTTCGCGAGTCTCGCCCAATGAGCCGCGCCAACATCCGCGATGTCGCCGCCCGGGCGGGTGTGGCGGTGAAGACCGTCAGCCGGGTGATGAACGGCCACCCCTATGTCAGCGCGGAACTGCGCGAGCGGGTGGAAAAGGCGATGGCCGAGCTCGATTACCGCCCCTCGGTCGCCGCGCGCATCCTCTCGGGCGCCAAGTCGGGGCAGGTCGCGCTGATCTACGACAATCACAGCCCCTACTACATGTTCCAGATCCAGAAGGGCTGCTGGGATGTGTGCCACGAGGCGGGCATCCGCCTGTTGGCGCAACCCGTCGACGTCGCCGATCCGCGCGTCGGCGATCAGGTGAGGGGGCTCGTCAGCGAGACCCATGTCGATGGTATCATCCTCTCCTCCCCGGTCACCGACTGCGATCCGGTGCTGCGCGCGCTCGAGACGATGGACGTGCCCTTCGTCCGCATCTCGCCCGGCACCAATCACGCGCTGACGTCCTCCGTGTTCATGGACGACGCGCAGGCCGCCGACGACATGACCACGCACCTGATCAATGCAGGGCATCGCCGGATCGGGTTCATCAAGGGCCACACCAACCACATGGCCTCCGACGACCGCCTGTTCGGATACCGCCGCGCGCTCGACCGCGTCGGCATCCCGTTCGAGCCGAGCCTTGTGGAGGACGGCGAATTCGACTTCGACAGCGGGGTGCGCGGCGCGAAGGTGCTGCTGGATCAGCCGGGCCGGCCGACCGCGATCTTTGCCTCCAACGACGACATGGCCGCAGGCGTGCTCGCGGTGGCGCATGACCGCGGCATCGCCGTCCCCGCCGAGCTTTCGGTCGCGGGCTTTGACGATACCACGCTGGCGCGCACCGTCTGGCCGCCGCTCACCACGATCCGCCAGCCGATGGCCGACCTTGCCCGCACGGCGACGCAAATCCTGATCGCGGGCGGGGACATCACCCACAAGCGCCTGCCCCACGAACTTGTCGAGCGTGCCTCGATCGCTCCCCCCAAGAGGAATTTTTGACCCATGAGTGAACTGCCCCTGCCGCCTGCCATGCGCCGCCTTGGCGCAAGCAATATCGAGGTTTCGTCCATCGCCTGGGGGATGTGGCGTCTGGCCGAGGATGGCCGCACCGCCGCCGATGCGGCCAAGCTGGTGCACGCGGCGCTGGATGCCGGGATCACCTTCCTCGACACGGCCGACATCTACGGCTTCGACGGCAGCGGCGGCTTTGGCGATGCCGAGGCGTTGCTGGGCGAGGTGCTGGCGGCTGATCCTGCGCTGCGGGGCCGGATGGTGCTGGCGACCAAGGGCGGCATCCTCCCGCCGCTGCCCTACGACCAGAGCGCCAATTATCTGCGCAAGGCGATCGAGGATTCGCTGCGCCGTTTGCAGGTGGACAGCGTCGACCTGTGGCAGATCCACCGCCCCGATATCCTCGCTCACCCGCAAGAGGTGGCGCGGGTGCTGGATGACGCGGTGGCGAGCGGCAAGGTGAAGACGCTGGGCGTGTCCAACTTCACGCAGGCCCAGACCGCCGCGCTGAACCATTTCCTCGGCACCAAGCTGGTCTCGACCCAACCCGAAATCAGCCCGCTGCGGATCGACTGCTTCGAGAATGGCGAGCTCGATCAGGCGATGATGCTCGGCCTGACCCCGCTGGCCTGGTCGCCCCTGGGCGGCGGGCGGCTGGCTGCGCCCGAGACTGCGCGCGACAAGGCGGTCGCTGCGGCGCTCGACATTGTTGCCGAGGCCCAATGCGTCTCGCGCACGGCCTGTGCCTACAGCTGGCTGATGGCGCACCCTGCGGGGATTATCCCGATCATCGGCTCGCAGAATGCAGGCCGGATTGCCGAGGGTGCAGCGGCACTGAGCGTGCGCTGGACGCGGACGGATTGGTATGCGGTGCTCGTCGCCGCGCGTGGAGAGAGGCTGCCCTGATGACCCAACAATGCGAAATCGCGTGGTTCTCCGCGCTATGCGACGATGACTACGAGTTCCTCGGCGTGCCCGACCCCTATCTGCAATCGAGCTGGGAGCATTGCCGCAACATCGTCACCCGCGCCGAAGAGGGCGGGTTCGACAATATCCTGCTGCCCTCGGGCTACCAGCTCGGCGTCGACACCACGATCTTCGCCGCAGCCGTCGCCACGCAGGTCAAGCGCATCAAGCTGCTCTGGGCGACCCGCATGGGCGAAGACTGGCCGCCGCAGCTCGCGCGCCGGATCGCCACGCTGGACCGCATCCTCGGCCCCAATGCTTCCGGCACCGGCGGGCGATTGAACGTCAACATCATCTCCTCCGATATGCCGGGCGAGAAGATCGAGAGCGGCCCGCGCTACCGCCGCGGCACCGAGATCATGAAGATCGTCAAGACGCTGCTGAACGGCGAGCACCTCGATTTTGACGGCGAGTTCTACCAGCTGAAGCTCGATCCGCCGCGTATCACGACCCTCAGTGGCAAGTGCCCGCCGTTCTATTTCGGCGGCCTCAGCCATGAGGCGCGCGAATGTGCGGCCGAGGCGGCGGATGTCTACCTGATGTGGCCCGACACGATGGACAAGGTGCGCGAGAACATCGCTGACCTCAAAGCGCGCGCCGCGAACTACGGGCGCACGCTCAAGTTCGGCTACCGCGTCCACGTGATCGTGCGCGAGACAGAGGACGAGGCGCGCGCCTATGCTGACCGCCTGCTCTCCAAGCTTGATGACGAGGCGGGCCGCGCGATCCGCGAGAAGAGCCTTGATGCCAAGAACTACGGCGTCCAGCGCCAGCAGGAACTGCGCGGTGCGGCGGATGGGGACGGCTTCGTCGAGGAGAACCTGTGGACCGGCATCGGCCGCGCCCGCTCGGGCTGCGGGGCGGCGATTGTCGGCACGCCCGATCAGGTGCTGGCGAAACTGCGCGCCTATCAGGCCGAAGGGATCGAAGCGTTCATCCTGTCAGGCTATCCGCACATGCAGGAAGCCGATCTCTTCGCCCGCCATGTGCTGCCGCATATCGCGCACGGGCCGCTGGAGATGTGAGGCAGCGCCGGGGGTGGAGTCGCGCGGCGATTCCCTCCCCGTTGCATGGTCGTTGGTACATCATCGGCGGGTCATCGGCTGTTTCACGTGAAACATGACGCTAGGGCGCGGCGGCTCTGAGGCAATCGGTGCCGATTGCCTCTTTTCCGCGTCCGCGCGCCGTGACAAAGCGTATTTCAACGCGGCAAAAGCAGTCTGGAGAGCGACCCCATGAACCTCGAATTCACCCCCGAAGAGCAGGCCTTCCGCGAAGAGGTCCGCACCTTCATCGCCGAAAACTATCCCAAGCACCTCGCCGATTTCGGCATGCGCGAGGACATGGCGCGAGAGGACTTCATCGCCTGGCACAAGGTGCTGGGCGCCAAGGGCTGGTCGGTCCCCGCATGGCCCGTGGAATATGGCGGCACCGGCTGGACCCCGACCCAGCGCTACATCTGGTCGGAAGAGAACGCCCGCGTGAACGCGCTGATGCCGCTGCCCTTCGGCGTCTCGATGGTCGGCCCGGTGATCTACACCTTCGGCAACGCAGAGCAGAAGGCCCGCCACCTCCCCGGCATCCGCAGCGGCGAGGTGTGGTGGTGCCAGGGCTATTCGGAGCCCGGCGCAGGTTCTGACCTCGCCAGCCTCAAGACCACTGCCGTGCGTGACGGTGATCACTACGTGATCAACGGCCAGAAGACCTGGACGACGCTGGCCCAGCACGCCGACTGGGGCTTCTTCCTGTGCCGCACCGATCCCACCGCCAAGGCGCAGGAAGGCATCAGCTTCATCCTCGTCGACATGAAGACCCCCGGCGTGGAAGTGAAGCCGATCAAGCTGCTCGACGGCGGGTACGAGGTCAACGAGACCTGGTTGACCGACGTGCGTGTGCCGGTCGAAAACCTCGTGGGCGTCGAGAACAAGGGCTGGACTTATGCCAAGTTCCTGCTCGCGCATGAACGTTCGGGTATCGCCGGCGTGGCGCGTTCGAAGCGCGGCGTGGAAAAGCTGCGCGAGATCGCGACGCATGAAACGCTCGACGGCGCGCCGTTGATCAAGGATTTCGACTTCGCCAAGAAGGTGAGCCAGCTCGAGATCGATCTCGCCGCGCTCGAAATCACCGAGCTGCGCACGCTGGCGGGCGAGCAGGCGGGCAAGGGGCCGGGGCCGGAAAGCTCGATCCTCAAGATCAAGGGCACCGAAATCCAGCAGCGCCTGACCGAACTGACGCTGGAAGCGGTCGGCACCTATTCAGCGCCATACATGGGCGGTGTTTCGAACGACAACGGCTCGAACGAACACCCGGTTGGCCCCGACTATGCGGCCCATGCGGCGGCGACCTATTTCAACATGCGCAAGACCAGCATCTATGGCGGATCGAACGAGATCCAGCGCAACATCATCACCAAGATGATCCTCGGCCTGTAAGGCACGAGCGACGGGAGAGAATTCGTGGATTTCAACTTCACCGAAGAACAGGGCATGGTGCGCGACGGCCTCTCGCGGCTGGTGCGTGAGCAATACGGCTTCGAGGAGCGCGGCAAGGCAATCGCGAGCACTGAGGGCTGGCGTCCGGAAGTGTGGGCGCAGCTGGCCGAGCTCGGCATCCTCGGCATGCCGTTCTCCGAGGCCGACGGCGGCTTCGGCGGCGGCGCGGTCGATGCGATGGTGATCATGGAGGAGTTCGGCAAGGGCCTCGTCATCGAGCCCTTCCTCCCCACCGTGGTCTGCGCGGGCGGCTTCCTCAAGCACGGCGGCACCGCGGCGCAGAAAGAAGAGCATATCGGCGGGATCGTGGCGGGCAGCGCCGTGTTCGCCTTCGCCTATGCCGAGCCCAAGGGCCGCTATGACTATGCCGACCTTGAAACCACCGCGAAGAAGGACGGCAGCGGCTATGTGCTGAACGGCCACAAGGCGGTGGTGATCGGCGCGCCCTGGGCGAGCCACCTGATTGTCACCGCCCGCACCGGCGGCGAGCGGCGGGATCGCAGCGGCGTTTCGGTCTTCGTGATCGCCAAGGACACCGCCGGCGTCACCACTCGCGACTACGTGACGGTCGATGGCCGCCGCGCCTCGGAGGTCTATTTCGAGAACGCCGCCGTGGGCGCCGAGGCCCTGATCGGGGCCGAGGGTGAAGGCCTCGCGCTGATCGAGCTGGTCACCGACGAAGCCATCGCCGCGCTTTGCGCCGAAGCCTGCGGGGCGATGAAGGTCGCGCATGCGATGACGGTGGAATACTCGCGCCAGCGCAAGCAGTTCGGCGTGCCGATCGGCAGCTTCCAGGTGCTCCAGCACCGCATGGTCGACATGTACACCGCCTACGAGCAGGCGGTCTCGCTGACCTATCTCGCAACGCTCCGGCTGGGCAGCGAAGATGTGGAACGCAAGAAGGCGGTCTCGGCCGCCAAGGTCGGCGTCGGGCAGGCGGCGCGGCTGATCGGACAGGAAGCGGTGCAGATCCACGGCGGCAACGGCGTCACCGACGAATATGCCATCGGCCACTACTTCAAGCGCCTGACGATCTTCGACAGCGAGTTCGGCAATGTCGACCACCATCTCAAGCGCCACGTCGCCCTGAGCTGACAGTCTGGCTGCAAGGCTGGATGATGACGAAACAGGCCCTGCGTTCGGACGGGCGAGCGCGGGGCCGGTTTTCTTATTGCCGGCAGGGTCTTTCGCGAAAGACGCAAGAGGATTTTTGCGGCATCTGTAACCCTCGCCACATTGCCCGCGAAAAGCACCTGAAACCACGGCGCGGGCCAAACAGGGAGGCGCGGCATGACCAATGACACAATGCCCGCAGGCTGACGCACATGAGAGCTGACGAGAACACGCTCGCGCGGCTCATGCGCCTGTCGCAGCAGGGCGACAAGCAGGCCTATGCGACGCTGCTCGAGAGCTGCCGGCGCTGGCTGCGCGCCTATTACAGCCGCCGCATCGCGCCCGCGCAGCTCGACGATCTGGTGCAGGAGACGCTGATCGCGCTCCACACCAAGCGCGTCTCGTGGGATGCCTCGCGCCCGTTCCTGCCGTGGCTCGCGGCGATCGCCCGCTACCGTTGGGTCGATCACCTGCGTCGCCTCTACCGCGCCGACGAGCACGAACTCCACGAGGAGCTGATCGGCACCGATGATGAACCCGCGGTCTCGGCGCGCATCAGCATCGACCGGCTGCTGGGCCTGCTTCCGCCGGCGCAGGAACGCGCCATCGCGCTCGTCAAGATCGAGGGGCTGAGCATCGCCGAGGCCTCCGCCGCCACGGGACAGAGCGAAAGCCTCGTCAAAGTGAACATCCACCGCGGGCTCAAGAAGCTTGCCGCCATGATCGAGAAAGAATGACAATGCCACGCACTTCCGACGCCCTTATTGCCGAGCTGGTGGACGGTCTCGAACCGGTCAGGCCGCTGCGCTTTGGCGAGGGCCTGCTGCTCGCGCTGGCTGCGGCTGGGGTGACCGCCGCTGTGGTGCTGGGGAGCGTTGGCCTGCGCCAGGATCTGGTGGCGGGGCTGGTCGATCCGATGCATCTTATCGCGACCGGGCTTTATCTCGGGCTTTCCCTGGCCGCGACGGTGACGGTGCTGATCATGGGCCGTCCGCAGGTGGGGAGCGATCACAGTGGCTGGCGCTGGGCGGCGGCGATGGCGGGGCTGCTCCCGCTGACCGGGGTGATCGTTGCCGCGGGGCGGGGCGCATCGGTGTTCTCGGCCGAGAGCCTGGCGGTGGGTCAGGAATGCCTCGAGATCGGCATCGGCTCATCGCTGCTGGTTTTCACCATGCTTGTGCTGTGGCTGCGGCGCGGCGCGCCGACCGCGCCGGATCGTGCCGGGCTGGTCGCCGGGATCGCGTCGGGCGCCTTTGGCGTCTTCACCTTCTCGCTCCATTGCCCGGCGAACGACATCGTCCACATCGGCATCTGGCACAGCGCCGTGGTGCTGGCGATGGGCCTTGCGGGCCGCACGCTGGTTCCGCGTCTCATCAAGTGGTGACCCGAGCGGCCGGCGAGAGCCGGCCGCGCGCAATTGCGCAGCAGATCAACCCCGCAAGATCCGGACAGTTCTGTTCCCTTCCGTGACTCCGCCAGACGGTATGCACCAAGGCCTGGCCGATGCCCCGTGATTTGCGGCACGACGTTCACTTCTGTCGTGTTTTGCCATTGTCACCTCCCTGCGATGTGCACTACGACCCTTGGCAGCCAAGGGGGTAAGGGCGCTGTGCGGCCACGTCCGGAAAGGACGGGTCTGCACGATTTCCAAGGCACAGGAACAGCGATGCCGACAGCTTGCGCGCGGGCTTGCCATGCCGCGCAAGCTTGCGGATTGCAGGGGGGATCAGGTGCTCACATTTCGGCCTGCCAGCGCTTCTGGCCTGCGCTTCACGCGGCGCGAGGTGCCGCTCGTGGCGGCCAGCCTCGCGCTCGGGCTGGGCGCGGCATCGCCCGCTCTGGCCGACGAGACGGCGGAAGACAGCGACCAGCCCCCGCCTTCGCAGACGATCATCGTAACCGGCCGCAAGGATGACCAGCCGGGGCTTGACCGGATTGCCACCCCGATCCTCGATACCCCGCAGGCGATCAGCATCGTCACGCGCGAGGAACTGGAAGACCGCGGGCTCACCAATCTCAACGATGCCTTGCGCAACGTTGCGGGGATTTCGCTCGGGGCGGGGGAGGGGCGCTTTCAGGGCAACAATGCCAGCCTGCGCGGCTTCTCCACGGTCAATGACATGTTCGTCGACAATGTCCGCGACTACGGTTCCTATTTCCGCGACACCTTCGATGATCAGTCGATCGAAGTGCTCAAGGGCCCGGCCTCGATCCTGTTCGGGCGCGGTTCGACGGGCGGCGTGATCCACCGGGTCAGCAAGAAGCCCGTTGCCGAGGATTTCGTCCGGCTCGATCTGCTTGCTGGCACCGACGAGACCTTGCGGGTCGCGGCCGATTTCAACCATGATGGCGCGCTCGGCGAAGGCAGCGCGGTGCGGTTCAATGCGATGTATCACGAGGCCGGCGTCCAATCGCGCGACTTTGCCCGGGTGCAGCGCTGGGGCGTCGCGCCCAAGCTGATCTTCGGGCTCGGCACCGAGACGCGGCTGTTCATCGGCTTTGTCCACCAGAGCGAGCGCAACCGCCCCGATTACGGCGTGCCATGGATTCCGGGCACCATCACCGCACCGGGCGCTCCGGCGGCGGTCGACCGGTCGAACTTCTACGGCTTCACCAACGATTTCCTCGACACCGACGTCAGCATCGCGACACTGAAGCTCGATCACGACTTCAGCGAGAACTGGCGGGCGCGCAGCATCATCCGCTATTCGCGCGCCGACCGCGGCTTTCGCTACAGCGAGACGATCATCCCGCGCTCCACCCCCAGCGGTACGCCGCTTGCCAGCATCACCGTGACCCGCAATCTGTTCGAAGGCGCGTCCACCGACGAATTCTTCCAGAACCAGACCGATATCACCGGCGAATTCGAATGGGGCGGGACGACCCATACGCTGATCTTCGGCGGCGACATCGCCTTCGAAAGCCCGACCACCACGCTGGTCGACAATTTCAACGTCCCCTCGACATCGCTGACCGCGCCGCAGACGGTGTTCTACGACAGCCGCCCCAACAGCTTCGTGCGGCTGGTATCACGGCCCCGCTCTACCGGGCTGGGGCTGTTCGCGATCGACACGATCGAATTCGGATCGGGGTGGAGCGCGATTGTCGGCTTGCGCTGGGACAGCTTCCGCACCGATTTCACCGGGGAGAGGTTCACCCGTGAAGGCGCGCGCACCGACCTTGCCCTGGACCGCACCGACCGCAACCTCAGCTACCGCGCGGCTGTGGTCTACAAGCCGGCCGCCAATGGCAGCATCTATGCGGGCTTTGCGACCAGCTTCAATCCTTCGGGCGAGGGGGTGGAATCGGTGATCTCCTCGTCGCGCGGTTTCGCCCTGTCCAACCTCAACCTCGCGCCCGAAACCAGCCAGACCTTCGAGATCGGCACCAAGTGGAACCTGCTTGACGACAAGTTCCTGGTGACCGCCTCGGTGTTCCGGATCGACAAGGATCAGGTTCGCGTGCCCGATCCCGATGTGCCCGGCTTCAACACGCTCGGTGGAAACCTTGTGGCGATGGGTGAGCGGCTGGGGCAGAACACCGCCAATTCCTTTCTCCTCGCGCCGGGCTTTGCCGTGGTCGATCTCAATCTGCGCTACCAGTTCACCGAAGGCCTGTTCGTGCGGGTGCTGGTCAACAACCTGTTCGACGCGCTGTTCTACGAGCAGCTGCACCCCTTCCACGTGATCCCGTCGGCCGGGCGCACCGCGCTTGCCTCGGTCCAGTGGACGTTCTAGCCGTCGGGTCAGGGGCCTGATCGCGCAAGGAGGCTGGGCCGATGGCCGCGTCACCGCCGGGCACCTGTCGGCCGGGGTCAAGGCCAACCGGCAGCTGCCCGAGGATGATCCGGCCGCGCTTGAGGCGGGGGCGGTGGTGCTCGATGCGCTCGCCCATCATCCGCTGTTCGCCGCCGCCGCGCTGGCGACCCGTATCTCGGCGCCGCTGTTCAACCGCTACGGCGCAGGTGAGACTTATGGTGATCATGTCGATGGCGCGATCCGTGCGCTCACCCGGGGACGGATGCGCGCCGATCTTTCGGCGACGCTGTTCCTGAGCGATCCTGAATCCTACGAGGGCGGCGAGCTGGTCATCGCCATGCCCGGCGGCGAGACCGCGGTGAAGCTGGCGGCGGGGGACATGATCCTATACGCCTCGGGCGCGCGGCACCGGGTGACGCGGGTTATCTCGGGGACGCGCGAAGCGGCGGTGCTGTGGATCCAGAGCCTGGTGCGCGGGGCCGAGCAGCGCGACATGCTGTTCGAACTTGACCAGACGGTGCAGGCCCTGCGCGCCGAGGATGCCCCGGCCGATGCGGTGCTGAGCCTGACGGGCCTCTATCACAACCTTTTGCGGCTGTGGTCCGAGCCCTGACAAAGCAAAGGGGGCGCGGCCTGATGGCGCGCGCCCCCTCCCCCCTGCTTTGACGTGAGTGTGGTCAGCCGCCCTTGGCAGCCAGCGCCTCGGCGATTTCGCCGGGCGCCTGCTCGACGTAGTATTCCATGGCTCCCACGACACTCGAGTCGAAATATTCCTGCCGGGCGATCAGCGCCGCCTTCTCGGTCTGGAAATCGGTGCGCGCGGCAGCGGCCTGCTGCTCGAGTTCGCCGAAGCGCTTGTTGATCTCGGCAATCCGGGCGGAATCGTTGCTCTTGCGCGCCGTTTCCAGATCCTGGTTGAGGCGATCAAATTCATCGAGCGCGTTCATCGAGCGTCTCACGATCGCATTGAACGTGACCACCGCCTCTGCACTCAGCGGCGGCTTGTAGCCCTCGGGGGCAGGCGTGCCGAGCGGCTTGACTGCGCGATAGGCCAGATCCTCGACGGCGTCCTTCGGCTGTTCGGCCTCGGTCTGCGCCTGAGCGGCAGGCTCTTCGGCGGTGGCGGGGAGCGCGATGAAGGCTGCGGCGAACGCCAGCATCTTGGTGTGCATAAGGATCTTCATGATCGTGCCATCCCAATTGAAAAATGGGGGCTGCCCGGCCGGGGCCGGACAGCCCGGAAATTGCGGGCCGGGATACGCGCGGAGCGCATCCCGGCTCACTGTCATCAGCGCGGCTGGAACAGGGTCGCGCGAGCGTGCTGGGCCACCGAGATGCCCATCCGGACGCCTTCGGTACCATCGAACTGCCAGTGCACGCCGTTGGTAATACGGCTGCGGGCGTTCTCGGTCGTCGGCGCGGTGAGGTTGCGATACCGCACCGGAACCAGCGGACGGACGACCGTCGACAGGAAGGGATCGGTGGTCAGGCCGTTGTATTCGTCCGACACGAAGGTGAAGGCAGTGGTTTCAGGCATGAACCCGCGGGCAGTTTCGAACAGCGAGGCACCGAAGGTCGCGTGGCCCGAAACATAGGCGGGGAACGGCGGGGTCGCACGCACGGCGCTATCCCCCGGAATGTTGGCCGCCGACACGCCGACCGGGGTCCAGCCCGGAACCGTGACGGTATTCCGATCGCCGTCTTCAACCCGGAGACCGGTGACCGGACGCCAGTAGTTGTAGAAGTACTTCGAGTCCCACGCAGAGATGCCGCTGTCGGCCATCGAGATGTGCACCAGCGCATAGAACCGCGCGAGTTCCAGAGCATCGACGATCCGGCCACGTTCGGCCAGCATGTTGGCAATTTGCGCGTAAAGGCGCGGCGGCACACCCAGCTTCGGCGCGCCATCATAGCCCCAGAAGTTGGCGATGAAGATGCCGCGCTCGGTCGAGAGGGCGGTGTCTTCGTCGGCTTCGTCGTTGAAACCGTTCGGCCCGTTCGGCGCTTCACCAACCCGGCGCACATCGACGAAGGCCCCGCGGTAGGCGCGCGTGTTGATGGCCGGCGGCGGCGGCGCGCGGAACTGCGCGCCGGAGGTCAGCGCGAAGGGCTCAACCGCACCCCAGTTGGCGCCGAGCGCCACCGGGTTGTTGCTGATCGGGTCGACCGTCCAGTTCGGGACGGTGGTCTCACCGCTGTTGACCGGCTGACCAAAGGCGTTGGTGGTGCCGTCAGCGATCGAACCGCCGTTGCCGAACTCCACTTCGCCGATTTCCGAACCATCACCCGCGCGGCGGGCGATAATTGCGGCGGCAGCGTTCTGGCCCACGGTCTGGCCGCGGGTGAGAACAGCACCGGTCGCGCCGATCCGGGCGATTTCCTGGGCCAGGATCGCGTCGATCGAAGCGGTCTGGGCCGGCCACAGGTGCACAAGCGTGTCACGCGCGGCATAGGCGATGGCGACTTCCCTGTCAGCGCCGGAAACCGCCGCCGGAATGGTGTTGTAGCTGGTGCGGGTGCTGCCCGGGAAGGCGTTGAGCGCGTCATAGACCGCGGTCATCACCATGGCGAAGGCACGCGAAGTGCGGGTCGGGCCGACCTGCTCGGGCGCCGAGTTGGCCGGATCGCGGAAGTCGACGGCATGAACGTCGAGCATGACCTTGTGCCACCGGACAATGGAATCGCCCACGTCGCCAGCGCGCTGCGACTGGACTTCCGAGACGAGCTGAGCGGCGGCGGGAGCCGCAGACAAGCCGGTGCCCACCACGGCCACCGATGCCAGTAATGCAAATGCCTTTTTCATGAAAATTCCCCTATGCTTCTCGTTCAAAAACGTCGGAATCAGGGAAATTAACAAGACGTGCACGCAAGCAACGTCGCTCGGCACGGGGGCCAAGTGACGAGCCAGAAAAACGAAAGGAATCGATTCGGGTGAACCCTGATGGAGTCGAGCTCGCATCAATTCTTTTCGTAACGCGTGATAGTCGTTGAAATCCCCCAAAACAGACCAGCTCTGGCTACACTTATTCGCAATTGCTTTTGTTATTTTGCGAGTGTGCCGCGGCGCGCCCCGGACGAGACATGGCGCAGGCCAGCTTGATCGTCAATGCCAACCTAATTTAGCCTTCTGTCTTAAGCATGTGATAATTTGTAGGAATGCGTCAGCGGGATGACGTTGCGTCAGACGCATGTAATCGGCACCGGAAATTTATCGAATAGGCGCATAGGTATAGTCTATCAGGCGATGCTCGCGGGCGCCTGGTGATCGATAATGGCGATTTCTGTGATCGAGATATTCGTCGGTAACCGGAAACGAATTCTCCATTGGTTATCGCCTGTGGGGCGCTACCAAGGCCCCGGGGCGGGGGGGGGATTCCTGCCGCAAGCAAGGGGCAGGGCGTGACAAGCGCGGTGGCGATCTCTGGAACAAAGGTCGATCCCTCGTCGGATCTGGCCCAGGAATTACTGGCGCGCGGCCTGATTTCCGCCGATGCGCTGGCTCGTGCGCGCAGTATCGAGGCCGACAGCGGCGAGGATCTCGCCACCATCCTCACCCGACTCGGCATCCTGAGCGAGCAGGCGCTGGTCGAGTTCTATCGTAATATCACCGCGCTGCCGCTGGTCGGCCCCAATGACTGGCCCGCCAACCCGGTGCTGCCCGCGGATGAGGTCTCGCTTGCCTTCCTGCGCGCCCATCTGGTGCTGCCGCTGGCGCGCGAGCGGGGCGCGCTGGTGGTCGCCACGGCCGATCCGCTGCGGCCTTTTGCTGCACAGGCGCTCGGTCAACTCGCCGGGGCTAACGTCAATTGCCGGATCGCTGCGCGCGGCGAGATCGAGGCGGCGATCGACCGGCTCTACGGCGATGGCCGCGCCGATGCCGATCCCGGCAGCGTGGCGGACGAGGAAGACCTCGAACGGCTGCGCGACCTTGTCAGCGATGCGCCGGTGATCCGCGCGGTCAACCGCCTGATCGCCGACGCGGTCGAACAGCGCGCCTCCGACATCCATCTCGAACCAACCGAAGACCGGCTGGCAGTGCGTTACCGGATTGACGGCGTGCTGGTCGATCAGCCCTCGCTCCCGCCGGTGATGCGCGCGGCGCTGGTCAGCCGCATCAAGGTGATGGCCGAACTCAACATCGCCGAGCGCCGCCTGCCGCAGGACGGGCGTCTCAGGGTCGCGGTGCGCGGGCACGAGATCGACCTGCGCGTCGCGATTGCGCCCTCGATCCACGGGCAGACGGTGGTGCTGCGCATCCTCGACAAGTCGGGCATGGCGCTCGACTTCGCCTCGCTGGGGTTCTCGCCCGCGCTGGCGGCGCGGATGGGCGAGACGCTCGCCCGCCCGCACGGGATCATGCTGGTGACCGGCCCTACCGGCAGCGGCAAGACGACGACGCTCTATGCCGCGCTCGCCAGCATCAATTCCGACACGCGCAAGATCCTGACGGTCGAAGACCCGATCGAATATCGCCTGCCGGGGATCGTCCAGACCCAGGTGAACCCCGCCATCGGCCTCGATTTCGCCGCCGCGCTGCGCAGCTTCCTGCGGCAGGATCCGGACGTAATGATGGTGGGCGAGATCCGCGACCTCGAGACCGCGCAGATCGCGATCCAGGCGGCGCTGACCGGACACGGGCTGCTCTCGACCCTGCACACCAACACCGCGCCCGGCGCGATCACGCGGTTGCTCGATATGCAGGTGGAGCCCTTCCTGCTCGCCTCGACCCTCAATGCGGTGGTCGCACAGCGGCTGGTGCGGCGGCTGTGCCCGCACTGCAAGGCGCCGCACACGCCGGGCCCGGGCCAGCGCGCCGCGACCGGCTGCGCCGCAGACGCGCGCTTCTGGAAGGAGCAGGGCTGCGCCGAATGCGGGCACACCGGGTTCAAGGGCCGGATCGCGCTGGTCGAATATCTCGAAGTCGACGAGGGCGTTGCGGCGGCGATCCTCGAGCGGGCCGACGCGCGCGAGATCGCGCGGCGGGCAGGCTCGGGGCGGTTTGCGACGATGATGGAGGACGGGCTTGCGAAGGCGGCCGCCGGACTCACCACCATCGATGAAGTGCTGCGGGTGACGCAGGATGGCTGAGGCAATGCAGGCCTTCCGCTATCGCGGGACCGACAGCCACGGTAAGCGCGTGGCCGGGCAGATCGACGCGGGCAGCCGCGAGGAGGCGGTGCGGCGGCTGCGGCAGGCGGCGATCCTGCCGATCGACGTCACCGCTGGTGAGGCAGCGGCCGCGGTTCCTGCAGACGCGATCAAGCGCACCGGCAAGACCCGCACCGCGATCACCCGCGCCATTGGCGAGCTGGCAGTGCTGCTCGAGGCCGGCATCCCGCTGGAGCGCGCCATGGCGCTGCTGCTCGACTCCATCGAACAGGCGCCGTTGCGCGCCGAATTTGCCGCCATGCAGCAGGCGGTGAAGGAAGGCGCCGCTCTCTCGCGCACTCTGGCCGAGCGGCCCGCGCTGTTCCCCCCCGTCACCGCCGCGATGGCCGAGGCGGGCGAGGCCGACGGGCGGCTCGGCCCGGCGCTCGCGCGGCTTGCCGATGCGCTCCAGCGCGAGGATGACCTGCGCGCCCTGATCGTCACCGCGATGATCTATCCGGTGATCCTGGTGGTGCTCTCGGTGCTAATCATCGCGATGATGCTGCTGTTCGTGGTGCCGCAGTTCGAGACCCTGTTCACGGGCGCCGAGGACCGGCTGCCGGCGCCCTCGGTGTTCATCATGGAGGCGAGCCGCACGCTGCGCGCCGGGTGGTGGTGGATGCTGCTGCTGCTGGTCGGCGGCGGCTTCGCGCTGCGGCAGGTCTTTACCCGTCCCCAGGCGCGCGCCGCGCGCGACCGCTGGGTGCTCACGCTCCCGCAGGTCGGCCCGCTGGTGCGCAGTGCCGAGACCGCGCGCTTTGCCCGCACGCTGGGCGTGCTGGTCGAGGGCGGGGTGCCGCTCCCTTCGGCGACGCTGCTGGCGGGGCGCGCGATCGGCAACAGCCACATGGCCGCCGCCGTGCGCGAGGTTGCGCGGGGGATGAAGGAGGGCGGCGGGCTGACCGCGCCGCTCGCCGCGGCCGATATCGTGCCGCAAAAGGCGATCGGTTTTTTCCGCACCGGCGAGGAGACATCGCGGCTCGGCCCGATGCTCGGCAAGCTGGCCGAGGTGCTCGACCGTGACGTCACAATCCGGTTGCAGCGGCTTGTGGGCTTGCTTACTCCCGCGATCACCGTCACCCTTGGTGCAGTGGTCGCAGGAATCATCGCTGCCATCATGGCGGCAATTCTGGGCTTCAACGATCTGGCACTGGCATAATCATGCGACCGACACGACACGACAAGGCCTCGCGAAAGAACCGCAAGTCGGCGGGCTTCACCCTGCTCGAACTGCTGGTGGTGCTGGCGATCCTCGGCCTGCTTGCCGCAATCGTCGGCCCGCAGGTGATCAAGTATCTGAGCAGCTCCAAGACCCAGACCGCGGCGGTGCAGGTCAAGAACATCGCCGCCGGGCTGGAACTGTTCCGGCTCGATGCGGGGCGCTATCCCAACCCCGAAGAAGGGCTCGATGCGCTGATGAAGCAGCCGGCCGAGGTGCCGATCTGGAACGGGCCCTACATGGGCCAGGCAAGCGGGCTGATCGATCCCTGGGGTAACCCCTACCGCTTCAAGGCCCCCGGCGATCACGGCGAGATCGACGTTTTCTCCTATGGCTCCGATAATGCCCCGGGCGGCACCGGCGAGGCGAAAGATGTCGGCAACTGGTAGGCCTGCCCCGCAGTCCCGCGACGGCGGGTTCACCCTGATCGAGATGCTGGTGACCCTCGCGGTCGCCGGGCTGATCGCGGGGCTGGCCTTCCCGCGGGTGCAGAACACGATGAGCGCGATGGAATTCCGGCGCGGCGCGGCGCAGGTCACCGAAGGCCTGCGCACCGCGCGCGCCGAGGCGATCCGCACCGGCGCGCCGGTGACGCTCGCTTTCGAGGGCCGGGCACTGGTGGTGGGCGGCGGTGAGCCTGTCGCGCTCCCTGCCTCGGTGAGCGTCACCGCCGGGCAGGACGGCCCGGTCACCTTCTATCCCGACGGCACCGCCGAGCCTGCGCTCTACCGCATCCGCTCGCGCAGCGGCGGGGCGGTGCGCGAGCGGCGCGTGACAGTGTTCGGCAGTACCGGCCACATCGCCGAAAGCGGGGCCTGACCATGGCGGGGGGGCATCATCATCGCAGGCACAGGCACGGCGAGCGGGGCTTTACCCTGCCCGAGGCGCTGGTCGCCTCGGCGATCGTGGCGGCGATGCTCGGGGTGACGCTCGGCGTGGTCCAGAACAACGCCCGTGCGGCGC
>PNKW01000030.1 GCA_013822695.1 Erythrobacter sp. | reverse complement strand
TGTCGAACATCGAGAGCGTGGCGGCGGGCGAGTGCGACATCTCGCTGGTCAACACCTATTACCTCGCGCGTTTCGACACGCCCGAAAAGCGCAAGGTGCTGGACTCGATCGGCATCATTTTCCCCAATCAGGCCACCACCGGCACGCATGTCAACATGAGCGGCGCCGGGCTGGTCAAGACCGCGCCCAATCGCGAGAACGCGGTGAAGTTCCTCGAATACCTCGCCTCGGACAAGGCGCAGCAGTTCCTTGCGAACGGCAACAACGAATACCCCGCCGCCAAAGGCGTCGCGCCGACCTCGGCGGTCGAGAAGCTCGGCAGCTTCAAGGCGGACCCGCTCCCCGCCGCCGAGATCGGGAAGAACCAGGCCCGCGCGGTCGAATTGCTCAACGCGGCCGGGTGGAATTGAGCCTTTGCCCGATCTGCGCGCGATCAAGGCCCGCTTTCACGTCCTATCGCTAATCTGTCTTGAAGCGCGGGGCCGAAGCGTCCATTTGCGCCGCCAATCTGGCCGCCCCTCCCGAACGGCGCACCCCTGTATCCGAGGCCTGTCTTGACCCAAACCGCTCTCACCCGCGACCAGTTCACCGAAAGCGCGGCGCTTTCCGTCGAGACCATCACCGATGTTCACCACTGGTGCGATGGCCTCTTCAGCCTCAAGATGACGCGGCCCGCGGCTTTCCGTTTCCGTTCGGGCGAGTTCGTGATGATCGGCCTGCCCGGCGACAACGGCAAGCCGCTGCTGCGCGCCTATTCGGTCGCCTCGCCCTCCTACGCCGAGGAATTGGAGTTCCTGTCGATCAAGGTGCAGGACGGCCCGCTCACCTCGCGGCTCCAGCACATCCAGGTCGGTGACCCGATCTACCTCGGCAAGAAGCCGACCGGCACGCTGGTGACCGACGCGCTGCTGCCGGGCAAGCGCCTCTTCATGCTCTCGACCGGCACCGGCCTTGCCCCCTTCATGAGCCTCGTGCGCGATCCCGAGGTTTACGGGATGTTCGAGGAAGTGATCGTCGTCCACTCGGTGCGAAACGTGAACGAACTGGCCTATCGCGAGCTGCTGGAATCGAAGCTCGAAGGCGACCCGCTGCTCGAAGACGAAGACCGCGCCAAGATGATCTACGTGCCGACCGTGACCCGCGAACCCTTCCGCACGCAGGGCCGCATTCAGGCGCTGATCGATGATGGTCGCCTGTTCGAGCAGTCGAAGGGCCCGCAGCGGTTTGTGCCCGACGAGGACCGCGTGATGCTGTGCGGCTCGATGGCGATGATCAAGGACCACGCGGCTGACCTGGAGCGCCGCGGATTCGAGGAAGGCGCGAACAACAAGCCGGGGCAGTTCGTGATCGAGCGGGCGTTTGTGGGTTAGTATTTCCCCGCCCCGGGCTTGACCCGGGGCCCCGCTGCCTTCCGATTTCCACCGTTGAGCAGAAAAAGCTGGGTCCCGGGTCAAGCCCGGGACGGGGAAGTAACTTTGGCTGGTTCCCCCGTCACCCCAGCGAAAGCTGGGGCCTATGGCTTCACAGAGCAGCGTTTGCCGCCCTAGGTCCCAGCTTTCGCTGGGATGACGATCTACCGTCGGCGTAGAGCCTTTCATCCCGAACTTGTCCATAGTCGGCGTAACTGTCACGATCATTAGGTGCGTGACCCAGTACGGAGCGGTCGGATGTTGAGATGGTTTCTCGCCCTTGTTGGCAGCATACTAGTTTGGCTGGCAGTTGCCGTAGCCCTCGATCACGGACCATCAGGATTGCTTTTCGGGGCGGCCCTAGGGTCCGCCACTACTCGCGATCCGCTGTTTCTGGTTGCGGTATTGATGATAGGAATGGCCTTCAATCGACCATATCAAGTAGCTTTGGCCGCTGGTGTCTTGGCAGTTGTTTACACGTGGATCGTAAGCGAAACCCTAGATCGTAACCCGACATCAATGACCTATCTGGGACGCTTCCTAAGCGCATTATTTTGCGGCTCATTAATCGCGACTGTCAGGGTCGCGGTAATGAAAGGCGAGACCCGCGAAACCGCAGAAAAAGATTAGGGGCGCAAGTCGCTGGGCCTCCCCCACCCCCACTTTCGCGCTTGACCGCCACCCCCGCGCACGGCTCTATCGTCTCAAATCAAAACCCATTCCCCGGAGAGAACCCCCATGCTCGCGACCTCCTTTCGCACCGCCTATAACGAAGACCACGAGGCCTTCCGCGACACCGTCCGCAAGGTGTTTGCGGAAAGCCTGACCCCGCACATGGACGAGCATGAAGCGAACGGTATCGTGCCGCGTGACGTGTGGAAGAAAATGGGCGACGCCGGCATGCTGTGCATGACGGTGAAGGAGGAGAACGGCGGCCTCGGCCTCGATTTCGGGTTCAACTGCGTGCTGACAGAGGAGCTGTCCTACCTCGGTTCCTCGGCGGGCTTCACGCTCCAGAACGACATCACCGCCAACTATTTCGAGCGCCTCGGCAATCCCGAACAGCGCGCCAAGTACCTCCCCGGCATGGTCAGCGGCGACATCATCACCGCGATTGCCATGACCGAGCCGGGCGCAGGTAGCGACCTTCAGGGCATCCGCACCACGGCGAAGAAGGACGGCAACCACCTCGTCATCAACGGCTCGAAAACCTACATCACCAACGGCCAGAACGCCGATTGCGTGATCGTGGTCGCCAAGACCGATCCCGAGAAGGGCGCCAAGGGCATTTCGCTGGTGTTGGTCGATGCCGACACCCCCGGTTTCGAGCGCGGGCGCAATCTCGACAAGATCGGGCAGCACGCCGCCGACACTAGCGAGCTGTTCTTCAACGATTGCCGCGTGCCGATGACCAATATCCTCGGCGCGGAGGGCATGGGCTTCGTGCACCTGATGGAAGAGCTGCCGCAGGAACGCCTCGGCATCGCGGTCGGCGCGCAGGCGGCGGCGCAGCGGGCGTTTGACGAGGCGGTCAAGTTCACCAAGGACAGGAAGGCCTTCGGCAAGACCGTGTTCGAATTCCAGAACACCAAGTTCACGCTCGCGGATCTGAAGGCCAAGCTGCAGGTCGGCTGGGCGCACTTGGACTGGGCGATCCGCAAGCACCTCGCGGGCGAACTCACCACCGACGAGGCGAGCGCGGCCAAGCTGTGGCACACCGACCTCCAGTGGGAATGCTGCGACACCGCGCTGCAACTCCACGGCGGGGCGGGCTACATGAACGAATACGCCATCGCGCGGCTGTGGCGCGATGCGCGCGTGACGCGAATTTTCGGGGGCACGAACGAGATCATGAAGGAAGTGATCTCGCGCTCGATCTGACCTGACGTCTCCCCTCCCCGGCGGGGAGGGGTTGGGGGTGGGGGCTCTGCCCTATCGAGGTGGGAACACCCATCCCCAACCCCTTCCCTCAAGGGAAGGGGCTTTATGTGGAGCAATCAGCCTTGACCGACCCCCTCGACTTCACCGGCAAACGCGTCCTCGTCATCGGCGGGTCGAGCGGGATCGGCAATGGCATCGCACACGGCTTCCGCCAGCGCGGGGCGGTGGTGACTGTCACCGGCACCCGGCCCGATTTCGGCGACTATCTCGAAGCCGAGGATTCGGACTTCACCGGCCTCGAATACCGCCAGCTCGACCTTACCGACCGCGCGGCGGCGGGGCGTCTGGCCGAGGGTTTCGGCCCGCTCGACGTGCTGGTGCTGTGTCAGGGCACGGTGCGTTACGGGCGGCAGGAATTCGCGCGCGAGGGCTGGGATGCGGTGGTCGACATCAACCTCAATTCGGTGATGGACGCGGCAACCGCCTTCCACCCCGCGCTGGCCGAGGCCGGGGGCAGGATCATCATCGTCTCCAGCGTCGCCGCGTTCAAATCGACCATCGGGACGCCCGCCTACGCCGCCTCCAAGGCCGGCGCGGCGAGCCTCACCAAGACGCTGGGCGAGGCCTGGGCGCGGGACGGTATCCGCGTCAACGGCATCGCGCCGGGGCTGGTGCCGACCAAGCTCACCAGTGTCACCACCGACCACCCCGAACGCCTGGAAGCCAGCATCAGGCGCATCCCCCTGCGCCGCATGGGCACGCCCGAGGACATGGCCGGCGCCGCGCTGTTCCTCGCCTCGCCGCTGTCGGCCTATATCACCGGGCAGACGCTGGTGGTCGACGGGGGCCTGACGTTGGCCTGACCCCATTCGGGACAGGCCGACGACCTCTGTCGGCGCGGTTACTTACAATTGAAAAGCAGTCACAAACGCGTCACACCCTTGCGCCACTCCCGCGCAAAACGGGGCTGGCTGCAACATGGATGTCGTCAATATCTTTCTGACGAGTGAACTGGGCGAAAGCCTCGAGGATTTCGTGCATGATCAGCGCCGCTTCACCTTCGACAGGCTGGGGCCAGAGGGCCCGCGGCGGCTGGTTGAGGGGCCAATGTGGGCCTTTGTCGACTGGGTGATGCCCGAGCTTGCGGGGCTCGAAATGTGCCGCCGCCTGCGTGCCGATGCCCGCACCGCCGATGCCCATGTCACCATGGTGCTCGAGGAGGACGACCCCGAGGACCGCCGCCGCGCCTTGCGTGCCGGGGCGGACGACTACGTGATCGGCCCGCTCACCCGCACCGCGGTGCTCGACCGCGTGCTCGCGCTGCAATCACGCGGGGTCGAGCGCCAGGCAACGCGCCGCTTCGAACTGGGCGCGCTGACCATCGACATGGCCGCCTTGCAGGCACGTTGGAACGAGCAGCCGATCGTGCTCCGACCCAACGAATTCCGCCTGCTGCGCTTCCTCGCCGAAAACCCCAACCGCGTGCTGACCCGCGAGGATCTGATCGCCGGCCTCGGCAAGCGCGAACCCCCGATCGACGAGCGCACGGTCGATGTGTGGATCGGCCGGTTGCGGCGCGCGATCAAGGCGGCAGGCGGCGGCAACCCGCTGCGCACGGTGCGGTCGCTGGGGTATGTCTTTGATCTGAGCTGAGCGGGCGGCTTGGGCGCGACCTAATGCGGACAAAGCGGACACCGTGTCCGCTTTGCGCAGCTCCGATTTCACCAATAAATACAGATATTCACATCGGCTTTCCACAAGCGGACGGACAGGGGAGCGCGGCCTTGTTTTGCACCCCGGCAATCCAACGGCCTCACAGGCCGGACACAACGATGGGAAAGAGCCGGAGCGCACTTTAGCGATTGGCGGGTGTGTAGGAAAATCGGCCAGACGTCCCGTCTTCCCGGGCTTGACCCGGGACCCCGCTTTCCTTTTCACCATCCGCGCTGGAAGGCAGCGGGGCCCCGGATCAAGTCCGGGGAGACGAGTAAGCGAACGGCAGCTTAGTCCGTCTTGCCGCCGAAAGCGGAAATTCGCAAGCCGACCCCGTTCCTGCCGTAACCGCCTTCGAGCAGTTTTCCCAAAAGCGGACGTGGGCTCCCCCTGCTAACGGTAGAACCGCAATCGATCGGTGAAGTCATTCATGGCTTTGTCCAAGCCCTTCATCTTGAAAGGCGGTCTCGAACCGCAAGCGCGCTTGGCCTGACCCATCCAAAGATGAAATTTCGTGCGCAATCGCGTCTCAACGTCCTCTGGGGATGTCATGGATTCGGAAGCTTCAAAACTGTCCTCGCCTCGGCATTTTTCGATATAGATCGAAGCATTGATAGAGGTGCCTTCCTCCCAGCGAACTTCTAGGACATTTGACTCATCACCCTGAGTCAAGATCACAGCAGGGTCGTCGCCACTAACACCATCGATGCTTGATATGCTGATTACACGCCACGCTCCGTAGCTCTTGCCACTTGGGATAGATGCTAGTACAACGGTGCTCGCGGACAACAGGATTAGGAAAAAGAGAAGGCGCATTTTTCAAGTCTGAGCCAAGAGCCGCCCTTTCGCAATCCACTTGAAGCCTCAATGACCGCCTGCCGCGCTTGGCATGGAACACCGCCATTCCGCTCCCCACCCACAATCGGTCAAAACCGAAGTCGCATCGCGATCCAGAAAGCGGTATGGCAGCTTTGCCTCGCTTCTGAAAAATTCGTGCCATTCAGGAAGCGACCCCTTAGCGGACAAAATCTCTAGTTTGCTGCGCCGCCAGCAGCGGACGCAGAAAGGAAGCTATCCTCAGCCCCGTAATCGAACATGTCGTAAGGATAAAGCGCCAGCTGTGGGAAGCGTGCTCGCCAGTGATCGGGGTGGTGCTCCATCAACCAGCGGCATGTCCGGGACACCGTCTCTCGATAGGAACCTATGGGCCGATAGCCAGCGCAACGCGCCTTGGCATCGTCTATCGTGAATGGCTTCGGAACTGACCACGGTGTTGCTCCTACCCGAGGAGGGTAGGTTTGCGTGTCGACCAGAACCAAATTCGCATCAATCGCACATTCAGCAAATATCGCGTTGCCAATCTCCAGCACCGTAGGTGCATCGGGGTCACCTATGTTGAAAATCCCACCAAGCCTTGAGCCTGCCAAGGTGGAAACCAAGGCTCCGATGTTTTCCGTCGCGCTGGTCTGAAACTGACTCTGGCCACCATATGCCAAGGGGATCTTCTCGCGCCCGTCGAGCAATCGTTTCACGAACCACCATTCACGCGGGTGGGCACTGAACGGTCCATGAATTGCGCATGGACGCAGAACAGCAACCGGGCACATGGCCCCTTCCATGAGCGCGCGCTCCATAGCCACCTTTCTCGTGGAATAGGTTGATGGTCCTGGCTCTACTGTTGATTGCTCTTCGGTCATCCGATGAGGCAATTCGGGGAAGCCATTCTGGCGGGCTTCATCGAGGGTTCGTCCTTGCGCATCGGAATATACGCTCGCAGACGAAATCGCGATAATCTGCCCCACATTGTATTGAACAGCCAATAGCTGACGGGCGTGAGCGGCGTCGAAGGCGATTGTATCGATCAGCAAGTCGCAACCGCTACCGATTGCCGACGCGAGTTCCTCGAACTCTGAGCGATCAACGCGACAGGGTTTCGCACCTATCTCGGTGATGTGAGTCGGCAGTTGCTGCCTGCCGCGGCTCCCCAAAGTGACTTGCCAGCCATCCTTGAGCAGGCGCTCTGCAACAGCGAGACCGATTTGTCCCGTTCCACCTAAAATGAAGGCCTTCGACATCGCGCGATCTTACATCGAACGTTGTGATTGTCAGCACTTGCTCGTGCTATTCGCAAAAGCCGCCCTTCTGCTCTCCACCCAATTCCGGTCATCCGCGAAGCTCCGCGATCATCCTAGAACCTGACGTTGCCCCGGCCGAGCGCAGTGCGCCAATCTGTCGTTCCGCCTTCCCAACGAAAAAGGCCGCCCCCCGAAGGGAGCGGCCTTTCCGTTAGCCGTCAGGGCAGGATCAGAATTCCGCCTTGAGCCCGAGCGAGAAGCTGGTGCCGACTTCGAAGGTGTTGATTTCGATGCGGTTGCCGTTGAACTCCTGGAACTCGAAATTGTCGCGGCCGAAGATGTTGCGCACATCGAAGCTTAGTTCGAGCGGCACGCCGCCCAGCTTGAGCTCGCCGCGCGCCACGAAATCGACCGTCAGGCCCGGATCCTCGACCACGTCGGGCAGCGGCCCGCCGCGCAAGGTCACGCGCTCGCTGGCATAGTTGAACAGGAAGGTGAACTGCTGCACCTTCTCCGTGTCCTCGAGCCCGATCGAAAGGTTCGCGACGTGATCCGACTGGCCGACCAGCGGCGCGCCCGCGTCGAACAGCAGGCTCGCGTCCTGGTTGGGCGTGCCGGGCACCGGGGCAATATCCCCCGGCGAGACCGCGATGCTCGACTGGCTGTAGGTATAGTTGCCGATCAGCAGCAGCTGCTTGGTCGCGAAGAACCCGCCCCAGTCGAACAGATCGAAGGCATAGGAGGCGTCAAGCTCGACGCCGTAGAGCTCGGCCCCGGGCGCGTTGGCGAAGCTGGTGCGCAGTTCGCCCGGCACGAAGACCAGGAAGTTCTCGATCGGGTTCGAGATGTCCTTGTAGAACCCGGCGAGGCTGATCTTGTTGCGACCGCCGAGGTAGTATTCGGCGCGTGCTTCGACGTTGGTCAGTTCGCTGTCCTGCAGGAACGGGTTGCCGACGTAGCGGCGGTTCGATTCCGGATCGAAATAGAGCTGTTCGACCAGTTCGCGGAACTGCGGGCGGGCGATGGTCTGCGAAGCCGAAAGGCGCAGCTGCAGATCGTCGGTCGCCTCGAAGGTGATCGTCCCGCCCGGAAGCAGGTAATCATTGGCGATGTCGGTCGGCGTGGCGCCGGCGATCGGCGTGTTGAAGACCGACTGGTCGATCGCCACAGTCTGGACAGCGTCCTCGAACCGCCCGCCGACTTCGACCGTCAGGCGGTCGGTCGCGGCCCAGCGAACCTGACCGTAACCGGCATGCACCGTCAGCGCCGCATCGAACACCGGGAAGAGCGAACGTTCGAGGATCGTCACGTCGAAGAAGCGGGAGCCTGCAGGCACCACGGTTCCATCGGGAAGCGTCAGCGGAGCCGGGGTGGTTGCGATGGTTGCGCCATTGACGATGTCACCCGGCTGGCGCAGGCCCAACGCCAGGATCAACGCGCTGGACTGTTCAGCAGACAGGAAGCCGTTGCAGACGAGGCCGCAAGACACCAGCGGCAGGAAGCCGCGGCTGGATGAGCGGCGGCTGGTGTCATAATAGGAATAGCCGACCGTCACATCGAGCGTGTCGAGCAGCTCGTAGGAGACGTCGATCCCGCCGAAATACTGATCTTCCTGCAGATCGTCGAATTCCACCAGAGGACGACTGGCGAACTGCTGCGCGCCGACACCGCCAATGTTGGCGACAAACTGGTCGCCGAAGGGGTCACCCGGGTTGCCGGTGCGGACATATTCGATCGTCGCGTTGAACGGCGCTTCGCGATCGGTGCGGGCAAAGCCGCCGCGCAGGTCAATGCCGAGCTTGCCGAAGTTCAGTTCGGTGACGAGCTGGGTGTCGATCAGCTGGCGTTCGAACCAGCCGGTCTGCTGCTCGATGAAGTCGAAACCGTCGACCCCGAGCAGGAAGTCGGTCCGCTCGCCCAGACGCGCGGTCTTGAGCGTGTCGCGGATGTAGAGGTTGGTCCAGCGCACCGTGTGCTCGCCGATGTCGAGACCGACCCCGATCAGCGCGTTCACCAGGGTGTTCTCATCGGTGATGAAGGTGGTGCTGGTCTCGTTGAGCTGGCTGAGGTCGCCGTTGCCGACCTGGCTCAGCACCGTGCGGTTGCGAAACTTGTTCGAGATGCCGCCGGTGGCGATCACGCCAAGATAGGTGTCATCGCCCAGTTCGACCGAAAAGCCCCCGGTGAGGTTGGCGCTGAAGTTGGCGCGCAGGTTGGGGATGCGCTGGACGGTGACGAGGTTGGCCGGGAACAACTGGGCTGCGATCGGGCCGGTGACATCGGGGCTGACCTGGTCAATACGCTCGCCGCTGTCGAAGAAGGCTTGCAGGTTCGAAGGGATGTCGCGGTTGCCGTTGTCGAAGCCGAACAGGTCAAAGTCGCTGCCGATATAGCTGAGGCCGTTCTCGAAGGTCGTCTCGGTATCGCCGCTGCCGCTGATGCTGAACGTCAGGAAGTCTTCGGTCGGCACGGCCTTGGTGGTGAGGTTGATCACCCCGCCGCCGAATTCGAGCGGGAAGTTGGCCGAGTAGGACTTCTGCACCAGCGAGGAGGAGATCACGCTGGTCGGGAAGATGTCGAGCGGCACAACGCGGCTCAGCGGCTCGGGGCTCGGCAGCGGCAGGCCGTTGAGCAGCGCGAGCGAATAGCGGTCGCCCAGACCGCGCACGAAAACGCGGCCATTGCCGACCAGCGAGAGACCGCTCACACGGCCCAGCGCGCCGGCGATGTCGCCATCCCCGGTGCGGGCAATATCGGCTTCGGTCAGGACGTTGAGGACCTGGCCCGAGGAACGCTCGGGATTGCGGCCCCGGCGACCGGTCACGACGATTTCGCCGCCCGGGATCGAGATATCGGCCTCTTCGATCGGCGGCTCGCCCTCGACCTCTTCGGTAAGCGGGTCTTGCGCCGCTTCCGCTTCGGTCACGGTGTCCTCGGTCACTTCCTGCGCTTGCAGCATCGAAGGCAGGGTGAGTGACGTGGTGAGAAGCAGCAGCCCTGCCAGGCGCGTGCCGGTCAACATAAAACGAGACCCCCTCATGAATAGGCCTTTGAACAGATTTGGCCCGAACGGGGCCTCAAAGAAAGAAAGGGGAGGCGCGCGTCACGACGCGGCGCCCCCCCGTTTCGAAAGGCGCGATCAGCTGAAGACCGGCAGGGTCGTGCAGGCAGTGCCGGTGCCACCGAAGTTGAACACCGCCGAATTGCAGGTCCAGCCGCGGAAGGCATCGAGCCCGGCCGCGTTCTGCACCGCACCGATGAAGGTACGGGCCGGCGCGAAGAAGCTCGAGCGCGGGGTGGCGTCGAAAGCGGTCACGCCGGTTTCGCCGGTGCCGTTCACCACGGTGTCGGTGAGGGTGATCGTGAAGTTGAGGTTCACGTTCGAACCAGCAGTGATCGCCGCCGCAGCCGTGGCAACGCCGCGCACCTGGTTGGCCGCACCGCCATCACAGACCACCGAATTGATGCCGATGAGGTTGTCGACGGTCACCTGCTCGTCAACGCGGAAGCAGTGGGTGCCGGTGCCGTCGAGACGGTTCATCACGGTGTTGGTGAGGCTGAAGGCCGCACCGCCGCGCAGACGCAGCATGGCCGCGTTGGAGCCGGCAATCCGCTCAACCATGGTGGAGTTGTTCACCTGCAGCCGGGTGCGCGGGATCGCCCCGATCGGGGTGGCGACGTTGTCGTTCGAGTCGAGCTCGATGATCGAGTCGCCGGTGCTGGCGCGCTGCACCGCGATGAAGGTGTCGACATTGACCTGAGCGCCGGTGTCGACGTCGAGCGAGTCGTCCGAAGCGCCGATCACGGCGAGGTTGCGGACGTTGAAGCCGCCGCCGAAGAACTCGACGCCGTCATCCGAGCTGTTGAAAGACTGCAGGTTGGCGATGGTGGTGCCCGAGCCCGCGCCGCCGGTGGTCAGCGACTGGAGTTCGTTGCCCGGCGCCAGTTCGAAGCCCGAGAAGCGGATCTGGTTGAAGGTGAGCGAGCCCGAGTTGTCGGCGGCCTGGTTGCCGCCATAGGGCACGGTGACGGCCGAACCTTCGAGGTTCTGCTGGCACTGCGGGTTAGTGTTCGGGGCCGCTTCGGTGTTCACACCACCCGAGGCGCAATCCGACACCGGCGCGCGGCCGAGCAGCACGACGCCGCCCCACTGCTGCTGGCTGTTGTCGTTGGCGAGGCCGAGGACGTTGTTGCGGCTGGTCCAGATGATCGGACGGGTCGCGGTGCCGTTCGCGATCAGGCGATTGCCGCGGTTGACGATCAGCGCCGAGTTGCCCTGCGCGAACAGGATCACGCCGGGCTCGATGGTGAGGGTGCGCGACACAGTAGTGGTGCCGAAGCCTTGGTCGGCGCCGACCAGGGTCGTGCCGCTGATCTGGTAGAGCAGGCCGCTGACGAAAGGCAGCGTGTCGCTGGCGTTCACCGTCGCGGGCAGCGTACATACGCGGTAGGTGCCGGTCGGACCCGAAACCGTGCCGGCATCGGTCAGGCCGCCGGTCGACAGGATCAGCGGGCAGCCCGCGGCCGGGGTGACCAGCGACTGGGTCGGGGTCGGCGTCGGGGTGGGCGTCGGGGTCGGCGCAGGATTGTTGATGACGACCGAAATGTCGCCGCCGGTGCCGGGCGAGACGATCTCGTCAGCGCCGCAACCCGCCAGAGCGACCAGGCTGCAACCCATAATCAGAGTGCGTTGGATGTTTTTCACGAGCGTGGGTCCCCTCTTGAGCCGAGAATCGAGTTAGGCGCGTGGTTTAATGCGCTGAGCGGTCGCTAGGGGTCGTTCGTGACAGAATTCTTGCAGCATGACAGCGGCATTGCAATTACGCTATTATGACCAAAGAAAGACAAAAATGACAAAGAATTCTCGCCGCCGGAGCCCATGTGGAAGGGTAAGTGTTACGGAAATGTCTCTATATCTCCGTTGCTTGGGTCATTAAATTACATAAAAAAGACAATGTTACGGTTATGTTGCATTCACTCCCAGAGGCATGCATTATGCGTGCCTGAAGAAGAGGAGTTATGCCCATGTCCGTTACCATCCTTGCTCTGGCGCTCGCCGCCGCGAACCCGCCTGCACCCGCCCCCGCCGCCCCGCCTGATAGCGCGCGCACCGCGCCAGAGGCGGATCCCGAACTCGCTGCGCGCACGCTGTCCGCGGGCCGCACCGAGCAGGCGCTCGCCACGCTCGAACAGGCGAGCGCCGCCGATCCGCGTGATGCCGCAGTGCTGATCAATCTCGGAATCGCCTATGCCCGGATGGGTGACGAAACCCGCGCGCGCGACGCCTTCCGGCAGGCGTTGGCCTGCGAGGAAGTGGTCGAGCTTGAAACCGCCGATGGCCTCGCCACCGATTCGCGGCGGCTGGCACGCAAGGCGCTCAAGATGCTGGAGCGCGGCGAATTCCGCGCCGCCGCCGCTTCGGCCGAGCAGCTCACTTTGCGCGACCGCTGATCGCGCTGCTTCGGGCCCGGGGCACGGTTTAGCATTCTTGCGCGAAGAAAAGCCCCGGTAACCCGAACGTAAGCATATCGGGGCTTTCCTCGGACTGTCACCTGCCTGTCATTTAGGGTAGACAAAGGGGGACATTCTGGAGGGCCGAGACATGATTCTCGCCGCGGCTTGCCGCGTCATGACAATTGCTGCGGGGGCCGGACTTGCTTTCGGCCATGCAGCCCAAGCGCGCGCCGACGTGCTGGAGCTCGACGCAGGCGGCGCACGCTGGGTGGCAGGCCCGCTCGCCGGCCGGGACGCTGCTCCCGCGCCGGTTGCCGCGGCCGAGCCTGCCTTGCCCGGTGAGGCGCCGCCGCTCCCGGCCTACGCCATCGCCGATCCCGCGCAGGCCGCCCGTGGCATTCCCCCGCGTTATGCCGCCAAGATCGCCGAACTTTCGGCGCGTTTCGACCTCTCGCCCAGCCTGCTCGAAGCGTTGGTATGGCAGGAAAGCCGCTGGAACGAGAACGCGGTCTCGCCGGTCGGCGCGCAGGGGTTGGCCCAGCTGATGCCGGGCACCGCGCGCTATCTCGGGGTCGATCCGCGCGATCCTTTCGCCAATCTCGAGGGCGGGGCGCGTTACCTGCGCGAACAGCTCGACCGCTTCGGCGGCGATCTCGAAAAGGCGCTCGCCGCCTATAATGCCGGCCCGGGACGGGTCGAGCGCGCCGGGGGCATCCCCAATATTCGCGAGACAAAGCAATATGTCGCCGCCATCATGGGGCGGCTGTCCAACCACGCGCGCGCGCCGGGGCAATAGGCTCCCAGGCCGCCGCACCGCTTTACGAGACCAGAGAAAGACATGATGCCGCAGTTCCGTATTCCCGCCCGCCTCGCTGCCGCGCTCGCGCTGTTTTCGGCCCACTCGGCCGCCTTCGCGCAAGCCGCCGATCCCGCGGGCTCTGGCCCCATCAACAATGCGCTGCTGTGGCTGCAAGGCACACTGCTCGGCACGGTGGCGACCACCATTGCGGTGATGGCGGTGGCCGCAATCGGCTTCATGATGCTCACCGGCCGGATGAACTGGCGCTTCGGGGCGACCGTGATCATCGGCGTCTTCATCCTGTTCGGCGCGACCACCATCGTCGCCGGCATCCAGGCAGCGGCAGGCTAAGGGGCGGTTGATGAGCGACCTCGTCCGCAACCCCGTCCACCGCGCGCTCACCCGCCCGCAGATGTTCGCGGGCGTGACGATGAATTTCTTCATCATCAACATGATGGTGACGACGATCGCCTTCCTGATCCTGCGCAACCTGCTGATCACCAACGGGCTGTTCCTCGTCGGCTTCCTGATCGTGCCGCTGGTCATGCACGGGGTCGGCTATTTCGCTTCGCTGCGCGAACCGCGCACCTTCGACCTGTGGATCACCAAGGTTTCGAAGTGCCCGCGCGTGCCCAATTTCAAGCGTTGGAGGTGCAACTCCTATGCCCCGTAAATGGATCGGCGCCGCTGCGTGGAGCGCGAAGGAAGCGAAGGTCGGCGACCGCCTGCCCTATGCGCGCCTTGTCGACGAGAACACCGTGCTGCTGCGCGATGGATCGGTGATGAGCGCGATTCAGGTGCCCGGCCTGCTGTTCGAGACCGAGGATTCGGACGCGCTCAACGCCCATGCCGCGACTCGCGAGGTGATGCTGCGCTCGACGCTCGATGCGCGCTTCGTGATGTATCACCATGTCATCCGCCGCCGGGTGGAGGTGGAGCTCGAAGCCGAGTTCCCCGATGCCCTGTCGCGCCATATCGACGCGCGCTGGAAGCAGCGGCTGGCGGGCGGATCGCTGTTCATCAACGATCAGTTCGTCACCCTCATCCGTCGCCCCGCGCGCGGCAAGACCGGGCTGCCCGAGCGCCTGTCGAAGATGTTCTCCCGTGCCGGGCAGGACGAGCTTGAGGCTGATCCCAAGGACATCCGCTCGCTCAAGGCGGCGATCACTGGCCTTGTCGCCAGCTTGCAGAACTACGGCGCGGCGGTGCTGGGGGATTATTCGGTCCCCGACAGCGCCAACGGCGGGACCAATTCGGAAATGCTCGAGCTGCTCTCGGCGCTCTACAACGGCGAGATGCGCCCCGTGCGGCGGCCTTCGGACGACACCGACATCGGCCACATGCTCCCTTACCGCCGCGCCTCCTTCGGCCTCGATGCGATGGAGCTGCGCGGGTCGGCGGCGCCCGATTTTGCTGCAATCCTCGGGCTCAAGGATTACCCCGAGGCGACCTCGCCCGGCCTGCTCGACAACCTGCTGCGTCTGCCCTTCGAGATGGTCGTCACCGAAAGCTATGCGCCCAACGAGCGCACCACCGCCAAGGAGCGCATCGACCTTGCGCTCAGGCGTTCGCGTTCGGTGGATGAGGAAGCCGCTGCCGAGCGTGCCGACATGCTCGCCGCGCGCGATGCGCTGGGCAACGGGGCGGTGGGCTTTGGCGACCACCACCTGACCGTGCTGGTGCGCGAGACCAACCTGCCGCGCCTCGACGATGCCATGGCCGCCTGCGCCGCCGCGCTCGCCGATACCGGCGCGATTGCGGTGCGCGAGGACACCAATCTCGAACCCGCCTTCTGGGCGCAGTTTCCGGGGAACGAGGAATATATCGTCCGCCGCGCGCTGATCTCCTCGGCCAATATGGCGGGCTTCGGCTCCTTCCACGGCTTTGCGCTGGGGCAGGCCGCTGGCAATCACTGGGGCGATGCGGTGACCCTGCTGGAAACCACCAGCGCGACGCCGTTCTTCTTCAACTTCCACCACGGCGACCTCGGCAATTTCTCGGTCATCGGGCCGAGCGGTTCGGGCAAGACCGTGGTGATGAATTTCCTCGCCGCCCAGGCCCAGAAGTTCAAGCCGCGCACCATCCTGTTCGACAAGGACCGCGGAGCCGAGCTGTTCATCCGCGGGATCGGCGGGCGTTATGACCGCATCGCGCCGGGGATGCCGACCGGCTTCAACCCGCTCGCGCTTCCCGACACCCCCGCCAACCGCGCCTTCCTGCGTGACTGGCTCGCGGTGCTGCTCAAGGCCGATGGGCCGGAGGAATTCGCGACGCTCTCGGCTGCGGTCGATGCGACCTATGCCAACGACCCCTCGCTCAGGCGTTTGCGGCACTTCAAGGAACTGCTTTCCGGCGCGCGCCGCCCGGAGCCGGGCGACCTTGCGGATCGCTTGGCGGCGTGGATCGGCTCGCCCTCAGGCGATGGCGGCGAGCACGCCTGGCTGTTCGACAATGCCGCCGACCGGCTCGATCTCGAAACCCGCGTGATGGGCTTCGACATGACCGCGCTGCTCGAAAACCCGCGGCTGCGCACGCCGACGATGATGTACCTCTTCCACCGCATCGACGAGCGGCTGGACGGGCAGCCGACCATGATCCTGATCGACGAGGGCTGGAAGGCGCTCGACGACGAGGTCTTCGCCGCGCGCATCCGCGATTGGCTCAAGACCCTGCGCAAACGCAACGCGCTGGTCGGGTTTGCCACACAGTCTGCCCGCGACGCGCTCGATAGCCGTATTTCCACCGCATTGGTCGAACAGACCGCGACGATGGTGTTCATGCCCAACAGCCGCGCGCGGCCCGAGGATTATTGCGACGGGTTCGGCCTCACCAGCCACGAATTCGCATTGATCCGCAGCCTCCCTGCGCATTCGCGCTGCTTCCTCGTGCGCCAGCCCGATGCCAGCGTGGTGGTGCGGCTCGACCTGTCGGGTGCGCCCGAAGTCCTGACGATCCTCTCGGGCCGCGAGAGCGCGGTGCGGCGGCTCGATCTGCTGCGCGAGGCGGTGGGCGATGCGCCCTCCGCCTGGTATCCGCCGCTCACCGGCCGGGCGTGGCCCGATGGTCCGGGCGATCCCGAGGATGACAGCATGTGGCAGGCTGCCGAATGAGCGCGACCTGCGATACCGCCGCGCAGGCGATGGGCACCGGCGTCTCGGCGGCGCTGACCGCGGTCGATTGCATCGCCGGCAATGTCTCCGAACAGGCCTTCAACCGATTGTTCGGCGATGATGGTCAGCTCGCCTTCGCGCTCACCGTGGTGCTGGGGCTTTATGTGGCCTTCTTCGGCATCTCGCTGATGCTCGGCCGCTCGAACATCTCGGTGCGCGCGCTGGTGCCCAAGATGGTGACGCTGGGGCTGGTGCTGACCTTTGCCACCAGCTTTGTCGCCTTCTCGAGCGTGTTCTACAACATCTTCATCGGCGGCCCGGACCAGATCGCGGGGATCCTGACCGGAACACGCGGCGAGAGCGCGACGATGGTCTTCGCGCAGAAGCTCGACGTGGTGTTTGTCGCGATCCAGGAGGCGAGCGGGGATACCTCGAACATCAGCGCCTTCTCGCCGCCGGGGATGATGTGGCTGGGGGCGATGCTGCTCTTGCTGGGCACAGTGGGCATGCTGGTGACCGCGCGCATCGCGCTGGCGTTGCTGCTCGCGGTCGGGCCGATCTTCGTGGTGCTGGCGCTGTTTGACAGCACGCGCGGGCTATTCACCGGCTGGCTCAAGGGGCTGACGATGATGGCGCTGGCGCCGCTGTTCGCGGTGCTGGGCGGGTCGATCATGCTCGAGATGTCAGTCCCGGTGCTCGCCGCGCTGGTCGCGGTGCCGGACAAGATCGACCAGCAGGCAGCGATGGCCTTCTTCCTGATCGGCGCGGTGCATATGGCGTTGATGCTGCTGTCGCTGAAGGTCGCCGGGACGATGGTCGCCGGCTGGCAGGTGTTCGGCCTCGTGCCCTCCAAGGAGCGCGAGCGGCCCGCCGATCCTCCGCGCCCCGTACCCGTGCCGCAGCCCGCCGCGAGCGCGCCGCGCAATACCAATGTCGCGCCTTTGGTCTCGGTCGCAACCGCGCGCCGGACCGAAGTCGCCCCGCCGCCGCAGGTGGTGGTTGCCAATGATGTCGGCACAGATGCCGGAGCGGTGCGCGATACCCGCGTGATCACTGCGGCGAGTGGGGGCGGGCAAGTGACCCCGATCGGCGCAGCGCCTGCGCGCACCCGCGGGATCGGCAACCGCTTCCGTTCCTCCCCTTCGGGCCCGTCCGCGCCCGCGCCCAAGCCGACGACCCCTTCGGAGACTTACCAATGATCCGCCCCGTGCTTCTCGCGAGCCTCGCCCTGGCCCTTGCCACTCCGCTCGCCGCGCAGGACAACCGGCTCAAGACGCTCGTCTATGATGCCGACAGGGTCGTGCAGATAGATGGCAAGGTGAAGGTCCAGACCACGATCAAGTTCGCCCCCGACGAAATCATCGAGAATGTCGCGATCGGGGACAGCGCTGCGTGGCAGGTGCAGCCGAACAAGGCGCAGACGATCATCTTCGTGAAGCCATTGGATCCGGTCGCGCGCACCAACATGACCGTGGTGACCGACAAGCGCACCTATCTGTTCGATCTCGTCGCCAGCCCCAAGGCGAGCGCGCTCTACGTCCTGCAATTCCGCTATCCCGAGCTTGAGAAGGCGGCCGAGGAGGCGCGCCTTGCCGCCGCCGCCGAGGCCGAAGCGCAGGCAGCGCTTGCCGCCGCCGCGCCGCAGCAGGCTGCTGCCGCCGCCGCGCCCGATCCGGCCGAGCTCAACTTCGCCTGGGCCACCGCAGGCAAGGCCGAACTGCTGCCGAGCCGCACCTATGACGATGGCGACGCGGTGTTCCTGACCTGGCCCGCAGGCATCCCGATCCCCGCGATCCTCATCACCAATGACGAAGGCGACGAAGGGCCGGTCAATTACGCCACCCGCGGCGATACCGTGGTGGTGGACGGGGTTCCGGCGCAGATTATCCTGCGTTCGGGCAAGGATACCGCAACGCTTACCAACACCGGTCCGATGAAGCCCACCGCGCGCCGCGCCGGGCTTGATCGGTCCACCTCTGCAAGGGAGTCCAACTGATGCGTCTGGCCATGCGTTTGCCGCCCAAAAAGGGCTCCGGAGACTTGGGCGAGGGCGCGGTCGATCCGCGCACCCGCGAAAGCGCGGAGATCATCGACCTCGCCAGCCGCGCGGCCTTCCCCGCGGTTACCGATCGCAAGGCCAAGGGTGACGGCGTGGGCCTCGCCGCTGGCGTCGCCGTGGTCGGCCTGCTTGGCGCGGTGACCTTCTGGGCCATGAACGCCGCGCGCACGGCCGAACCGCAGGGGATCGGCAACCCCGCCGTCGCGCCTGCCACGGCCGTGCCGCCGATGCAGCCCGCCCAGCCGATGGTCGATCCCGCGCAGGCACAGCCCGCCCCGGCCGTCGCGCTGCAGGCCGATCCCGCGCCCGCGCCGGTCTTTGCCGGCAACCCCGGCGTGGCGAGCGTGCCCGCCGCCAATCCTTACTCCAGTCCGCTGCTGCAGTTCGATTCCAGCACCGCGCGCGGCGTCAATGTCGCTGGCCCGGCCTCCGCCCCCCCGCCGGGCACGCCTGCGGGCGCCGTGGCCGGAACCGGCGGCGCGGCGGCTTTCGCCAGCAGCATCGGCGGCGTCGGCGGCGCGCCCGCGCAGGCGCGCGCGATGAACAACCCCTCGACCACCGTGACCGAGGGCACGCTGATCCCCGCGATCCTCGAAACCGCGATCAACACCGACGTCCCGGGCTATGTCCGCGCCGTGGTGAGCCAGGACGTGCGCAGCTTCGATGGCAAGCGCGTGCTCGTCCCGCGTTCCTCGCGCCTGATCGGCCAGTATCGCGCGGGCGTGGAGCAGGGACAGCGCCGCGCCTATGTGATCTGGACGCGGCTGATCCGCCCCGATGGCGTATCGGTCAATCTCGCCTCGCCTGCGGTCAGCTTTGACGGGGCGACGGGGCTTGAGGGCGACGTCAACAGCCACTTCTTCAAGCGCTTCGGCTCGGGCCTGCTGCTTTCGGTCGTCGGCGGCCTCGGCGCGGTCGCGACCGGCGGGATCGGCGGCGTGCTGGTTGCGGGCAGCGCGCAGAGCGCGGCCAATTCGGCGGTGCAGCAGCAAGGCCAGATCAGCCCGACCATCCGCGTCAAGATGGGCGAGCCGATCCGCGTCTTCACCGCGCGCGATCTCGATTTCAGCTCGGTCGGCTGACTCTTGTGAGCGCGGACGTGCACCGGATTGGCGAAGGGGAGGGGGCGGTGCCGCTCACCTCCGAGCGGAGCGTCTATCTCGACGCCTATCTCGCGCCCTTCCGCCGCTGGCTCGAACGCGACACCGTAACCGAGATCATGGTCAACCGTCCGGGCGAGGTGTGGATCGAGGATGCCGCCAGCCCGGGCATGCAGCGCATCGAGACGCCCGAGATCGACGACCGGCTGGTGCAACGCCTCGCCGAGCAGGTCGCGCGCGTCAGCCACCAGGGGATCAACCGCGAGCATCCGCTGCTCGGCGCGACGCTGCCCGATGGCGCGCGCGTGCAGTTCTGCGGGCCGCCGGCGAGCCGCAAGCACTGGGTGATGGCGATCCGCCGCCACCGCCGCCTCGATCTGCCGCTCGATGCCTATGACACCGGGCCGCTGGTGGGCGAGATGCAGTTCGACCTGCCCGATCCGCAGGTCCAACCGATCGCCTACCTGCGCGCTGCGATCCGCGCGCGGCGCACGATCCTGATCTCGGGCGGCACCAGCACCGGCAAGACCACCTTCTTGAACGCCATGCTCGGCGAAATTCCGCCGGAAGAGCGCGTGGTGCTGGTGGAGGATACGCCCGAGCTGCGTTTCCCGGGCGAAAACGCGGTCGGCCTGGTCGCGGTCAAGGGCGAGCTTGGCGAGGCCAAGGTCACCGCCAACGAACTGCTGCAAGCCGCGCTGCGCCTGCGCCCGGATCGCATCGTGCTGGGCGAATTGCGCGGTGCCGAAAGCGTCAGCTTCCTGCGCGCGATCAACACGGGGCACCCGGGCAGCTTCTCGACGATTCACGCCAACTCCCTGCGCGGGGCATTGGAACAACTGTCGCTGATGGTGATGCAGACCGGCATCGGCCTCACCCGTTCGGACACCATCGCCTATGCCGCGAGCGTGATCGACGTGCTCGTGCAGCTTGGCCGCGATGCAAACGGGAAGCGCGGGATCACGGCGATCGCCGACAGCCGCAGTCTTGTTTGATTCGCGGTCGCGCTGACGCGCGGGGCGGGAGGTCTGCGCCACCGAAGGTGGCCGAAACCGGATTGACGATTATGTGACAATCGCCTCCTTCGCATTTACACGCAAGCCGCTTGCGAACACATGCGCGACCGGCGCATCATGGCGCGCGAGACAAGACCTGCTCCGCAATCCTGCGGCGACAGGCGGGACAGGGAAGCGATGAGCACGTCACCGACCGGCACCGACCCCGCGCCCGCCAGCGCGGCGGCCTCAACCCAGATGGCGGTTCTGGGCCCGGACGAATCTCCCTATTTCAACCGCGAGCTTTCCTGGCTCCAGTTCAACCAGCGCGTGCTGGCCGAGGCCTGCAACGAGGCCTATCCGCTGCTCGAGCGCCTGCGGTTCCTGTCGATTTCGGGCAGCAATCTCGATGAATTCATGATGATCCGCGTCGCCGGGCTCGTGGGGCAAGTGCAGCGCGGCTTTGAGGCGCCTTCGATTGACGGCCGTTCCCCCGCGCAGCAGCTGACCGCGATCCGCGAAACCCTCGCGATCCTCTCGCAGCGCCAGCAGTCGATCTGGCGCAGCTTGCGCACCGGGCTCGCCGCGGCCGACATCCACGTCGCCGACGAGGAGCGCGTCAGCCCCGAGGTGCACAAGTGGCTCAAGCGCTACTTCCTCAACGAAATCCTGCCGATCATCACCCCGCAGGCGCTGGACCCTGCGCACCCGTTCCCCTTCGTCCAGAACGAAGGCATGGGCCTGCTCTTCACCCTGACCCGCGATGCGACGCGCGAACAGCTGATCGAGATGGTGCTGATCCCCAGCGCGCTCCCGCGCTTCGTGCGCGTGCCCGATACGGTGACCGGCGCCGGTTCAGGCCCCGTATCAAATGGGGGCGGGGTGCTCTACATGTCGATCGCGCGGCTGATCCAGCGCTATGCCGAGGCGCTGTTCCCGGGCTTCACGATCCAGGGGGACGGGTTGTTCCGGGTGCTGCGCGACAGCGATATCGAGATCGCCGAAGAGGCCGAAGACCTCGTGCGCACCTTCCGCAGCGCGATCCAGCGCCGCCGCCGGGGCCAGGTGATCCAGCTCGAGATCGAGGAGGATTTCGATGCGGCCGCCGAAGCCCTGCTGCTCGACCAGCTCGGCATCAACCAGGCCGCGCTGATCAAGACCGACGGCATGATCGGCATTGACGGCCTTGCCGAAATCGTCCGCGAGGATCGGCCCGACCTCAAGTTCGACGCCTATTCCCCGCGCTTGCCCGAGCGCATTCGCGAGCATGACGGGGACGTTTTCTCGGCGATCCGCGAAAAAGACATCGTCATCCACCACCCCTATGAAAGCTTTGAGGTGGTGGTCGATTTCCTGCGGCAGGCGGCGGTCGATCCCGATGTGGTGGCGATCAAGCAGACGCTCTACCGCGCCGGCAGCCAGTCGGCGGTGATCGGCGCGCTGATCGAGGCGGCCGAGGCCGGCAAGTCGGTCACCGCGGTGGTGGAATTGAAGGCCCGCTTCGACGAGGAGCAGAACCTGCAATGGGCGAGCAAGCTCGAGCGGGCGGGCGTGCAGGTGATCTACGGCTTCACCGACTGGAAGACCCACGCCAAGGTCGCCATGGTGGTGCGGCGCGAGGGTGAGGGGTTCCGCACCTATTGCCACTTTGGCACCGGGAATTACCACCCCGTCACCGCCAAGATCTACACCGACCTCAGCTTCTTCACCGCCGACCCGAAGCTCGGGCGCGATGCGGCCAAGATGTTCAACTTCGTCACCGGCTATGTCGAGCCCCACGCCCTTGAACGGCTGCACATCGCGCCGATCGATCTGCGGCAGGAAATCTACGACCGCATCGATGCCGAGATCGCCAACGCCCAGAAGGGCAAGCCCGCCGCGATCTGGATGAAGTGCAACCAGCTCACCGACGAAGCCATGATCGACCGGCTCTATGCCGCGAGCAATGCCGGGGTGCAGGTCGAACTGGTGGTGCGCGGGATCTGCTGCCTGCGGCCCGGGATTACCGGACTTTCGGAAAACATTCGCGTCAAATCGGTGATCGGCCGCTTCCTCGAGCACAGCCGCATCTATGCCTTTGCCAATGGCCACCCGATGCCGAGCGCGCAGGCGGCCGTGTTCATCGCCTCTGCCGACATGATGAGCCGCAATCTCGACCGCCGGGTCGAGACGCTGATCCCCGTGCTCAACCGCACGGTGCACGATCAGGTGCTCCAGCAGGTGCTGCTCGCCAACATGCTCGACAGCGAGCAAAGCTGGTGGCTGCACCCTGACGGCAGCTATTCGCGCGTGAAGGCCGAGGAAGGCGTCAAGCCCTTCAACTGCCACCGCTATTTCATGACCAATCCCTCGCTCTCGGGTCGCGGCGGGGCACTTGAGGCAGGCGCAGTGCCCAAGCTTTCGCTGCGAAAGGGCGCGGTGGCATGATCTGGGGCAAGCGGCGGGCAGACCGCAACGGCGCGATCGGCGGCGCTGGCGGCGAGCGCGCGATTATCGACATCGGCTCCAATACGGTGCGTCTTGTCGTCTATGGCGGCACCATGCGCGCGCCGACGGTGCTGATGAACGAGAAGGTCACCGCCAGGCTCGGGCGCGAGATTGCCGCCACCGGGCGGCTCGCCGATGATGCGATGGCGCTGGCGCTGCGCGGGCTCAGACGCTTCGCGCTGCTGCTTGCCGACATGGGCATCAAGGATATCGAGACCGTCGCCACCGCGGCGGTGCGCGATGCGGCGAACGGCCCGGATTTCGTAGCGCAGCTTCGCGCAATCGGGCTCGAACCGCGGGTGATCTCGGGTGAGGAAGAGGCGCTGCTGAGCGCCCACGGCGTCATTGGTGCCTTCCCCGATGCGCGCGGGATCGTCGCCGACCTCGGCGGCGGCAGCCTCGAGCTGGTGCGGGTCGCGGGCCGGGCCTGCGAGGGGGCCAGCTCGCTTCCGCTCGGCACGCTGCGCCTGCCGGAACACCGCGGCAAGAATCCCAAGACGAGCGCGGGCGAGATGAAGAAGTCGCTCGACAAGGCGATCCGCAAGGCGGGCTGGGATCTGGCCGGGAACCCGCCGGCCGAAAACGGCGCGCTCTATCTGGTCGGCGGCACGTGGCGGGCGATGGCGGTCTATGCGATGGCGGCCAAAGGCTGGCCGCTGAGCGATCCGCATGGCTTCGAGCTCGATGGCGCGGGCGCGCTGGAGCTGGCGATTGCGCTATCGGCGAGCGAGAGCGACGCGATCAGGACCCGCGAGCGGATCAGCACGATGCGCGCCGAAAAGCTGCCCGATGCCGCGGTGCTGCTCCAGGCGCTGCTCGCGCGGCTGGCGCCGGAGCGCGTGGTGTTCTCCTCGTGGGGTCTGCGCGAGGGGCTGCTTTACGACCGCCTGCCCGAGCATACCCGCACCCAGGATCCGCTGCTGGCCGGGGTGGCAGTCTTCGCCGCGCAGCGCGCCAGTCAGGCGACGCTGGCCGCGCGGATGGCGGCATGGACGCTCGATGCCGCGCCCGCGCGTGGCCACGGCTCGGAGCGCCTGCGATTGGCAGCAACGATGCTCGCGCTCGCCTCGATGCAGATCGAGCCCAACATCCGCCTGCCGCAGGCGATCAACTGGGCGCTGCACAAGCGCTGGATCGGGATCGACGGCAAGGGCCGGGCGATGCTGGCCGCGGCGATTTCGGCCAATGGCAACCAGCTGGCGCTGCCCACCGAAGTGCGCGCGCTTGCCAGCGAGGAGGCGCTGGAGGAAGCGGTGCGCTGGGGCCTCGCGCTGCGGCTGGGGCGCAGGCTCGGCGGGCAGAGCGCTCGCTCGCTCGAAGTCAGCCGGTTGCGGGTGGAGGAGAGCGCGCTGGTGCTCGAACTTGCGGCCAGCCACGCGGCGCTGTTCGGTGCGCCGACCGAGAAGGATCTGAAGCTGCTCGCCGGACGGCTGGGGCTCGGCTGGCGGGTCGATATCGTCGACGAAATCGTGATGTAGGCTCGTTTCGCGCTGGGGCGGGAGGTCTGCGCCACCGAAGGTGGCCGAAAACAGATCACTTCTTCTTGCTGCCGAAGGGCGAGAAGTCGGTGTCGATGTCGTAGAGGTCGACGCCCTCGGCCTTTTTCAGCCGGTTCACCACCGCATAGGTGACCGGCGTCAGCACCGCTTCCCACACCACCTTCAGCGCCCAGTTGGTGATCATCACCGTCACCACCGCCTCGGTCGTCCAGATCCCGAGGAAGGCGACGGGGTAGAAGATCAGGCTGTCGACCGCCTGCCCGACAAAGGTCGAACCGATGGTGCGGCTCCACAAGGCGCGGCCCTTGGTCCAGACCTTCATCTTGGCAAGCACGAAGGAATTGACGAATTCGCCGGCCCAGAACGCGGTGATCGAGGCGACGACGATGCGCCATGTGCTGCCGAACACGCTGTCATAGGTCATCTGGCAGATCGCCCCGCCGGGGATCGCCGGGTCGGTGCTGGAGGTGGGCGGCCGCTCGCCCCCGAAGCCGCTTGCGGCACATTCCCACCCGCCGAACGGGGGCAGCGCGGTGACGACATAGGACATGAAGGCGAGGAAAATCATCGCCGCCGTGCCCACCCAGATCACCCGGCGCGCCTTGGCAAAGCCGTAGATCTCGGTCAGCACGTCACCAATGACGTAGCCCAATGGGAAGAACAGGATCCCCGCGCCGTAGATGAAGGTCCCGTCGGGCGCCGGCCACCAGCCTTCCGGCCAGAACGGCACGCTGACGAAGGTGAGCTTGGCCGCGCCGATGATGTTGGAGAGCAGCAGGATGGTGACGAACCCCGCCATCACCAGATCGTAGTAACGGAAGGTCACCGGGGCGTGGGCCGTGGCGACGATCCCGTCAGTGGGATCGCGGTCGAAGGCGGCGGCGGGATCGGCAGGCGATTGCGCTGGGGCGGAGTTTTCCATCGTCCGGACGGTTAGCGCGATTCCCATGGCGCGCAAAGCACGCTAATGGCCACTTGCGTTGCGCGCCCGTAGCTCATCTGGATAGAGCGCGAGACTTCTAATCTTGAGGCAGCAGGTTCGAGTCCTGCCGGGCGCGCCAACATTTTCGGTCGGTATTGCCGACGTTCTCCCCCGCCTATCCGCGCGCGACCGTTTCCAGCAGTTCGCCCGTCACGGGATAACCCGCATCGGCGAGGATCGTCAGCCATGGCTTGCCGTCCTGCTCGATCACCTGCGGCATGATCGTGCGCACGGGGATCGCCTCGGCCTGGGCGCGGGCCTCGGCGAAGCTGGCGAACAGAGCGAGGCGTTCGAGGTTGCGGCGAGTGGGGAAGATCAGTTTGATCTCGCCCCGCTCGGCCGCATCGAGCGCGCCCTGCGCCGTGGTCCAGAACAGGTGGGTGTTTTCGGCATGATCGATCGACACGTCGACCGCTCCGGTGCCGAGATCGGCGAGGTAGAAGCGCGTGTCATAGACCCGCGCGATCGCCTCGTTCTTCGGAAACCAGCGGGCAAAGGGCGTGATCTGGGCAAGGTCGAGTTGCCAGCCGAAGGCTGCCAGCACCGGCGCGAGCGCGCCGCACTCTGCGAGCATTGTGCGCGCGGCATCGGCGCTGGCGGCATTGATCTCGCCCGACAAGCCGAGCGCGAGGCCGGTCTCTTCCAGCGTCTCGCGCACCGCGGCGATCTGGTGCGCGGCTTCATCGGGCGCGAGGCCGTGCGCGGCGGCGACTGCCTCGCCGAGTTCGTAGTCGGCAGGATCGACCCGCCCGCCGGGAAACACCGCCATCCCGCCGGCAAAGGTCATGTTGCGCGAGCGCACGGTCATCAGCACCTCCGGCGCGCCGCCATCGGGGGCATTGCGGAAGATGATGATGGTGGCGGCGGGAATACCCTGTGGCGCGGATTCGGTGGTCATCGCGGCAAAGGATGGCCGCACGGCGCGCCCTTGCCAAGACCCAAGGCGTATTGCTGCCGCGAGCGCGTCCGGGGTTGGGGGAGGGGTGTCGGTTCGCTTTACAACTTGCGGTTAAGGAGAAGCAAACGCCTTCGAAAAAATGGCCAAATTCCGTTGTTTTTCGAGTTTGGCACGCAGTGTGCATTATATGGTGCAGTCCCAATGGTCTTCAAAGTGAGACGCGATCCTTCCTGGTCTCCGGGTCGCGGCTCCCCAAAACGAAAAGCGCTCCGCACTGGTCCTGCGGGGCGCTTTTTCTTTGTGCGGCCTTTTGTTTTCGCCCTCAAGCGCCGGGCGCAGCGCGTCCGCGCTGCTTGGCTTCCGGCCTGACCGGCCGGCGCGCGTTCGCGCTTGCGGCCCTTCGGGTCGTTGCATCGCTACGATCATGAGTTGTGCTGGCATCGGTCGCGAAGCGACCGCAAGGCCGAACGGCCGCCCGCAGGCGCCCGGAGCGCAGCGGAGGAAAAGCGCCGAGGACGAACGCGCGGAGGCGGGTGCGGAAAACCAAAATCAAATCAAGCCATCTTCACGCCGCTTTCATCCAGCAGCGCCTTCAGCTCGCCTGCCTCGAACATCTCCATCATGATGTCGCTGCCGCCGACGAATTCGCCCTTGACGTAGAGCTGCGGGATCGTCGGCCAGTCGGAGAAGCTCTTGATCCCCTGACGGATTTCCATGTCCTGAAGCACATCGACGCTTTCATAGGCGACACCGCAATGGTCGAGGATCGCCACCGCGCGGCTGGAGAAGCCGCATTGCGGGAAGAGCGGCGTGCCCTTCATGAACAGCACCACGTCATTGCTGGTGACAAGATCGGAGATGCGGGTGTTGACGTCGGACATGGCTTGCAGCGCCCTTGGCAGGTGTTGATTGATGCGGTCTACTTGGGAACCACGGTGGTGACTTGCAAGGCGTGCAGCACCCCGCCCATCCGCCCGCCAAGCGCAGCGTAGACCAGCTTGTGCTGCGCCACGCGGCTGAGGCCGGCGAATTGCGGCGCGGTGACAGTCGCCGCCCAGTGGTCGTCATCGCCCGCAAGGTCGGTGAGCTCGACCACCGCGCCGGGCAGGGCGGCCAGAATCGCGTCCTCGATCTCGCGCGCGGTCATCGGCATGACGCTCAGACCTCGCCGAGCAGCTGGCGGCGCGCTTCGACCGCCATTTCGCCAAGTTTGGCGCGGATGTCGGCCTCGGTGATGTCGATCTGTGCAGCAGTGAGATCGCCCAGCAGCTTGCGCACAACATCCTCGTCCCCCGCTTCCTCGAAATCGGCCTGCACCACCGCTTTGCGATAAGCGTCGGCTTCTTCGGGCGTGAGCTTCATCAGCCCTGCGGCCCATTCGCCCAGCAGGCGGTTACGGCGCGCGGCGATGCGGAAGGCGGTTTCCTCGTCGAGCGCGAAGCGGGCTTCCTCGGCGCGTTCGCGGTCCTTGAAATCGGTCATGTCTATGTTCCTTCGGATCGGATCCTCGGCAGGCGATAAGGCGCAGCGCGCGCAGCTTCAAGCGGGAAGCCGTGCGCAGCGGCGTCTTATTCCATCGTTACCACCAGCTTGCCGACCGCCTCGCGCGCTTCGAGCTTGGCGATGGCATCGCCGGCGCGGGCGAGGGGGAAGGTTTCGGAGACCAGCGGATCGATCTTGCCCGCCTTCATCAGGTCGAACAGCTCCATCACCTGCGCATGGAAGCCCTTGGGGTCGCGCGCGGTGAAGGCGCCCCAGAACACGCCGCAGATGTCGCAGGACTTCAGGAGGGTGAGGTTCAAGGGCATCTTGGCGATCCCCGCCGGGAAGCCGACTACCAGGAAGCGGCCCTCCCAGGCGATGGCGCGCAGCGCGGGCTCGGAATATTGCCCGCCGACGATGTCGTAGACGATGTTCGCGCCGTTCGGGCCGCAGGCCTGCTTGAAGGCTTCGGCGAGCGCCTTGGAGGCGTCCTTGTCCATCGCCTCGCGGGGGTAGATCACGACCTCGTCGGCCCCGGCCTTGCGGGCAACTTCGCCCTTGGCCTCGGAGGAGACCGCGGCGACCACGCGCGCGCCGAAAGCCTTGGCAAGCTCGATCGCCGAAAGCCCCACGCCGCCCGCCGCGCCGAGGATCAGCACGGTGTCGCCCGCCTTGATGTGCCCGCGGTCCTTGAGGCCATGGATCGTGGTGCCATAGGTCATCAGCAGCGATGCCGCCTTCTCGAAGGGCACGCCGTCGGGCACCTTGAACATCCGGCCCGCAGGCACGACGACCTTTTCGGCCAGCCCGCCATTGCCGATTCCGGCGAGCACCCGGTCACCCACCGCAAAGCCCTCGACACCCTCGCCGAGCGCCTCGATCACGCCGCTGATCTCGCCACCGGGCGAGAAGGGGCGCTGCGGCTTGAACTGGTACATGTCGCGGATGATCAACCCATCGGGATAGTTGATCGCGCAGGCCTTGACCGCGACCAGCACCTCGCCCTTGCCGGGCGTCGGGGTCTCGATGTCGTCGAGCGTCAGGGTTTCCGGCCCGCCGGTCTGGTGGGTGCGAATGGCTTTCATTGTGTCCTCTCCCGGTATTGCAATTCTATGCTGCCGCGGTGCCGCGCATCAGCCATGGCTGGGCGGCGGTGCGCTGCGCCTCGAACCCGCCGATCGCCTCGCCCCGCGCCATCGTCAGCCCGACCTCGTCGAGCCCGTTCAGCAGGCAGTGCTTGCGGAACGGGTCGATCTCGAAGGCGAAGCGATCCTGATAGGGGGTGGTGACGGTCTGCGCTTCGAGATCGACGGTGATTTCGAGCCCCTCGCGCGCCACTTCCAGCAGCCGGTCGACCGCGTCCTGCGGCAGCACGACGGGCAAGATGCCGTTCTTGACCGCATTGCCTGAATGGATGTCGGAAAAGCTCGGTGCGATAACGACGCGGATGCCGAGATCGAGCATCGCCCAGGCGGCATGTTCGCGGCTTGACCCGCAGCCGTAATTGTCGCCCGCGATCAGGATCGGCGCGCCCTGGTAGGCGGGATTGTCAAAGACATTGCCGGGTTCCGCCCGCAGCACCTCGAAGGCGCCCGCGCCGAGACCCTCGCGGCTGATCGTCTTCAGCCACTTGGCGGGGATGATGATGTCGGTGTCGACATTCTTGAGGCCGAGCGGAATGGCGCGGCCTTCGACTCGGGTAAGGGGCTGCATGGGGTTCCTGTCAGTCGGCCAGAGTTAATCGGTTTGCGGCGGTTCGCCCGAGGGAATGGGGCCGGGCTGGGTGGGCTCGTCCGGCTTCTTCTTGCGCTTGCTGGCATAGAGCAATGCAGCGGCAATGGCCGCCGATCCGATGGCACCCGCCGCAGCAATCGCGGCGTTGCGGGCGGTGTTGTTCTTGGGCTTGTCAGTCATGGATATTCCATGCGCCTCGCAGCGGCGGGTTTCAAGGGGTTGGGGTCACACCAATTCGCGCACATCCGCCAGCCGCCCCGCCACCGCCGCTGCTGCCGCCATCGCCGGCGAGACGAGGTGCGTGCGCGCGCCCGGGCCCTGCCGCCCAACGAAATTGCGGTTGCTGGTCGAGGCGCAGCGTTCGCCCGGCGGGACCTTGTCGGGGTTCATGCCGAGGCAGGCCGAACAGCCCGGCTCGCGCCACTCGAAACCGGCGTCGGTGAAGACTTTGTCGAGCCCCTCATCCTCGGCCATCGCCTTCACCAGCCCCGAGCCGGGGACGACGATTGCCCAGCGCACATTATCGGCCTTGTGGCGGCCCTTGAGCACCGCGGCGGCGGCGCGCAGGTCTTCGATGCGGCTGTTGGTGCAGCTGCCGATAAAGACGTTCTCGATGGGAACTTGCGTCATCGGCGTGCCGGGTGTGAGGCCCATGTAGTCGAGGCTCTTCTGTGCAGCGACGCGCTTGCTCTCGTCGGCAAAGTCCCCGGGGTGCGGCACGCGCCCGCCGATGGGCACCACGTCCTCAGGGGAGGTGCCCCAGGTGACGCTCGGCTCGACATCGGCGGCGTTGATGGTGACCGACTTGGCGAAGGTCGCGCCGTCATCGGTGTGCAGCGTGCGCCAATAGGCGACCGCTGCGTCCCACTCGGCGCCCTTGGGGGCCATCGGGCGGCCCTTGAGATAGGCGAAGGTGGTGTCGTCGGGCGCGATCAGCCCGGCGCGCGCGCCGGCCTCGATGCTCATGTTGCAGACCGTGAGGCGCTCCTCGAGCGTCATCGCCTCGAACACCTTGCCGCGATACTCGATCACGTAGCCCGATCCGCCCGCCGCACCGATGGTGCCGATGATGTGCAGAATAAGATCCTTGGCGCTCACCCCGGGGCCGAGGTCGCCCTCCACGCGCACTTCCATCGGCTTTGACTGCTGGAGCAGCAGCGTCTGGGTGGCCAATACGTGTTCCACCTCGCTGGTGCCTATTCCGAAGGCAAGCGCCCCGAGGCCCCCGTGGCAAGCCGTGTGCGAATCCCCACAGACGATGGTCGTGCCGGGCAGCGAGAAGCCCTGTTCGGGGCCGACCACATGGACGATCCCCTGCTCCTTGGCGGTCGCGGGGATGTAGCGGATGCCGAAAGCCGGGGCGTTGACTTCGAGCGCGGCGAGCTGGGCTGCGCTTTCCGGGTCGGCGATGGGGACGGGCTTCCCGCTCGCATCGACCCGCGCCGTGGTGGGCAGGTTGTGATCGGGCACGGCCAGCGTCAGCTCGGGCCTGCGCACCGGGCGCCCGGCCACCTTCAGCGCCTCGAAGGCCTGCGGGCTGGTGACTTCATGCACCAGATGGCGGTCGATATAGATCAGCGCCGTGCCGTCGTCGCGCGTCTCGACGACGTGCGCGTCCCAGATCTTTTCGTAGAGCGTGCGGGGGCGGCTGGCCATGATCGGTTCCATCGGTTGGAGGGGTAAGGGACGACCCGAAACGAGACGCCCATAATCCTGTTCCGCGAGCTGTGGCAAGATTGCGGCATTTTACCGACAGTCGGTGATGGATTTTGTCATATTCTTGCGCTAGTTTACATTTATGTCAGCAACAAATCCTCCCGCGCGCCCGTTTTTTCACCCGATCACCGTGGCGGCGGAGGACATCGATTTCATGGGCCACGTCAACAATGCGCGCTACCTCACCTGGGTGCAGGATGCGGTGCTGGCGCATTGGCGCGGGATCGCGCCGGCCGAGGATGTGGCGAGCAAGGCCTGGGTCGCGCTCAAGCACGAGATCACCTATCGCAAGCCTGCTTTCCTCGAAGATGCGGTGACCGCGCAGACCGTGCTCGAACGCTTCAACGGCGCGCGCGCGTTTTACTCGACGCTGATCAAGCGCGGCGAAGAGGTGCTGGCCGAAGTGCAATCAAGCTGGTGCTGCATCGATGCCGAAACCCTGCGCCCGGCGCGCATCGGCGAGCATCTCAGGGAATTCTTCTTTCCCAAGGGCGAGTGAACCGATAGGATTCCTCCCGTTCCGTTGTCGGAGCGGGAGGGATGCAATCGTGAAGAGTTTCAGCGCTTTCGCCTTTGTCGCTGGCAGTTTCGCGCTTGCCGCAGTGCCGATCGCCGCGCAGGAGACGACCGCCCCCGCGCCCGCGCCCGCGCCGGAGATGTCCACGGCCGAGGAAGCCGGGGTGCAGCAAGCGGTCGATCTGGGCTGGAAGGTCTACGCCTATGATCAGGCCGCCTGGCACGGCACAGATGCGATGCTTGCCGATGTCCCTGACGCCCGGACACGCGGCATCGCCGGTTGGATCGTCAACGACACCGGTGATGGCCGGGAAACAGTGTTCTTTCGCCCGGCAAAGGACGGCGGCCACGAAGCGGTCTGGGCCGGGGTTTACGATGGCCGCAAGGTGATCCGCCGCACCACCTATGCCCCGGGCGAGCGGGTGCTGGTGGCGGCCGAGCTCGCGCTTGTGCAGGCGACCGAACTCGCCCGCGCCCAGAAGGCCGAGCGCTGCGCCGCCAGCCCGTTCAACACGGTCGTCTTTCCCACCGGCAAGCCCGATGGCGGGTTCTACGCCTATCTGCTGACCCCGCAGGAAAAGGCCGGCGAGATCCCCTTCGGAGGCCACCACCGGTTCGAGATCGTCGGCGGCACGGTCAAGGAACGGCGCGGCTTCACCAAATCCTGCCTCACCATCCCCCTCGCCAACGACAAGGGCAAGACCCCCGAGGCCTTGACGGTGACCCATCTGCTCGATGCAACGCCAACCGAGATCCACGTCTTCTCGGTCTATGCCGCGGGCGTGCCGGTCTATGTCCTCACCGCCGGGAACAACCGGGTCTGGTCAACCGAAATCTTCGGCGGCAAGCCCCGCATCCGGCTGATCCGGTAACGCCCCCACGATGCACCGACATGCCGCCATAGAGCGGTTTCCGGCCATTCTGACCCGTCCTGATCGCGCTCTGAAGTCCGCTGGACAGGAATGGCGCGCCGCAGGGGCTGATTGCCCCTGCAAGCGGCATGACGAAGCCAGCGGGCTTCAGAGCGCGACCCCTTCGGGGCGGGCCGAATTGGGCCGAGGGTTACGTTGCTCGTCACTCACGATGCGCTGCATCGCTCGTTCCTCGCGCCTTGCCCTCAGCCCAATTCGGCTCCGTCAGGACGGGTCAGAATGGCCGGAAACCGCTCTAATCTTCGATTTCGACGGCGTGATCGCGGATAGCGAGATGCTCGCCAACCTGGTGCTGGCCGAAGAGCTCACGCGGCTCGGCCTGCCGACCACGCTCGATGAAAGCTACGACCGTTATGTCGGCACGCGCTGGGGCGAGATGATCGCCCTGATCGAGGCCGCGCTCGGCCGCCCGGTGCCGTCCGACTGGGGCGAGCACCTCTCCGATACCATGATGGCGCGCTTCCGCTGCGATCTTGCCGAAGTGCCGGGGGCAGGGGCCTTCATCGGCTCGCTCGGCGAGCGGCCGCGCGGCATTGCCTCTTCAAGCTCGCCCGCGCGCCTTGCGCTGTGCCTCGAGATGTTGGGGCTGGCCGATGCTTTCGGGCCCCACGTCTACAGCGCCGAGCTGGTGAGCAACGGCAAGCCCGCGCCCGACATCTACCTGCTCGCGGCCGAGCGCCTCGGCGTTGCGCCTTCGGCATGCCTCGTGATCGAGGACAGTCCGTCCGGTGTCAGGGCGGCCAAGGCGGCGGGGATGGAGGTGGTCGGGCTGCTCGCGGGTGCGCATATCCGGTCCGGGCACGAGGCGCGGCTGATTGCGGCGGGGGCGGATCATGTCGCGCCAGACTGGGCCGAGGTCGCCCGCTTGGCTCTGGCCTAGAGCACTTTCCGACCAATCCGGGTCACCCTGACGGAGCCGATTTTGGCCCAGCGCAAGGAACGACGAGCGAGCCATGCCGAAGCATAGTGAGCGAGGAGAGACGTA
>PNKW01000029.1 GCA_013822695.1 Erythrobacter sp. | reverse complement strand
CGCATCGCCGATGTGCGGGGCGATGCCGCCCGCTTCAGCTTCTTCGCCCCTGCCGCGCCTGCCGATCGCCCCGCGAGCCTCACCCGTTACCGCCTGGCGCGCAGCGAAGAGGGGCAGCTGGTGCTCTTCGCTCTCGCCGATACCACCGCCGGGGTCGATCCCTATGCCCCCGGCACCGCCGGATGGACGCCGCAAGTGCTACTCACCAATGTGGAACGGCTCGAGATCGCCTATTTCGGCACCCTGCCGGGCGATTCGACGCGCGACTGGCGCAGCCGCTGGATCGAGCGCGGCAACCCGCCCGAACTGGTGCGCGTGCGCGTGACCTTCTTCGATGGCGACCGGCGGCAGTGGCCCGATCTGGTGATTCGCCCCGTGCCCAACGTCAACGCCGCCTGCACCGTCGATTCCGAAACCGGCCAATGCGCAGGGGATGCCGCATGATCCGCACCGGAACAGTCCTCGACATGGACATGAGCAGCCTCGGCACGACCTTGCGCGAAGGGTGGGACTGGTGGACGGGCGAGCTTGCCGCGATGGTCCCTGCACGCTTGCAGCCGCAGGGGCGCAAGCTGTCCGGCCCGAGCGCGGCTTTCGATGCTGCGGGCGATCTGTGGCTGGACGGCGCGGCGCTGGAGCCGGTGGCCGAGGGCGCGCGGCGGCGGCTGATGCCGGTGGTGCTGCCCCCCGCGGCCGCGATCGCCACCCGCACCATGCTCCCGCGCCTCGCCTCGCGCGATCTGGCGCGGATGATCGCGCTGGAAAGCGACCGCCTGCTGCCCTTCCCGCCCGGAAGCGCCATCGCGGCGGCACGGGCGCTGTCGGCAGAGGCCGAGCCTGGGGCTGCGCGCGTGCCGACGCTGGTCGCCGGAATGCCGCAGGCGCGCGCCGCCGCGCTGGTCGCCAGCGCGCGCGAATGCGGGATCGAGCCGCTCGCGCTGGTGTGGCAGAGCCCCGAGGACGAGGGGCTGACCATCGATCTCCTCCCCGCGCTGGTCGCCAGCGGCGCGGTTCCCGCCCGGCGGGACAGTCGCCCGTTCTGGTGGGGGGTGGTCGCCGCGCTGTTCCTCGCCAATATCGGGCTGATGATCTGGCGCGACATCGCGGCCACCAATGAATTTGCCGCCGAGGTCGAGGCGCAGGCCGCCACCGGCAGCGCCGCGCGCGCGCTCGCCGAGCGGCTCGCGCGCGAAGCGGCGCTGCGCAAGAGCCTGATCGCCGAGCGCGACGCGCATGACCCCCTCAGCCTGCTCGCGCTCACCGCAGTCGCCCTGCCCGAAGGCGCGTGGGTGCAGCGCTATTCCTCTACGCCCGAGAGCCTGCGTATCACCGGCTACAAGGCGCCCGGCAGCGACATCCAGACCGCGCTCAGGGCGACCGGGCGCTTCGCCTCGCTCCAGACCAGCGTCTCCGATCCCACCGCCGAGGGCGGGGGCGGGCAACCCTTTGATGTCAGCGCGACGCTTGCGGGCGCACCCAAGCCGAAGGAGGCCGTGCAATGACCGGGCTTTCCGACCGCGAGCGGCGGCTGGTCGCCATCCTGATCCTTGTCGCCGTGATCGCCGTGGCATGGCTGGCGGTGCTCTCGCCGATCATCGCCGGGTTCGAGGCGCGCGCCGCCGAGCGCGAGCGGCTGGCGCTGGTGCAGGCGAGCAACCAGCGGCTGATCGACAACATCGCCCGCCTGCGCCGTCAGGCCGAGGCGCAGAAGGCCGATAGCGACCGATTCCACATCATCGCCCCCACGCCCGAGGCCGCCGCCGAAGCGCTCAAGGAGCGTGTCGCGGCGCTGGTCAGCGCGGGCGGGGGCGAGGTGCGCGCGCTCGCCGATGTCGAGGCGGGCGAGGGGCGGATCGAACTCAGGATCGAGGCGCGCCTGCCCGAGGGGCAGATCGCCGGGCTGCTCGAACGCCTCCAGAATGCCGCGCCGCTGATGATCGTCACCGCGCTTACCATCGCCGCGCCGGGGGCCGAGCCCGCTGCGCCAACCTCGCAATCCCGCCAACTGGATGTCCGCATCGATGTCGCCGCTTCCCATTCCCCGGCCTGAGCGCGCCGAAGGCACGGTGCTGGCGGCGCTGCTCGCGCTGCTGCTGGCGCTGCTGCTGGCGGCGCAGTTCGCGCTGCCCGCAGAGCGCCCCGAAGCTCCCGCGGTGCCGCCCCCCGGACGCGGCGCTGCGAGCGGTGCCATCGCCGCGGTGAGCGCCGATCCGGCGCTGGCCGGGCGCGCGCTGTTCCGGCCGACCCGCCTTGCCGGCGGCAGTGCCGCAGGGGTGCCCATCGGGCCGCTCGACGGGGCGAGCCCGGTCGGCGTCATCAAGGTGCGCGGCGCGGCGCGGCTGATCCTCCAGACCCCCGGCGGCAAGACCGTCACCCTGCGCCCCGGAGAGGCGTGGCAGGGCTGGCGCCTCATCGCCATCGGCACCGACGAGGTGCGCTTCGTGCGTGGCGGCGAGCGGGTGACGCTGGCCGTCGGCGAAACGGCAAGCAACGACTATCCCGGCTATTTGCCGCCCGGTGCCTACAGCCCGCGCGACAACTACGCCAACCAGGCAGACGAACAATGACACGAACCATTTCCCTGCGCGCCCGCCTTGTTCTGGGGGCTGCCATGCTGGCGGCGAGCGTCCCTGCAACGGCGCAGACTGTGCCCGACGATCCGGCGCTGGACGCGCAGACGGTCGATGCGACCATCCTTGCGGGCGAGGAGCGTCCGCCGGTCACCTCTGCGCCCCCACCGGTCACGATCCGCGGCGGGGACATCGCGCTCAATTTCCCCGAGGCCGACGTGCGCGTGGTGGCCGAGGCGGTGCTCGGCGACCTGCTCGGCATGAACTATACCATCGACCCCGGCGTCTCGGGCCCGGTGACGGTGGTGACGGCGCGCCCCATTGCCCGCGATTCGGTGATCCCCTTCCTTGAGGACAGCCTCGCCATCGGCGGCTTTGCGCTGGTGCTCGAGGGCGGGCGGGCGCGGATCGAACAGATCGGGCGCGGCAGGGGCGGCGGGTTTGCCGGGCCGGACACTCCCGGCTTCGGCACCGAGCTGGTGCAGCTGCAATTCGTCAACGCCGAGCAGATGCGCGCGCTGATCGCGCCGATCCTGCCGAATGTCGTCTCGGTCTCCGACCCGGTGCGCAATACGCTGCTGCTGCGCGGCACATCAGGGCAACGCGCCAGCGCGCGCGATCTGCTCTCCCAGTTCGATGTCAACTGGCTGCGCAACATGAGCTTCGCGCTGATCGTGCCCAAGCGCACTGACGCGCGGGTAATCGTGCCCGAGCTCGAAAAGCTGATCAATGCCCCCGACAGCCCGACCCGCGGGCTGGTGCGGATCATCGCGATGGAGAAGGTCAACGGCATCCTCGCGATCAGCCGCCAGCGGCAATATCTCGAGGATGTGAACCGCTGGATCGAGATCCTCGACCGGCAGGGCCAGAACAACGAGCCGCGGCTATTCGTCTACAAGGTGCAGAACTCGCGCTCGCGCGATCTGGCGCGCACGCTCAACCGTGCCTTCGGGCATGGCGACGGCGGGAGCGAGGAAGAGGTGGCGCAGCAGCAGGCGGCCTTCGCCGATTCAGGCGCGCCCGATGGCGCGGCACCGGCCACGCAGGCGCGCGCGGCACCGGCGCGGGGGGCCTATAGCTACGGCATCACCTCTGCATCACCAGCCCCGGCCGCCGCAGCCTCGGCCCCCGGAGCGGGTCTCGCAGGCCAGCGCGACGATGAGGGCGGCACGTCTGGTGCCGGCCCGGGCGGCGTCCAGATTACCAGCGACGACACCAACAACGCGATCCTCGTCTACGGCACCCCGCGCCAATATGCCGTGATCGAGGACGCGCTGCGCAAGCTCGACGTGCCGCCGATGCAGGTGCTTATCGAAGCCGCGATCACCGAGGTCAGCCTGACCGATGATCTGCGCTACGGCCTCCAATGGAACTTCGTCGAGGGCAACGAGAACGCCGTCCTCACCGATTCCACCACCGGCACCAATCTGGTGCGCGACGTGCCCGGCTTTTCCTTCCTGTTCGGCAATGCCGGCAGCCTCACCGGCGTGCTCAACGCGCTCGAGGGCAAGACCAAGGTCAATGTCGTCTCGGCGCCCAAGCTGATGGTGATCAACAACCAGACGGCGAGCCTCCAGGTCGGCGATCAGGTGCCGATCCTGACGCAGAACTCGACCTCGACCATCGATCCCAACGCGCCGATCATCAACGCGGTCGAGTATCGCGATACCGGCGTGATCCTGAAGATCACGCCGCGGGTCAACGGCAGCGGGCTGGTGCTGCTCGACATCACGCAGGAGGTAAGCGACGTACTGCCCTCGCGCGCTTCGGGGTCGTCGATCAATTCGCCGACCATCTCGACCCGCAAGGTCAGCACCGCAGTGGCGGTGCAGGACGGGCAGGTGCTGGCGCTGGGCGGCCTCATCCGCAACATCCAGACGCGTGACAAGGTCGGCATCCCGTTCCTCTCGCAGATCCCGATCATCGGCGGATTGTTCGGCCGGCAGGTCGAGGCGACCGACAAGATCGAGCTTGTGATCCTCCTGAAGCCGCGCGTGATCCGCACTGTCGATGATGCGCGCGCCATTACCGAGGAACTGCGCCAGAAGATCCGCTCGCTCGAGCCCTTCTCCACGACCGGAGATATCCCCTGACCGCGCGCCCGCACCCTGACAGGCGCGGGCGGGAGGACGGCTTTGCCCTGGTGGTCGCGGTGGCGAGCCTCGCGGTGCTCGCGCTGCTGGCGCTGACGATGATCGAGGCGACCCGCGGCTCGACCCGCTCGGCGCGCGCCGAGCTGGATCGGGCGCGGTTGACGGCGGCGGCGGATGCAGGGGTTGCGCTGGCGGTGCAGGGGCTGGCGCAGGCGAGCGCGAGCCGCCGTTGGCGGCCTGACGGCGAGGCGCGCGCGGTCAGCTTCGAGGGCGCGCGGCTCGAAATCCGGATCGAGGACGAAAGCGGCAAGATATCTCTCAACGCGATCAACAGCCAGCAGGTCGAAGCGCTGCTCGCTGCCTTCGGGCTTCAGGGAGCCGAACTGGAAGAGGCGCGCGACGCCTTTCTCGACTGGCGCGATCAGGACGAGTTGCCGCGCCCGCGCGGGCGCGAGCGGGAGGATTACGAAGCGGACGGCGTGCGTCCGCGCGATGGCCGGCTGCGCAGCAATGGCGAGCTTGCCGCGATCCCCGCGATCGGCCCGGCCTTGGCAGCGCGGATGGATCCTTTCGTGACGGTCTACGCGCCTGACCGCCTCGAATTCGATCCCACCCATGCCAGCGCGCTGGCGCGGCGGGTGATGGTGGAGACCGAGTTCGAAGACCAGCTCGACGGCGTCGCAGTGGTCGAAGGCGGGCTCACGGAGGAACTATCGGGGAGCGTCGAGGATGGGGTGACGGGCCGCCCGCTGCGCGTCATCGTGACGGCACGCGGCGAGGACGGGGCGGCGGCACGGCGCGATGTGGTGATCGAACTCACCGGCAATCCGGCGCGGCCCTTTGTGGTGCGCGGACGCAACTAGGGGCGGCGACGGGCGGGGCCGAGGCTGAGGCCCCAGGGGGCGAACTCGCCGTTGCGGATCGCCGGATCGCCCTGCGGGGGCGGAGCAGGAACGGGAGTGGTGGCAGGGGTGCTCGCCCGCGCGGGTGCGGCGAGCGCGATCCGCACCGGTGCGCCCTCGCCGCCCGACAGGGGGCTGGCAGGCGAACGATAGAAGACATGGGTCGCGATCTGGCGCACGCGGGCCAGGCTTGGGGCCCAGTAGGGCGAGACATAATCGGCGTGGTAATGCGTCGCGCCGCGCACGTGATCGGTGCTCTCGCCCGCCAGCACCCGCACCGCCACCGCGCGCGCGGCGGCCATTTGCGCCGCGCTGCGCGGGCGGCGCAGCGAGCCATCGCAGGTGAAGGTGAACTGGCAGCCGGTGCGCCGTTCGGAACCTTGCCACACGACACCGCACACGCTGTCCGGATAGGCGGTGCTGCGGACACGGTTGAGGATGACCTGCGCGACGGCCTCCTGCCCGGCAAGCGGCTCCTGCCCGGCCTCGTAGGCGATCGCCAGCGCAAGGCATTCCGCGGCGGCTTCGGGCACTTCGCCCGCGGTGAGCGCGGGCAGATAGGGCGCCGATGCCGGGCCTTGTGCAAGGCCAGCACCCGGCAGTGCCGCAAGCGCGGCGGCAGCAAGGATTGAGCGGGGCACGCGAAGTGGCATGGCTTTGGGAATCCCCCCGAAGGTGCGCCCAGCGTGAACCAGCAGCGCCGCGCCGTCAACGTCCGCGCGTGGCTATCCTGAGCCCGCCACAAGAAAGATCGCCCAGCCTGCCGCCGCCATCAGCGTCCCCAGTGGCAGCGCCGTGTCGGCGGCGACGGGCCTGCGCACCAGCAGCATCACCAGCGCGGCGGCAAGGCCGAGGAGGCTCGCCCCGATCACCGTGCCGATCGCCCCCATCGGCCCGAGCCACAGCCCGATCGCGCCAAGCAGCGGCGGATCGCCGCCGCCCATGCCCTCGCGCCCGCGCAGCATGCGGTAGCCGCGCGCGACGCCCCACAGCATGACAAAGCCGAGCGCGCCGCCTGCCGCTGCCGTGACGACCGGCGCAAGGCTCGCTTCCTGCCACCCGTGCCACGCTGCCAGCCCCGCGCCGCTTGCGGCGAGAAGCGCGGTCAGCGGGCGGGGCAGCCACAGGTGCTGCGCGTCGACCAGCCCCAGCAGCAGCAATTGCCAGCCGAACAGCATGGCGGGCAGCGCCAGCCCCTCCGGCGCGAGCAGCACCGACGCGCCTCCGATCACTGCGCCTGTGATCTCGGCCACGGGTTGCCACACACCGATCGGCGCGCCGCACTGGCGGCATTGGCCGCGCAGCATCAACCACGAGACCAGCGGGATCAGATCGCGCGCGGCAATCGGCACAGCGCAGGCATCGCAGGCTGAGCGTCCGGCGAGCACCGAGCGGCCTTCGGGCAGGCGCACGAGGGCGGTGCCGATGAAGCTGCCGATCGCTGCGCCCGCAAGCATGGCGGCGAGGGCCATCACCCAGGCGGTAGCGTCAGGCACTCGTCTCCCCCTCGCGCGGCGCAGCTTCGGGCCGCTTCGTGCGAGGGATAGCGGGAAGCTTGCGGCTGCGCCAGAAGGTCACCACCGCGAGGCTCCCCAGCAGCGTCAGGCCGAGCCCGGCGAGCGTCATCACGATCCGCAGGGGCAGCGCCATCGCGCTCCCAGCCATCCGCGCCGAATGGAGCGGATAGAGCGCATTGCCCGCGCGCAGGGCGAGCGGCGCGGCGGTCGCATCGCGCGCAGCAAGCACGGTGCCGTCCCCCGCCAGCGTCACCGTGGTGCGCCCGTTGGGATGCCATTCGGCCGGGCGGCGCATACGGATCGTCACCGCGTCGCCCGATGCTTTTGGCCAGATGATCATGCGCGGTTCGGCGTCGGGGAAACGGCGTTGCGCGGCGGCGAGGATCGCGGGCCAATCGGCCGCAGCTTGCGACGGGGCAGCGGGGGGTTTGGCTTGCCATACGGCGACTTCGGCGGCGGGCGAGAGCGGGGCGAGCACCACTTGCCCGAGCGGCTTCAGCACCATCAGCGCGCCGGTGATTGCAGCAAGCAGGATCGGCAGCGCCACCACCGCGCCGATATCACGGTGGTGGAGGATCACCGCAGGCCGGGTGAACCGCGCAGGCCAAGCCCGAAGGCGAAAGGTCCGCCGCGTCGGCCACCACAGGATCATGCCGGTGACGCAGAACAGGATCGCGGCAATACCCAGCCAGCCCGAGATCACCTCTCCGGCCTCACCCAGCAGCAAGTGGTGGTGGAGATCGAACAGGAAGGTCTCGGGCCGCTCCCACACGCTTTGCCAGCGGGTGAGTAGCGTTCCGTCATGCGCAAGGTAGGCGCCAGCGCGGTCCGGCAGGCCCGCCTGCGCTGTGCCGAATTCGGCTGAGGGCAGAGTGACGTAAGCGGCGTCGAGCTTCTGCGCGGCGGTGATGATCGCCAGCATCTCCTCGCCCGAGGGTGCGCGCGGCGTCTGCGCGACGCCCACCCACCACGGCTTCCACAGCAGCGCCGCGCCGCTCAGCCCTAGCACCGCGACGCCAAGGCCGACCAGCCCGCCGAGCCAGCGGTGCAGCAGCGACAGCGCCTGGCGCATCAGAAATTCGCCAGCCAGCCCAGCGTGACGCTCCGCCCGCGACCGGCGAAGAACCTGAGGTTGTCGGCCGGGCGCTGGGTGTCGGAATTGTAGTCGATATACTGCTTGTCGAGCAGGTTCTGCGCGGCGAGGGTGAAGCTGCCGAACCCGGTCGCCACGGTCACCGCGCCATCGAGCAAGTGGTAGCCCTCGAAATCGTTGCGCGGGTCGCCGCCATCGAACCGCCTCGAGAAATGCGTGCGCGATTGCAGCCTCAGGCTGACCGGTCCGGTGGTGTAATCGGCGGAGAGGTTGAGCCGGTCCGGGCCGATATTCGCCCCGTCGAGATCGGCATTGACGATCCCGTCGCCATTGGTGTCGACCCGGCCGTTGAGGTGTGCATAGCCGAAGCCGAGCTTGAGGCCGGGGATCGGGGTGGCGGTGGTGAGGTTCAGCTCCAGCCCCTCGATCTCGATGCGCTGACGCTGCACCTCGAAGACATTGCCGATCAGCACCAGCAGCTGGCCCTCGTCGCTGTCCGACCAGAAATAGGTCGCGCTGGCATTGATCGGCCCGCGCTTCACCTCCACACCTACCTCGCGGTTGTCGGCGACGACGGGCGCGATGTCGAGGAAGGTGTCGAGATCCACATTCGGCGTGCGGATCGCACGGGTGATGCGGCCGACATCGGGCACGGTATAGCCCTGCGAATAGCTCGCATAGGCGCGGATGCCGGGCGTCGGCTCGATCACGATCCCGCCATTGGGCAGGACGCGGTCAAAGCTGGGCGAGCCGCCGCCCACTTGCTGCGGGCCATAGAAGAACAGCGTCTGGTAGTCGTCGATGGTGATTGCGACATTCTCCCAGCGCACGCCGCCCGCGAGGCGCAGCTTGCCGTCCCACAGCGCGAGGTTCGCCTGACCGAAGGGGGCGATGCTCCGGTAGTCGGTCGGCGGCACCCAGGCACGGCCGGTCTGGACGAGCACCTGCACGGTGCGGTCGTTGAGGAGGTCAACCCCCGCCACGAGGTTGAGCGGGCCAAAGCCCCGCTCCCAGCTGGCGTTGATGCCCCACTTGCGGCTGATGTTCTGCGACTGGTCGAACAGCGTGCCGAGTGGGGCGATGGCCGGGTCCTGAAAGTCGGCGAAGATGCCGCCGCCGTAGATGTCGGCGGTGCGGTTCCAGAAGCCGCGGATGCGCAGTGCGCCGCCTGCAAGGTCATCGGCGGTGAGGGTCAGCGAGAGGCTCTCGGCGAGGTTTTCGGGAGCCTCGCCCTGCACCACGCCGGCGGCGCCGGTGGCGGGCAGGCCGATGGCGCGGTTCCCGGCGACCGCGATCAGATCGCCATCGCCCTGTAGCTGGAAGCGCTGGCCCATCGCCTCGATCCTGACGCCGCCGCCCAGTTCCACGCCCGCCTTGGCGAAGAAGGAGAGGCTGTCGGAGTCCTGCAAGTCCCCCTGCGTGCCATCGGGCGCGATGCGGCGCTGCTCGCCGTCGCGGAACACCCCGCGGCGTTCGTATGCCGCGCCCACCACCACGTCGAAGGCACCCGAGCGGTTGGCGAGCAATGCGCCGACCTTGCCGCCGAAGCCGTCGCTTTCGAAGCCGCTTTCGGCGGTGCCCTGCAGGATGGTGCGCGCGCTCCAGCCGTCTTCGGTGGGGGCGGAGACCGTGACCTGGTTGATCACCCCGCCGGTGCCGCCGATGCCCTGCAGCGCGTTGGAGCCGAGGACCAGCTCCACGCGGTCGATGAAGAAGGGATCGATCGTGAAACCGTCACGCGAGCCATCGCGCAAGGGGGCGGTCTGCGGGATGCCGTCAATCGCGAAGAGCGGCGAGCGGCCGCGCAGCGTCTCGCCCTGCCCGGTGAGCTTCTGGCGGGCGGGGCTGAACGATGGGGTGAGCGCGGCGACAGCATCGACCACCGAGCCCGAAATCTGGAGCTGACGTTCCAGCGTCTCGCGGTCGATCACCTCGGCGGTGAGGGGCAGCGCGGTGATCGGCAGGGCGGTGCGCGCGGCGGTAACGATGATCGGGGCGTCTTCGGCGGTGGCCTCCTCGGACAGGGCGGCGGTCTCTTGTCCTTGCGCTGTTGCGGCGAGGGGGAGGAGCGCGGCGGAGATGAGGAGACTGGGGCGCATTGGGAATCGTTTCTGATTATCATTCGCAAAAATGTCTCTAAGAACGATTCTTAATAACGCAAGCCGGTTTCTGCGGGATTTGCGATAGAAGGTGGCATTGGGGATTGCAGAGATGGCGGCGCAACGACCCGCCAAGACCACGGCCCGCAGTGCAAGCCGATTGCCGCCGCGCCAGACAATGCTATGAAATCTCGATGTATCAGCCAGGGTCCGATCTGCACGCGGCTGTCGAGCGCGCTTTCGAGGTTTTTGCGGCCTACACTCGGCCGCACCGACTTTCCGCATCACCCGTGCGCGATCCGGATGAGGTACTGCGGCGTCTGTCGGCCGCGCCCCTGCGCGAATTGACGGGCGAAGATATCGGCCCTTACTGCGGTTGGGCACTCACGACAGTGGGCAATGATCGCGATTACCGGCATTTCCTGCCGCGCATCCTCGAACTGGCCGTGACGGAGCCCTTCTGGATGGGGACCGAGCCTCCGGTTCTCGCCGGCAAGCTCCAGATGTCCGACTGGCGGAATTGGCCGGTCGCTGAACGAGCAGCAGTAACCGGCTTTTTCCATGCGGCCTTCGATGCTGCGGTGATGCAGCATCCCGACACCGGACATCACGCAAGCCGGTGGCTTTGCGGGCTTGTGGCGTCGGGTGAGGAGCCAGATCTCGCCTTGCGCCGCTGGCTGGCAGCGACCGCGGAAAACGCTGCGCTTCAACTCGCCAGCTTCATTGATGATCAGGCGAAGAACTGGCGTCGCTCCGGCGCGGTTTCAGGTTCATGGTGGGACGACCTCCCCATGGAGCCGCGTCGACGGATCGCTCAAAGGCTGATGTCTGATGATGTCCGCCGAATTCTGGAGGCGGCCTCGCCGGCCTTGAGCGATGGCGACCGCTTCTATCTTGTCGATTCCGCATTGATCGAACTGCAACGGGTGGTGTGAGCTAGGTCTCCCGGGGTTGTTTCAGTGAACGCCCTCACGCTGTCTCGCGCACCACCAGTTCGGGGGGCAGGACAAGGCTCTCGGTTGTCTCGCCGCCCAGCCGCCGCAGCAGCAGATCCACCAGACCGCGCGCGCCTGCGGCGATGTCCTGCCGGACGGTGGTGAGCGGGGGGATGGTCTGGCGCGCGATCGGAAGGTCGTCGAAGCCCACCAGCTTCACGTCGTCCGGAACGCTCAGGCCCTGCGCGCGCAGCTCGGTGAGGCACAGCGCGGCGAGCGTGTCGGTCGCGGCGAAGATGCCGTCGATGCTGCGGCCATGCTGCGCGAGATGGCCTGCGATCTCCTCGCTTGCGCGATCGGGGGAGAGGTGGGTGGCGAGCGGTTGCACATCAGGCAGGCCCATCCGCGCGGCGACATCCTGCGCGCCTGCAAAGCGCGCGGCGAATTCCATCGGGCCAGTGTCGCCGAGGAACGCCAGCCGCCGCGCGCCGCCCGCAATCAGGCGCTCGGCCGCGAGGCGCCCGCCGAGGCGGTTGTCGGTGCCGACCACGCAGTGGCGCTGACCCTCCTGATGGTTGCCCCACACGACCATCGAGCGGTAGCCGTCGGCGACCTCTTCGATCCGCTCGAACTGGTCGGACTGGCCGATCACCACCACCCCGTCGATCATGCCGGAGCCGATGAAGCGGTCGAGCCAGTCGGCATCATCCTCGGGCACCACGCGGCGCAGCATCAGGTCATAGCCGTGGGTGGTAAGCTCGTCGGCGAGGAAGCCGAGCAGGGTCATGAAGAAGCTGTCGGAAATCTGCTGGCGGGTGTCATGGCCGAGCGGGATCACCACCCCGATCACCCCGGTCTTCTGGCGGCGCAGCCCGCTCGCCATCTGGTTGGGGCGGAAGCCGTGCTCGCGCGCCAGCGCCTCGATCTTTTCGCGGGTCTTGGTGTTGACGAGGCTCTTGCCTGCGAGCGCGCGGCTGACCGTCCCGGGGGAGACGCCCGCCAGCCGCGCCAGATCGGTGATGGTGCGCACGGTGGTACGCGCAGTCCTGTCCTCGCTTGCGGCCATGGTTCCCCTTAGCCGGTGGCGAGCCCCTGTTCGCGGGGTTGGCGGTGTCCGGCGTCCACCATTAGCGTAGCGAGCGCGCCCGCCAGCATCAAGACGCCGCCCAGCATCAGCACGTTGCGCGGGTCGCTCCCCAGCAGGGGTGCGTAGATCAGCGGCATGGTCAGCGTCTGGATCAGCATGGGAATGACGATGAACAGGTTGAAGATCCCCATGTAGATGCCGTTACGCTCGGGCGGGATGCAGTCGGCGAGCATCACATAGGTGTTGCCCATCATCCCGGCCCAGCCGATGCCGATGCCGAGCATCAGCACGAACAGCGCCGCCGGGGTCGTCACCCCCGGGATCAGCAGCATCGCCGCGCCCGAGGCCGCAAGGCAGGCGGCATGGGTGGGCCGTGCGCCAAAGCGCCGGACGACCGGGATCAGCACAAGCGCGCCGAGAAAGGCGATGAAATTGTAGAACGCGCCAGCCTGCTGGGTGGTGAGCGTCGCCTCGCGGAAGGCGGCGCTGGCGGGATTGCTGGTGTTATAGAGGCTGCGGCCGACGGCGAAGGTGATGTACTGCCAATAGGCGAACATCGCATACCACTGGCACAGCATTGCGCCTGCCAGCTGGCGCATCGGGCGCGGCATCTCGCGAATCGCGTCGCGGATCTCGATGAGGGTGCCGCGCGCGGTGAGCGGGCGCTCGGCCAGCTCGGCCTGTTCCGCCGCATCGAGCGGCAGCTCGCGCACCCGCAGCACCGACCACAGGATCGTCGAGATCGACAGGATCGCCCCGATCACGAAGGCGATGCGCACGATCACCGGAATTCCGTTATCGTCCAGCACATCGCGCGCGACGAAGGCGGTAAGCAGCGAAGGCGCGAGGTAGGACAGCGTCTGCGCAAGGCCGGTAAAGGCGCTCTGGGTAAGGAAACCCACCGACCGCTGGTCGGGCGCGAGCCGGTCAGCGACATAGGCGCGGTAGGGTTCCATGGTGATGTTGTTGCCGGCATCGAGGATCCACAGCAGGCTCGCCGCCATCCACAGCGCGCTGGAATAGGGCATGGCGAAAAGGCTGAGCGAGCAGATCACCGCGCCGATCAGGAAATAGGGGGTGCGGCGGCCGAGGCGGGTGTTGGTCCGGTCGCTCATCGCGCCGACAATCGGCTGGATGATGAGGCCGGTCATCGGCCCTGCCAGCCACAAAAGCGGCATCGACGCCTCGTCCGCGCCGAGGAAGCCGTAGATCGGGCCCATGTTGGCCTGTTGCAGCCCGAAAGAGAACTGCAGGCCGAAGAAGCCGAAGTTCATCTCGATGATTCTGAGCAGCGAAAGCCGCGGCTTTTCCGACATGTGACGCCTCATCCCATTTGTTCTCGATGCGCCTTATAACCGACGCTGTGGCTTAGAGGTGACACGAATCCGATTCATTTGCAAACGATTGCAAGATTCCTGTTGCAAACGTTTGCAAGATGTTTAGGCCTCGCATCGTCAGCGCCCGAAGATGCGCGAGCTCGAGAGGAGACCAATGATGAAATTGCGTTACGCGCTTTGCGCCGGTGCCGCCGTGTCGGCCCTCATCACCACCCCCGCCTTTGCACAAGACTCGGCGGGCGAAACCGTCGAGGGCGAGGAAATCATCGTCACCGCTGTCGCCCGCGGCCAGAACCGCATCGAAAGCTCGGTCTCGGTCAGCGCCATCGGGGCCGACGAGATCACCAAGCTCAATGCGCCGTCCTCGGCCGACCTGATCCGCCAGATCCCGGGCATCCGCTCGGAAGCCTCGGGCGGTGAGGGCAACGCCAATATCGCGGTGCGCGGTATCCCGGTCTCGACCGGCGGTGCGCGCTACATCCAGCTGCAGGAAGATGGCCTGCCGATCCTCGAATTCGGCGACATCATCTTCGGCAATGCCGACAACTTCCTGCGCGCCGACCGCTCGGTCGCCCGTGTCGAAGCGGTGCGCGGCGGTTCGGCCTCGACCTTCGCCTCCAACGCGCCGGGCGCGGTGATCAACTTCATCTCCAAGACCGGCAAGCAGGAAGGCGGCGCGATCCAGGGCTCTGTCGGCCTCGATTTCGAAACCTATCGCCTCGATTTCGATTACGGCGCGCCGCTCGCCGAGGATCTCTACTTCCACGTCGGCGGCTTCTACCGCACCGGCGAAGGCCCGCGCGATATCGGCTACAACGGCTATGACGGCGGTCAGATCAAGGCCAACATCACCAAGGAGTTCGACGGCGGCTACATCCGCTTCAGCGCCAAGTATCTCGACGACACGACGCCCACCATCCTGCCCCAGCCGGTGCGGGTGACGGGTTCGAACGGTTCGCCCAGCTATCAGGCGATCCCCGGCTTCGATCCGCGCACCGATTCGCTCTACAGCCCGTTCCTTGGTCAGGCGGTGACGCTCGACGGCAGCAACAACCCGGCCACCTTCGACTTCCGTGACGGGCTTTCGGTGCAGTCCTTTGCCTTCGGGATCGAGAGCGAGATCGACGTGGGCGGCGGCTGGACGCTGACCAACCGCTTCCGCTTCGCCGACAATTCGGGCGGCTTCCTGTCGCCCTTCCCGGCCGGTGCCGACAGCGCGCAGGCGGTCGCCAATTCGGTCGGCGGCGCGGGTTCGACCATCCTCTTCGCGACCGGCCCCAATGCCGGGCAGGTCGCCAATCCGGCGACCATCGGCGGCAACGGGTTGCTCACCAACGTGGTGGTGTTCAATACCCGGCTCAACAGCCTCGACAACGTCACCAACGATTTCCGCGTGAACAAGGAATTCGACCTTGGTGGCGGCTCGCTCAATTTCACCAGCGGCTTCTACCTGTCGCGCCAGACCATCGACACCGACTGGCTGTGGACCAGCCACGTCCAGACCGTGCAGGGTGACGGACAGGCGGTGCTGGTCGACATCCGCAATGCGGGCGGTCAGCTGCTCACCCAGAACGGGGCGGTCGCCTTCAGCGCGAGCTTCTTCGGCAATTGCTGCCGTCGCTCGTACGATGTCGACTACTCGACCTACGCGCCCTTCGCCTCGCTCTCGTTCGAGGTCGGCCGCCTCACGCTCGATGCATCGATTCGCTATGACTTCGGCGATGCGAGCGGGACGATCACCGGATCGGACACCGGCTTCGGCACCGGGATTGCCAGCTTCGACATCAACGGCGATGGCACGATCAGCACTGCCGAGACGCAGACTGCCGTCCTGCCGCTCGGCAATGCGCGTCCGGTGAACTACAGCTTCGACTACTTCAGCTACTCGCTGGGGGCGAACTACCTCGTCACCGACGATCTGGGCGTGTTCGCGCGCTACAGCCGCGGCGGGCGTCACACCGCCGACCGCTCGCTGTTCTCGCCCGCCGTCAGCACCACCGACGGCAGCCTGCCGGGGGGTGATGCGGGCGTGATCGCCACGGTCAACCAGCTCGAAGTGGGTGCCAAGTACCAGTCGGGCGGGATCGGCTTCTACGCCACGGGCTTCTTCGCCAAGACCGAGGAAACCAACGTCGAACTCGCGCCGCTCGAACTGTTCGACAGCACCTTCGAGGCCTTCGGGATCGAGCTCGAGGGCTCGTACCGCACCGGGCCTTTCAGCCTGACGGCGGGCGTGACCTGGACCGATGCGGAGATCCAGGACGCGCTCGATGCCTCGACCATCGGCAACACTCCGCGCCGCCAGGCCGACTTCGTGTACCAAGCCACCGCGCAGTACGAGAGCGACCTGTTCACGCTGGGCGCCAACGTGGTCGGCACCACCGACAGCTTCACGCAGGACAGTAACCAGCTGACGCTGCCCGCCTACACGCAGGTCAATGCCTTCGTCGCCTTCCGCCCGATCGACCGGATCGAGGTCGGCCTCAACGCGCAGAACCTCTTCAACACCGAAGGCTTCACCGAGGCGGAAGAAGGTTCGATCCCTGCCAACGGTCTGGTGCGCGCGCGCTCGATCGCCGGGCGCACCGTGCTCGCCACAGTCCGGTTCGACTTCTGATAACCGGACATGTGGCACAGGGGCTGGCCGCCATTCTCCCCCGGCGGCCAGCCCTTCCTTTTGGTGATGTGACGTGATGGGATGACAGCCCGGATGACCAGCAGGTGGACAGCCGAACAGGTGCGCCGGATCACGGCGCCACTCGGGACGGGTGTGCTGATCCCGCCGGTGGACGAGGCGGGGCACGGGGCGCTCGATCCGGCGCGGCTCTACTGGGACATGTGGCCGCTGCAGGACGCCGCCGGGCGCCGCACGCAGCTCGCCGGACGCGAGCTGTGGATGGCGCTCACCGCGCCTGACCGCGGCGATCCCGCGTCGCGCCACTTCGAGGCGAAAATCCACTGGCTCGAGCGCGCGGGCGAAGGCTGGCGCGATCTCGGTCCGGTCCTGCCTGCGATTGACGTGCCTTACGAACGCGAATGGGCGGGCTCTGCCCTGCTTCATGATGATGCGGTGACGCTGTTCTTCACTGCTGCCGGAACCGACACACGTGCGGGCGGCTACCAGCAGGAGCTGTGGTCGGCCACCGCCCTGATCGGCAGCGACGGCTTGCCGGGCGAATGGTCGTTCCCCGCGCCGCTCGTCACCGGCTACGGCCCGCACTACATGCCCGCCGACGCGCACGAGGGCGAGGCGGGCAAGATCAAGGCCTTCCGCGACCCGGCCTTCTTCCGCGATCCCGCCGATGGCACCGAATATCTCGCGTTCACCGCTTCGCTGGCTGGCTCGGAAAGCGCCTTCAACGGCGCCTTCGGCCTGGCCCGCAAGGGTGCGGACGGTTGGAAGCTGCTCCCCCCCGCGCTCCATGCCGAGGGCGTCAACAACGAGCTCGAGCGTGCCCATCTGGTGTTCCACGCCGGTTCCTATTACGCCTTCTGGTCAACCCAGACCGCGACCTTCGCCGATGGTCTGGGCCACGCACCGGGAGGGCTTTACGGGATGGTGGCAGACAGCATGGCGGGGCCGTGGAGGCCCTTGAACGGGACGGGCCTCGTCCTCGCCAATCCGGCCGATGCGCCGCAGCAGACCTATAGCTGGTTTGTGGACGCGGACCTCACCGTGTGCAGCTTTGTCGACCTCCTTCCTGACGGCAGCTTCGGCGGGGTGCCCGCGGCGCTGCTGCGCCTGACGCTGGACGGCGAGAGTGCCGGGCTGGCGCTGGAGCGCGCCGTCTGATGCTGGCTGCGATCGAGGCGGGCGGGACAAAGTTCGTCCTCGCAGTCGGCGCTACGCCTGACACCATCACCGCCCGCCACACCATCGCGACCCGCGATCCTGCCACGACGCTCGCGGAGGCTGCGGCATGGCTCGCGGCGCACGGCCCGCTGACCGGGCTCGGCATCGGCAGTTTCGGCCCGGTCGAGCTCGACCGCGCCTCGCCGCAATGGGGTTTCATCACCACCACCCCCAAGCCCGGCTGGGCAGGCACTGACGTCGCCCGCCACCTTTCCGCTGCGCTGGGCGGCGTGCCGGTGGGCTTCGACACCGACGTCAACGCCGCCGCGCTCGCCGAGCACCGCGCGCGGGCCAAGAACGCGGGCGGAGACGACAGCGGCAGCCTCGCCTACATCACCATCGGCACCGGCATCGGCGGCGGGCTGGTGCTCGATGGCCGTCCGGTCCACGGCATCGCCCATCCCGAGTTCGGCCACATCTATCCGCGCCGCCACCCGGACGACCGCGCGTTCCCCGGCACCTGCCCGCATCACGGCGACTGCCTCGAGGGCCTTGCCGCAGGTCCGGCGGTGATAGCGCGCTGGGGCGTCTCGCTCTCCGAGCTGCCCGCCGAGCACCCGGGCCACGCGATCATCGCCGACTACGTGGCGCAGGCCTGCCACGTCCTCTTCGCTAGCGTCGCGGTCGAGGAGGTGGTGATCGGCGGCGGGGTTGCGCAGACCCCCGGCCTGGTCGAGCGCATCGCCGCCCGCGCCCGCGCGCTGGACGCCGGCTACCTCCCGGGCGGCGCGCGCCACCGCATCATCGCCCCGCGCCTCGGCACCGAGAGCGGGATCACTGGCGCGATGCTGCTCGCACAGGCTGCTGCCGCCGAGGGTTGAACCTGCTGTCTTCCCTCGCAATAAGGGCGTGAGGGAGAGACAGAGATGTTCCGACTGCTTGCCGCGCTCGCCGCGCTGATCGGGTTTGCCATGCCGCTGGCCGCCGAGGATACGGGGCGCTTCATCGAATACGAGCGCGTCGCTGCCGAGGGCCTACCCGACCAGCGCCTCTCGATCTGGCTGCCCCCCGGCTATGACGCGGGCGAGCAGCGCTACCCGGTGCTCTACATGCATGACGGGCACAACCTGTTCGACGTGAAGAACAGCAACTTCAACAAGATCTGGGCCGCCGACACAGCGATGCTGGCCGCCGTGCAGAGCGGCAAGGTCGAGCCACATATCATCATCGGCATCTGGGCGCCGGGCCGCGACCGGCACCGGCAATATCTCCCGCGCAGCCTCTACGACATGACCGGCGGCAACCTGCGCGCTCAGATGGACGGGATGACCACGGGCGGCGTGATCTCGCAAGCCTATCTCGCGTGGATCGAGGGGCCGCTCAAGAGCTGGGTCGACACCTCCTTTCGCACCCGCACTGGGCGCAACGACACCGCCATCGTAGGCTCCTCGATGGGCGGGCTGATGAGCTGTTACGCCTTCCTCGAGGCTCCCAAGGTGTTCGGCCGGGCAGGCTGCGTCTCATCGCACTGGCCCGCGGTCGATCCGCGCGCGATCGTGGCCGACGAGGCTGCGCTCAAGGCACTGTGGGACGGCTGGTTCGCAGCGCGCCTCGGCGCACCTGACGGCCGGCGGGTGTGGATGGACCACGGCACTGCGACGCTCGACCAGTTCTACGCGCCCTACCAGCAGGTCGTCGACGCGCGCTTTGCAGCGGCAGGCTGGCAGAAGGGCCGTGACTGGGAGAGCAAGGTCTACGAGGGCGCCGAGCACGAGGAGAACGCCTGGGCCGCGCGTCTTCCCGAGGTGTTCGGGTGGCTGCTGGCGAAGGATTAACGCAGCCCGAAAGCCTCCTTCGCCAGCCGCTCCACCACTGCCTTGTCGGGCGCTCCCTTGGGCGAAACCCAGCTGCCGCCGACGCACAGCACCGGATCGAACCCCAGCCACTCGGGCGCGTTTTCGAGGCTGATCCCGCCGGTGGGGCAGAAGCGGACATTGCCGAAGGGCGCAGCGAGCGCCTTCAGCGCGGGGAGGCCGCCCGCCGCCATCGCCGGGAAGAACTTGAAGCGGTCGAGTCCGAGGTCGAGCCCGCGCATGATGTCGCCCGCATTGGCGATGCCGGGAAGGAAGGGCACGCCCGCCGCCACCGCCGCCTTGCCGAGCGTTTCGGTGAGGCCGGGGGAGACGATGAACTCGCTCCCCGCTTCGAGCGCCGCGTCCAGATCGCGCGGGTTGGTGACGGTGCCCGCGCCGACAATCGCGCCCGGCACCTGCTTCATCGCCCGGATCGCGCCCAGCGCGGCGGGGGTGCGCAAAGTGACTTCCAGCACCCGCAATCCGCCCGCGACCAGCGCTTCGGCGAGGGGCACGGCGTGGGCCTCGTCCTCGATCACGATCACCGGGATGACCGGCGCGGTGCGCATGATGGCGTCGATATTCATCACATTCCTCCGGTGGCGAGCATTGCGCTCGCGCCTTGTTCGGCTCCGTCGGCAAAGCGGCGCAACATGCCGAACAGCTCGCGGCCTGTCCCGCTGTCGGCGGCGGGATCGGCGACGGGCTCGCGCGCGGCGAGGTCGGCGGTGGTCGAAAGCTCTCCGGTGAGCGCGCAGACGCGCACCACGTCGCCGTCGCGCAGGCGCGCCAGCGGCCCGCCGCCGAGCGCCTCGGGGGTGCAATGGATCGCGGCGGGCACCTTGCCGCTGGCGCCCGACATGCGGCCATCTGTGATGAGCGCCACCTTGAAGCCGCGATCCTGAAGCACGCCCAAGGGCGGGGTCAGCTTGTGAAGTTCGGGCATCCCGTTGGCGCGCGGGCCCTGGAAGCGCACGACCACCACGACATCGCGGTCGAGCTCGCCCGCCTTGAAGGCGGCAGCGACACTCGGCTGATCCTCGAACACGCGGCACGGGGCCTCGACCGTCCAGCGGCTTTCATCGACCGCCGAGGCCTTGAAACAGGCGCGGCCGAGATTGCCTTCGAGGAGGCGCATGCCCCCGTCGGGCTTGAACGGATCGGCGACCGGGCGGAGCATGGTCTCGTCGCCGCTCGGGCCGACCTCGCGCCACACCAGTTCCTCGCCTTCCAACCCCGGCTCCTTCGCGTAGTCCGCAAAGCCGCCGCGCCCGACGGTCAGGATGTCGCCATGGGCGAGGCCCGCTTCGAGCAGCTCGCCAATGACGAAGCCCATGCCGCCCGCGTTGTGGAAATGGTTCACGTCGCCCGCGCCGTTGGGATAGACCTGCGCGATCAGCGGGACGGCGCTGGAGAGTTCCGAAAGGTCGTTCCAGTCGAAGATCACCCCCGCCGCGCGGGCCATCGCGGGCAGGTGGATCGCGTGGTTGGTCGATCCGCCGGTCGCCAGCAGGCCGACGGCCGCGTTGACCACCGCCTTCTCGTCGACAACGAGGCCGAGCGGGCGGTAATCGTCGGTCTTCCGGCCGATCTCCGCCACCCGGTGCACCGCCGCGCGGTCCAAGGCCTGGCGCAGCTTGGTGCCGGGGTTGATGAAGGCGCTGTTCGGAACGTGCAGCCCCATCATCTCCATCATCATCTGGTTGGAATTGGCGGTGCCGAAGAAGGTGCAGGTGCCTTGCGAATGGTAGCTGCCCATCTCGCTCGCGAGCAGCTCGGCGCGGGTGGCCTTGCCTTCGGCATAGAGCTGGCGGACGCGCTGTTTTTCCTTGTTGGGAATGCCGGAGGGCATCGGCCCACCGGGGACGAAGATCATCGGCAGGTGGCCGAACCGCAGCGCGCCCATCAGCAGGCCGGGGACGATCTTGTCGCAGATGCCCAGCAAGAGCGCCCCGTCGAACATCGCGTGGCTGAGCGCGACGGCGGTCGACAGCGCGATGACGTCGCGGCTGAACAGCGAGAGCTCCATGCCGACCTCGCCCTGCGTCACCCCGTCGCACATGGCGGGGACGCCGCCTGCGACCTGCGCGGTAGCGCCGATCTCGCGGGCGTAGATCTTCAGCCGCTCGGGATAGCGGTAATAGGGCGCATGGGCCGAGAGCATGTCGTTATAGGCGCTGACGATCCCGATATTGGCGCCGCGCCCGGCCAGCAGCGCCGGCTGATCCTCCGCAGCCCCGGCATAGGCATGGGCGAGGTTGGAGCACGACACGGCCGAGCGCTCGCCCATATTGTCGCCCTCGCGGCGGATCAGGTCGAGATAGGCCGCGCGGCTCTCGCGCGAGTTGGCGATGACGCGCTGGGTCACCCGGTGGAGGGTGTCGTTGAGGTTACTCATGCCACGTTACTCCGTCGCGTTCGGTGAGCGCGATGGCGGCGCTCGGCCCCCAGCTTCCGGCAGTGTAGGTCTTCGGCGTCAGGCCGTCCGCGGCCCAGCCTGCGCGGATCGCGTCGACCCATTCCCACTGCGCCTCGACCTCGTCGCGCCTGACGAACAGCGTCTGGTCGCCCTCAACCAGATCAAGCAGCAGGCGTTCATAGGCAATCCGCCGCACCGCGCCGCTGAAGGCATCGGGCATGGCGATGTTGAGCGGCACCGAGCGCAGGCGGATGCCCTCACGGTCGAGGCCTGGCACCTTGGCCATCAGCGAGAGGGTGATGTTCTCTTCGGGCTGGATGCCGATCACCAGCCGGTTGGGCTGCATCGTCGCGCCCTTTCCGGCGAAGATCGAGTGCGGCACGCAGCGGAACTGGATCACGATCTCGGTCACGCGCTTGGGCATGCGCTTGCCGGTGCGCAGGTAGAAGGGCACGCCCTTCCAGCGCCAGTTATCGACATGGGCCTTGATCGCGACGAAGGTCTCGGTGTCCGAGTCCTTGCGGAGCTCCTCGTCATAGCCCGGCACCGCCTGCCCCTGGATCGCGCCTGCGCGGTATTGTCCGGTGACGGTCTCGTTCGAGCTCACGCCCCGCAGCGCGCGCAGCACCTTGACCTTCTCGTCGCGCACCGCGGTTGCGTCAAAGTGGGCGGGCGGCTCCATCGCGACCAGCGCGAGCAGCTGGAGCATGTGGTTCTGCACCATGTCGCGGATCGCGCCGGCATCGTCGTAGAAGGCGACGCGCCCTTCGAGGCCCACGGTCTCGGCCACGGTGATCTGCACATGCTCGATATGGGCCGCATTCCACAGCGGCTCGAACATGATGTTGGCGAACCGCAGCGCGAGCAGGTTCTGCACCGTCTCCTTGCCGAGATAGTGGTCGATGCGGAAGATGCGGTGTTCGGGGAAGGCGCCCGCGACCGCGTCATTGATCTCGCGGCTTGAGGCAAGGTCGGTGCCCAAGGGCTTTTCGAGGCACATGCGCACCGTCTCGCCCGTCAACCCCGCCGATTGCAGGCCCTTGATCGTGGGGCCGAACAGGCTCGGCGCGGTCGAGAGGAAGATCGCAAGGCCACGCTCGGGCGTGCCGACCTTCTCGGCGAGCGCACCGTAGCCTTCGAGCGTGGTCGCATCGAGGCTCTGGTAGGCAAGGCGGTTGAGGAACCCCGCCATGCTCCCGCGGCGCTCGGCGGGGAGATACTTCTCCAGCGCAGCGCGTGCGAAGTTGCGGTATTCGCTGTCCGACATGCTGCTGCGCGCGGTGCCGATGATCTTCAGGTCAGGCGCGAGCAGCCCGTCAGCCTCGAGCGCGAACAGGCTCGGCAGCAGCATGCGCTGGGCAAGGTCGCCGGTGGCTCCGAACAGCAGCAGGCGGTCAGCGGTGAAGCTCATGCGCAAAGGCCCTTTCCCTCGTGCGCCCTAACTAGGCGCACGGGGGATTATCCGCCAGTGGGCGCATACTTATTCAAATACGTCGGCGATTCCCGAGCTGTCCGGGCCGGCCGCCGGCTTCCTTGCGAAGATGCCAAAGCCCGCGATGATCGCATAGCACGCCGCGGGCAGCACCAGCGCGAAAGCGAGGCTCGTCGCGTCGGCCAGCGCGCCATACATCGGCGGGATGATCGCGCCGCCGCAAATGGCAACGTTGATGATCCCCGATCCGTCCGCCGCGCGCGGACCCAGCTTCTCGCAGGCGAGGCTGAAGATCGTCGGGAACATGATCGCGTTCATCAGACCGACCGCGAGCAGGGTGTAGCCCGCAATCGGGCCGGTCATGTTGGCCGAAATGGCGATCAGCGTGATCGCGCCTGCCGAGACCGCCGCCAGCGTCAGGCCCGGGCTGACGAAGCGCAGCACCAGCGAGCCGATGAAGCGGCCGATCAGCGCGCCCAGCCAGTAGAGCGTCACCATCCACCCGATCACGCTTTCGGGCTGGCCGAGGATTTCCTCCTGCGCGAGGTAATTGATGATGAAGCTGCCGATCGCGACTTCCGCGCCGACATAGAGGAAGATGCAGGCCGCGCCGTAGCCGAAGCGCGGGCGCTTCAGCAGCGCGAGGCCATCGGCAAGGCTGGTCTCTTCGTGGCGTTCGCCCTTCAGACGGTTGCGGAACAACCACACAGCCCCCGCCACCAGCGCCAGCGCGGCGGCGAGGCCGAGATAGGTGGTGGTGATGATCGCGCTCTCGGTCTGCCGATAGGCCTGCAGGGCCGCGCCCGACAGCTGGTCGGCGCTGACATTGGCGATGCTGCCGAGGATGATACCGGCACCTACGTAGGGGAAGATTGTCGTCCCAAGCGAATTGAACGCCTGCGCGAAGGTCAGGCGGCTGTGGGTCGTGCGCTCCGGCCCCAAGAGGCTGATCAGCGGGTTGGCGACGATCTGCACCAGCACCACCCCGGTCGCGAGGATGAAGTAGGCGAACAGGAACATCGGGAACAGCGCGGTCTGGCTCGCCGGGATGAACAGCAGGCACCCTGCCATCATCGTCACCAGCCCCGCGACCGCGCCGCGCATGTAGCCCAGCTTCTTGACCAGCCGCGCGCCCGGAATGCCGACCACCGCATAGGCGATGAAGAAGCAGAACTGCACCAGGCTCGCCTCGAAGAAGTTGAGCGTGAACAGCTCCTTGAGCTTGGGGATGATCACGTCGTTGAGCGAGGTGATCCCGCCGAAAATGAAGAACAGCGCGAAGACGAAATAGTTGAGCCCCGGCGCATCGACCTGCGGGGCGCTTGCCGGTGTCCGCCCGAAATCCCCCGCGGTGCTTCCGCCCGGTGCCATTGCCATAGCTGATCCCTCTCCCCGCGCGCGGTTGCTCCGCGCAGCTGTGTTGCGAACGTTCACAATTTGCCCGCACATGTCAACTTGCAAGAGCGAGCGCCATATTTCCAGTGCGTATAGCAATGCAGGCCAGCCTTGCGCGGGGATAAGGTCCCGCCCTAGAAGCGTAGCCCATGAACGGGGGACCCAAGAGACGGCCGACATCCTTCGATGTGGCGGAACGGGCGGGCGTGAGCCAGCCGACCGTCAGCCGTGCGCTCTCGGGCTCCCCCGCCATCGCCGAGGCGACCCGCCGCAAGGTCATCGAGGCGGCCGAGGCGCTGGGCTATTTCGTCGATGAACGCGCCGCGCGGCTGCGGCGCGGTTCGACCGGCACGCTCGCCGTGGTCGTCATCTGCCGCGAGGGTGACAGCGCCTCCTCGATCAACCCTTTCGCTTATGCGCTGCTCGGGAGCGTCTGTGTCGCGGCCTCGCAAAAGGGCTTCGAGACGCTGGTGAGCTTTCAGGCGCGCGCCGACGATTTCTTCGGCCACTATCAGGAACAGGGCCGCGCCGACGGGCTGGTGGTGATCGGCACCACCACCAATGCCGCCGCCTGGGAGCATTTCCGCGGAATCGAGGGCGAGGATCGCCGGGTCGTCTATTGGGGCTCGCCGTTCGACGAGCTCGACTGGGTGCGTTCGGACAACCGCGCCGCAGGGCGGCTGGCGGTCGAGCACCTGCTCGCGGCGGGCTACAAGCGCCCCTGCTTTCTCGGCGCATTGAACACCCCGCAGGTGCAATTCACCGAACGCTATGAAGGCTATGCGGAAGGCATGCGCGCCGCCGGGCTCGAGCCGTGCCTCGCCCCCACCGTCAACGCCGCCACCCGCGAAGAGGAAGGCCGCCGCGCCGCGCGCCGGTTGATCGAGCGGGGCGAGGATGTCGACGCGGTCTTCGCCGCCTGCGATGCCATGGCGCTGGGCGCGCTCGAAGCCTTCGCCGCTGCCGACCTCGCCGTGCCGGGCGATATGGGTGTGATGGGGTTCGACGATCTGGTCGCAGGCCGCTTCAGCCGCCCGCCGCTCACCACCATCGCTCCCGACCCGGCCGAAGCGGGTGCGGCGCTGGTCGAAGCGGTGCTCGATGACGGCGAAGCCGCCCGCCGCCGCGTGCCGGTGAAGCTGATCGGGCGGGGCAGCACGGCGAAGTAGTCCTCCCCTTCAGGGGAGGGGGACCGCGACCCGTAGGGTCGGGGTGGAGGGGCGAACGCCGCTCGCCCCTCCACCATCCTTACGGATGGTCCCCCTCCCCCGAGGGGGAGGATTACCCGTGCGCCCCGAATTCATTCGCGATGGCGGTCGAGATCCGCAGGCTCAGTTCCTGCGCCCGCGCGATCGGCGTCATGAAGTCGCGCTCGATCGACCCGTAGCCTTCCTCGCCGCCATCGGGGTAGTCGCTCGGCTCGTCGAGCGGGAAGTCGCGCGGCCCCGGCACGCGCACCGGGAACGCGCGGCGCAGCTGGGCCAGCGCCTCGTCCACCCGCAAGGTCAGCACCATGTCGATCACGTCGCGGCGACTGATGTCGTTGGCGCGGCTGAAAGCGGGGACGGCGACCACTTTCAGGAACATGTGCTGGAGCAGCGCGAGGCGCAGCGCCTGCAGCACACCGATCCGGCGGCGCACATGCTCGCGTGCCTCGGCATCGCTGGTCTCGTCGGGAAGCAGATCGAGCAGTCGGTGCAGTTTGAGCGCATCGATCCTGAGCCGCGAGGCCAAGCGGCGGAACACCCCGGTGCGGTCGTCACCGACCAGATATTCGGCCAGCGCGGCGCAGGCTCCGGCGAGGTGATCCTCGGTGCCGCGATAGGTGCGGCTCGCCCAATAGGCCGAGTTGAACAGCTCGCCATAGGCCGCGACGGTCTTGATGCTGGCGAGCGCATTGGCGGCGCGTACCAGCCGCAGGATCTGGCTGCCGCGCGGGGAATCGGTGAGCAGCGCGGCGATTTCCTCGCGGTTGCCGTCGGACGCAGAGCCGATCCCGGCGATGACGTTCACCGGGTAGCCCAATTGCTGGAGGATCGCATTGTGCGGGATGGCGCGGATCTGGCGCAGGCTCATCTCGCGGTCGGCGTTGATGTCGCTCTGGCGGCGCGAGACGCGGCTTCCGGTGGGGTTGAGCAGGCCAAGCCCGAAGGCCGTCACCGCGCGCGCATAGGTGCGGCTGGCCAGGTGATCGCCCTGATGCTCCTTCACCGCGCGATAGAAATCGAGGCTCAGGTCGGTGCGGTGGTAGAAGGGATCGGCGGGCGCGGCGAGATCGGTCTCGGCCGGGCGCAGCTCGGCGATCCGGCTCAGGGTCGCGAGAGCCAGCTCGGGCGTGGCGAAGAACAGGTAGCCGTCGCCGCCCTGAAAGCTGACCTCGGGCTCCAGCCGGATGCCCGCGCGCGCAAACCGCCGCCGCGCCCAGGGGGAGAGCGGCCATTCGAGGCGGTCCTTGAACGAAGCGGGGTGCGCGCCGCGGCCCATGCTCTCGCCGTGGGTGTTGAAGACGAGCGCGGCGATATCGCCGAGGCCGTTGGCCGCCATCGCCTCGGCGAGCCGCCCCTGCAGGCGCTCGATCGCGAGCGCGGCGGGCACCTGCCCGACGAAGCGTCCGGCGTCCGAGAACCCGGTCTGCACCGCCACGCGGCCCCGCGCACGGGCATAGGCGCGGTAGGCAGGCTCGGCGAGCAGCGCATCGAGGAAGCGGCCGCCATGCTCCAATGCGGTCTCGGTCTCGAACAGCGGCGAGACATCGACCTTTTCGTCCACCCCGAACAGCTTGGCGAAATAGAGCGCGGCGAGCACCGTGGCGGGCTGCTCGCACTCGGCCACCAGCATCCGGATCGGCGCGTCGGCGTCGATGTGTTTGACGATCTGCGCCATGGCGAGGAACTGGCGGATCGCGGTCGAGCTTTCGGTGGCGAGCGCGGCGAAATTGGTGCGCAGGGGCGCGGCTTCCTCGACCATACGGCGCAGCGTGGCGATGGCGCCCTTGCTGGCGAGGTCGATCCCCTCGTCATCCCCGCCCAGCCGGCGGCGCACCGCGTTGTGGAGCTGCTTGGCGTTCACCCGGAAGTGGATCCAGCCCATCCCGAGCCCGTCGGCGCGCATCGCGGCGGCGAGGGTCAGAAGCGCGGCGGCGCGGTCGTCGGGCGCATTCTCGGCTTCGCGTTCAAGCGCGGTGATGATCGGGGTCAGCGACAGCAGGTTGTCGTCGCTGTGCGTGGTCAGGCGGTTGGCGGCGGCGGCGAGCGCCTCGGCGCTGGAGAGGTCGCCCGCGAAGTCCTCGGCCCGCGCGGCGGCAAAGGCGGTAGCGGGGCGCAGGCGCTCGAGCAGCGGATGGGCCGCGTTCAATGCTTCGAGGCTGGCGGTGTAACGCGCGAGGCGCTCGGCCTTCTCCTGCAACCGGAACGCGATCGAGGTGTGCCAGCCTATATCGGTGCGCCCGTCCATGTCGTAGCCGACCCAGCTCGCAAAGCGGAACGGCAACGGGCGCAGTGCGCGCCATTCCTGCGGCCAGCATCGGCGGGCCTCGGCGATCAGGCGGGCGACGATCACGTCGCGCGCGTCCTGCGCCCGGGCCATGGCATCCATCGCGGCCCGGTGCTCGTGCTCGAGCGTCACCGCGGTGCGCGTGGCCGGGACAGCGCAGGCGGTGTCGTCAACTTCGCCTGCTGCCGAGGCTGCGGCGGCGACGGCCTCGCTCTGGGCAGGGCTGAGGAGGAAGGTCGGGTGCGCGGTGAACACCGCGTGGAGCTGCGGGTTCTCCCAGCGCGCGGCAAAGACGGCGAAATCCTCCGCCTCGGCGGCGGGCGCAGGGGCGGGGGACGGCGTGAGCAGCGTGCGCAGCTTGCGCGCACGCGCCTTCAACCCGTCGCACTCAAGTTCGGCGACCAGCGCGGCGACATCGTCAAGGCTGGTCTCGCCCGCCTCGATTGCGCGCGACAGATCGAGCGAGAGCTGGAAGACGGGATTGAACAGCGGGGTTTCCCGCGTGCGCTGGTGCAACTCGCCCAGCCGCGCCTCGAGCGCCGCGAGGGTTTTCATGCGCTCTCTCCGTGCTCGGAGGCGAAGGCCGCTGCCGCGCCGAACAGGCCGGGCTGCGGGTGGATGATCAGCTTGACCGGAATGCCTGCCATCAGGCTCTCGAACCGCCCCTTGGCCTTGAACCGCGCGGCAAAGCCCGAGGCGAGCAGCGTGTCGCGGATGCGGTAGCCGAGGCCGCCTGCGATCACCACGCCGGCAAAGCCGCCCTGCGCGAGCGCCAGATCGCCCGCAACCGAACCGAGCGAGAGGCAGAAGCGGTCCACCGCCGCCGCCGCAAGCGAATCCTCGCCCGAGGTGCCGAGGTTCCAGATTTCGATCGCATCGCGCTCGGGCTCGGTGCGGTGTTCGAGCGCGGCGAGCGCCTGATAGATGTCGACGATCCCCGGCCCCGCCACCACGCGCTCGACCGAGACCCGCAAATGGCGCTGGCGCAGGCGGGCAAGGATCGCGTCCTCGATGGTGTCGAGCGGGGCGAAGTCGATATGCCCGCCTTCGGTCGCCTGCACCCGGTAGTGCTGGCCCGAACGATAGAGATGCGCGACTCCCAGCCCCGTCCCCGGCCCGAGCACCGAGATCGTGCCCTCGCGCCCCAGCGGCACATCGGGGCCGGCAAGGTGCAGGAACTGGCTTTCATCGGCCCGCGCGACGGCATGGGCGACCGCGGCGAAATCATTGACGATGGTGTAGTGGCTCGCGCCGAGCTTCTCGGGGATCAGCGCGGGGCGGATGATCCACGGGTTGTTGGTGAAGCGGATCACCGGATTGGGCTTGGCGGGGCTGCCGACCGGGCCAGCCACCGCGATGCTCACCGCCGGGGGCAGGGTGCCGCCCTTGCGGTGGCGGAACGCCTCCCACGCGGTTTGGAAGCTCGCATGATCGGCGGTATGGAGCGTTTCGGGCTCGTCGAGACTGATCGCCCCGTCCGCGCCGATGCTGGCAATCGCGAAACGGGCATGCGTCCCGCCGATATCGACCACAACCACATCGCGCATTGCTCTCTCCCCGCCCGCAAATCCTGACGGCGCAAGCAATAGCAGGCGGCACGCGGGAATCCCACGCGCCGCATACTTATTCAAAATGGGGCGGCTTACTTGACGCCCATTTCCTCGAGCAGGCGGGTCGCGCCGTCGACCTTGTCCATGGTCCACAGCATGAAGCGGCTGTCGACGTGGATCGTGCGGTTGATCGCCGGATCATACATCCAGTCGCTGACCACGCCCTCGATCGTCCCGTCGAAGGCAAGGCCGACGAACTCGCCGCGCGCATTCAGTGTCGAGGAGCCCGAGTTGCCGTTGGTGATGTCGACCGTCGACATGAAGTCGACCGGCAGCGTGCCCAGCGCAGGCGCGGTGTAGCCGGCGTAGTCCTTGGCCTTGATCAGCTCGATCATCTTGTCGGGCGCATCGAATTCGCCGCGCCCGGTGTGCTTGGCGACAATGCCTTCCGCGGTGGTGAAGGCGGTCCAGATCTGCCCGTCGACCGTCTTGCCGGTCACCTTGCCATAGGTGAAGCGCAGCGAGCCGTTGGCGTCGGGATACATGGTCTTGCCCTGCGAGGCCGCATAGGCGAGGCGCGCGGCCATCACCGCCGAACGCGCCTTCTGCATGCGGCCGGCGCGTTCCTTGTCGGCGGCTTCGGCGGCCATGCTCTCGTCATAGGTGGCAACAGCCAGCTGGATGAAGGGATCGCTCGATGCCTTGAAGTCGGCCGGGGTCTTGCCCATCCACTCCATGCGCTTGGCGGTGGTCCCGAGCTCGCTGCCCGCATAGAGCGAGGCCAAGTCCTTGCCTTCGAGGAAGGCGTCGAAGCTCGTGATGCGCTGATCGGCGGGGAGCGTGCGGTATTCGGCGATCGCATCGGCGAACAGAGCCATGTCGATCGCCTCGACATAGCGGCGCTCGATGATTGCCATGCGCTGCGTCATGAAGGCCTTGTCGCGCGCCTGGAAGCCGGGCTCGCGGTCCTTGTCGGGCTTGGCCTGCTCGTTCGCCCAGCGATAGAGCGTGCGCGCCGCGCCGTAGAGCTGGCCGCGGCCGAGCAGACCGCGCTTGGCGTCGGCGAGCGAGACGGCGTTGGTGTCGGCTACCAGCTTGTCGAGCTCGGCGAGCGCCGCGCCGTACTGCGCCTCGCGCTTCGGATCGGCCTTGATCCATGCGCGGAAAGCCGCTTCCTCGGCCTGCTTCTTGGCGACGAGCGAAATCGCCTCGGCACCGGCCAGCTGACCGGCGATCTTCTTCTCGTAGTTCTCGACGCCCTGGAGCGTGGCGGCATAGGCGATGGTCGCCGCCTGATTGCCCGCGGTCAGCGCGTCGATGCTGTCGCCATATTCGGCGAGCGTGCGCTGCTGGTAGGGGTAGAGTTCCTCGTAATAGAAGCGCGCCTCGTCAGCCGTGCGCAGACGTTCGGTGGTGCCGGGGAAGCCGGCGACCATCACGAAGTCGCCTTCCTTGGCGCCTTCCTTGGCGATGGGGAGCCACGCCTTGGGCTTGAAGGGCACGTTGTCCTTGCTGAACGCGGCCGAGGAGCCATCGGGCGCCACGTAGGCGCGGTAGAACGAGAAGTCGCCGGTGTGGCGCGGCCACTGCCAGTTGTCCTTTTCGCCGCCGAAATTGCCGACACCGCCTGCGGGGGCATAGACGAGGCGGACGTCCTGGATCTCGAGCTGCTGCTGGAGCCAGTACTGCGCGCCGCCGAAATAGGCGCGCACGTCGCAGCGGCGGTTGGCCTGCTTCTCGCACGCTTCGATCAGCGCGGTGCGATTGGCCTGCAACCGGTCATAGCGCGCGCGGCCTTCCAGCTTGTCCGCGCCCTTGAGCATCGCGGCGGTGACATCGCGCAGATCCTCGATCACGTAGATGCGGCTGCCAGGGGCGGCGGGGAGTTCATCGCCCAGTTCCTTGGCGAGGAAGCCGTCGGTGAGGTAGTCGTTCTCGGGGCTCGAATTGTACTGGAGCGAGCCTGCGACGCAGTGGTGGTTGGTCGCGACCAGACCCTGCGGCGAAAGGAACGCCGCCGAACAGCCGCCGAGCGAGGCGATCGCGGTGAGCGGCGGGCGCTGGAGATCGCCCAGTGTCTTGGCGTCGAGTTCGAGGCCAGCCGCCTTCATTTCCTCGGCAATCGCGCCGGTCTGGCTCGGCAGCCACATGCCTTCATCGGCGAGCGCCGCGGCGGGCAGGGCAAGCATCAGCGCGCTGGTACCGGCCAGCAGGATATTCTTCATGTGCAGCAAACCTCTCTCACGAAATCGGGCACCCGCGCGGGCGCAAGGCGGGCGTGTTAGGCGAGATGCCGGGGCGGCGGAAGGGGGCAATCTGCCCTATCGACCCCGGATTTCACGGGCCGCCGACTCACCGGATTGAGCACCAGCAGCAGCCGCACGCCGCCGGGGCTTCCGGCAATCGGCGGAGAGCGATGGATGACTGGGGTATCGGTGGCAAGCTTGCCCTTGAACACTCCCACATCGAAGGGGGCGAGGCGGTGGATCCGCTGCGGCACGCCGCCGGCCGCAACCTGCGCGGCGTCTTCGGTCTCGAGCCAATCTGTGCCCTGGCCGACATAGGTGGTGATGAGGCGCGCGGTGACATAGTCGGCGTGGAACTTGCGGCACGAATCGGTCCGCACGACCTCGAGCCTGAGCTCGAAGTGGGCGAGGTCCATCGCGGCGCAAAACAGCCGGGCAAGGCGCACTGCATCCTCGACCAGCGCCCGGTGCAGCGCCGCGTCTCCTTGGAACCCGGCTTGGCCGAGCGCGCGGGCGAGATCGGCGGCGAGCGCATCGGGGGTGCTGTTGAAGCGCAGGTCTTCCGGCGATCCGGCGGTGAGCGCGGTGAAGTCGGCAAAGCCGGGGCGCTGCCACACCGCGAGGCTGCAATCAGGCGCAGCGATCTCGCCGAGCACGGCGGGATCGGCGGCGATGCGGGCTGAGGGCGCAAGGAGCGTGGTCATGGGCAGGTGCGGGCCTGAAATTGGTAACGTTGTATCATTTCACTAGCGATGCGCCGCCATTCCCGCAAGGCCCGCTGCGAAAGGCTCTTGCGAGTGATTATCAGTTCGGCCATGAGGCTCTTCGGACTTCACCACACACCAAGGACGCACCCCCACCCATGAACAGCACGCTCAAACTCTGGACCCAGCTTGGCCTCGGCACCGCGCTTGCAGGCGGGCTGCTTGCAGCTTGCAGCGGCGAGGCTGGCGGCGGCGAGGGTGCGACCGGCGAGGCGGGTGCCCCCGGCGCCGCCGCGACTGCCGGTGAGGGCGAAGGCGGCGCAGGCGAAGGCGAGGGCGGCGCAGGAGAGGGCGAGGCGGCTGCCTCGGGCGGCGAAGGCGAGGGCGGCGTCGCGGTCGCCAATGCGGCCAAGGACCCGGTCGCCTACGGGATCGCCCTTGCCGTCGCCGAAGCCCATGTCGTCGCCGCGCGCGATGCCTATGCGGCGGGCAAGAAGGACGCGGCGGGCGAGATGTTCGCGCACCCGGTCAGCGAAGTGCTGCTCGATATGGACCCGGCCTTCGCTACGCTCGGCGTCAAGGACATGAAGCCGCTGTTCACTGCCGCCTCGGATGCGGCACTGGCGGGCAAGCCGGTGGCCGAGGTGAACAAGGCCTATGACGCGATCATCGCCGCGCTGCGCGCCGCGGCGGCCAAGGCGCCCAAGGGTGATGCGAGCAGCGCCAGGGTTTCCGGCGCGGTGATCGCCGATTTGGTCGAACGCGCCAGCGCAATGTATCGCCAACTGGCCAAGAACGACGCCTACGAGCCCTATCTCGACGGCTATGGCTTCGCGCGCGTGGCGATGAGCGCCTTTGCCGCCTCGGGAGCGGGGATCAAGGGCGAGAACCCGGCGCTCCATGCCGCCATCACCGAGGCGCTCGCGCTTCTGAAGCAGGCCTATCCCGGCGCCGCGCGCCCGGCCAAGCTCCCCGCCGAGCCCGGCGCGCTGTCGGGCGCTTCGGCCAAGGTGATGCTCGCCGCCGGGGGGTGATTCCTGCCGGAGGCCCTGCGGGTTTGTTCAAACGCGTCACACCCGTTGGCCAAATGCGACAATCTTGCCTGCCGGGGCCCCTCAGGGCTGCTGCGTGCTTGCCTTTACTGCAAGCCTGAGTAGCTTTGCAGACCATCAGGGGTCGCCGTTCGCTGGGATGACACGGAGGGGTGTCAGGCCGCGTGCGAGTATTGAGGGACCGGGCCTTGCCCGAGGCCCGCCGCATGCATGGCGGCCGGGCAGGGCGGGTTACGCATTTTTGGGGGGGACCTTGTCGCAAGCTCATACCAGCCGGCCGCGCGTGCATTTGCGCTCGTTCGCCAGTTCTGCCGCCATTGCGGCTGCGGCGCTATGTCTGCTGCCCGCGCCTGCGCTGGCACAGGCGGGGCCGGCGGCAGGCATCACGCCTCCCAACCGCAGCGACCTCGTGCCGCCCGACGACCGGGCGCCGGTGCGCTCCACCACACTGACCGTCGACGGCGATTTCGAACGCGCGCCCTGTGCGCTTGACCGGCCCGAATATGCGGGGATCAAATTCACCGTGAAGGGCGCTGCCTTCGATGGCCTCGCCCGCGTGCCGGGCCTCTCGCTCGAGCGCGCCTATGCCGACTATGTCGGGCGCGAGCTGCCGGTTTCGGTGCTGTGCGACATCCGCGCCGAAGCCAACGCCATCCTGCGCCGCGACGGCTATCTCGCCACGGTCGAGATCCCCGAGCAGAGCCTCGCTGACGGCACCCCCGATTTCAAGGTTGTGTTCGGGCGCCTGACATCGGTGCGTGTGCGCGGCGAGGCAGGGGCTTCGGAGGCGCTGGTCGCCCGCTACCTCGAAAAGCTCACCAACCGTGATGTGTTCAACATCAACGAGGCCGAGCGCTACCTGCTGCTCGCCGATGATCTGCCCGGGTTCGATGTGCGCCTGTCGCTGCGTCCCGCCGCAGGCGGCGCGCCCGGCGATCTGGTCGGCGAGGTCGCGGTGCTGCGCCAGCGCGCGATGGTCGATATCAACATCCAGAACCTCGCCTCGCGGTCGATCGGCCGCTATGGCGGCGTGCTGCGGGGCGAGATCTACGACGTCACCGGACTGGGCGACCGCACCTCGCTGGCGGTGTTCAGCACGCTCGATTTCGAAGAGCAGCAGACCGTGCAGGTCGGCCATGATTTCCGCGTCGGCGGTGAGGGGCTGCGGCTTGGCGGTCAGTTCACCTGGAGCGGCACCAAGCCTGCGACCGGGATCGCCGGGTTCAATGTCGAATCCGACACGATCTTCGCCAGCGCCTTTGCCAGCTATCCGTTGCTGCGCACCCGCGCG
>PNKW01000028.1 GCA_013822695.1 Erythrobacter sp. | reverse complement strand
GGAGGCCGGGATCGCCCCCGGCTTCGACCGCGTGCGCGCCGAGGCGACCGCGAGCGGCTCGGCCACGCGCCTCGCCGCGCTCGAAAGCGACCGCGCGCAGTTGATCGGCCGATTGGTGACGCTGACCGCGCAGGACGCGGCGACCGTGCGCGCCGCGCTGGCGACCCCCGCTCCGGCGCTGGCCCCGGCGGCGGCTCCGGCGAGCCTGCCCTCCGATCTCCTCGCCAACCGGCCCGACGTCGCCGCCGCTGCGGCCGAACTCGCCGCGACCGACGCCGATCTCGCCGCCGCCGCGCGGGCGCGCTTCCCGCGCATCACGCTGTCAGGGGTGATCGGCTTGCTCTCGTTCCGGCCCGAGGACTTCTTCGACGATTCCGTCGTCGGCACCCTCACCGGCGGGATTGCCGGGCCGCTGCTCGATTTCGGGCGAGTGGCCGCGCAGATCGACGGTGCCGCCGCCAACAAGCGCGCGGCCTTCGCGGCCTATCGCGGGGCGGTCTATCAGGCCTTGGGCGATGCCGAGGCGGCTTACGGCGTGGTCACCGCCGCCGATGCCGAGGCCGCGCTCGCGGTCACGCAAGCCAGCCAGCTGACCCACGCCGCCGCCATCGCCGAGACCCGCTTCAAGGCCGGGCTCGCCAGTTTCCTCGAAGTGCTCGAAGCGCGCCGCGCGGCGGATTCAAGCGGCGAGGCAGCCGCCGCCGCGCTCGGCCGGGCGCAGCGCGCGCGGATCGTGCTGTGGCAGGCATTGGGCGGCGAGGTGATCGCGGCGAATTGAGGTCAGCGACGGCGCTGGATCAGCGCCGAACGCTCGCAGCGGCACACCACCTCGTCGCGCTGATTGTGCATCTCGTGCACCCAGGTCACGATCCCGGCATCGGGGCGCGACTTGCTCTCGCGCAGTTCCTTGACCTCGGAAGAGGCGCGCAGCGTGTCGCCGATGAACACCGGCTTGGGGGTCACCACCTTGTCGAACCCAAGGTTGGCGACCAGCGTGCCCAGCGTCGTCTCCCCCACCGACAGGCCGACCAGCAGGCTGAAAGTGAAAGTGGAGTTGACGAGGATCTGCCCGAACCCGCTCGCCTTGGCCGCTTCCACGTCGATGTGGAGCGGCTGGGGGTTGTGGGTCATGGTCGAGAACAGCAGATTGTCGGTCTCGGTCACGGTGCGGCGGATCGGGTGCTCGATCCGCTCCCCGACCTGCCATTCCTCGAAGAACTTGCCCGCCATCAGCCTGCCTCCGCCCAGCGTGCGACCACGTCCGCCCCGTCGTCGGCGCTGGAGCGGACGCTGCCCGGCGTGCGGCTGAAGCGCGGCGCGGGGGCGGTGTGCCACATGCCATCATGCTCCACGTATGCGCCGCGCGCCTTCATGTGCGGATGCTCGCGTGCCTCCTCAATCCCCAGCACGGGGGCAAAGCAGGCGTCGCTGCCTTCGAGCACGTCGCACCATTCGGCCTGCGTCTTGGTGAGGAACAGCGCGGCGAGCTTTTCGGCATAGTCGTCCCAGTTGGCGGGGTTCATCTGGCCTTGGGCGAGATCTTCCGGCGCGCCCGCCTTGGCCAGCATCTCGGCGTAGAACTGCGGCTCGATCGAGCCCAGCGAGATTTCCTTGCCATCCTTGCAAGCGAAGCAGCGGTAGAAATGCGCCGCCCCGCCGAGCATCCCCTTGCCCCGCTCGGTGCTGAGGTGCGGCACGTTACGCACCCCGAAGAAGAAGCTCATCAGGCTGGTCGCCCCGTCGACGATCGCGGCATCGACCACCTGCCCCTTGCCCGACTTCTCGCGTTCGTGCAGCGCGGCCATGATCCCGAAGGCGCAATACATCGACCCGCCGCCGAAATCGCCGACAAGGTTCTGCGGCGGGGTCGCGGTCTCGCCTGCCTTGCCGACCGCCGCAAGTGCGCCGGTGATGGCGATGTAGTTGATGTCGTGCCCGGCAGCCTGCGCCAGCGGCCCTTCCTGTCCCCAGCCGGTCATGCGGGCGTAGACCAGCCGTGGGTTGGCCGTCAGCAGGTCATCGGGCCCCAGTCCCAGCCGCTCCATCACCCCCGGACGGAAACCCTCGATCAGCACATCGGCTTGTGTCGCGGCGGCGCGGACGGCGGCCTTGCCATCCTCGCTCTTGAGGTCGAGCGCAAGGCGGTGGCGTGCCCGCTCGACCACCGGATTGGTCGGCCGCGCCCCCGGCCGGTCGATGCGCACCACCTCGGCCCCGAGGTCGGCGAGCAGCATCGCCACATGCGGCCCCGGCCCGATCCCGGCGAACTCGAGAACCCGAAGGCCAGCGAGCGGCCCTGTTGCATTGGTCATGAATCTCTCCCTTGTCGGGGAAAATCTGTGGCGCGCCTGCCAGCCCAGAGCAAGGCCCGAGCACCACAGCGTGCAAAAGTGGCAGGGGCGATCAGTGCGCGAGCGCGGGCGCGGCGACCGGTTGCGGCGCGCTCGCGCCGCCGGTCGCCTCATCGAGGATGCGGCGATACTGCGCCACGATCACCGCGCGCTTGTGGCGGTCGAAGGCGCCCTCGCCAGCCATCGCCGCAAGGTTGCCCTTGAGCCGCGCCTCGTTGGCGATGAGATAGGCGAGGCCCTTGGCGATGTCCGCCTGATCGCCGTGCTCCCAGGCATAGCCGATGGTGTCGTCGGGATAGACCCCGTCGATCCCCCAGCCGCGCGTGTGCAGCACTGGCAAGCCGCACAGCAGCGCCTCGACGAAGACCATGCCGAAGGTCTCGCGCAGGGTGGGCATGGCGAAGGCGGTGTAGCCGTTCAGCGTGCTCTCGAACGCGCCTTGCGGCAGGGGGCCCTTGAGGCGGATGTAGTCCAGCGCATTGCGGCTGGCGATCATCGTGTCGATGTCGCACAAAGTGTTGGCATCGCCCCGGCCCCAGATGTCGAGCGTCAGGCGCGGCTCGCTGCGTCGCTGCTCGACCACCGCATCGAGCAGGCCCTTGAGGTTCTTGCGCTTGTGCTGGTCGAGGTTGAACAGCGTGACGATCCGCGCCTCGCCGGTGACGACGGGCGGCAGGACCTCCTCCTGCTTGACGATCGGCATCATCACCTCGACCCGCGCAGGATCGAGGCCGTGATCGGCGATGAAACGCTCGGCAGTCCACGGTGCGCAGGGCAGCAGGCGCTGCGCGCCCTGCATGATCGCGCGCCACTTGGCGGCCATGTCCTTGCGCGCGGCGATGAACTTGATGTCGGTATCGCCCCAGATATTGGCGATATAGGGCACGCCAAGCTCGCCTGCGAGGCGGTGCGCGAGGAGACCCTCGACCGTCAGCTTGTGAGCGTGAAACAGATCGGGCGCGATACCCTTCTTCGCCAGATCGGCGCGGATATAGTCGGCGACCGGCGCAAGCCGCGTCTCGAGCATCAGCCCCTTGGGCGGCGCGCCATAGGCAATCGCGGTGCGATCGGGCGCGAAATCGAGCGCGACGAGGTTCGACCGCCAGTTCGCACGGTTGAGCGAGTAGACGACGTGACGGAAGCCCGCCGTGCTGTCGACGAAGCTGATCACCCCTTGCGTCTTGGCCGACACGATCGGATCGGGAAAGTCGCAGCTGATGTGAACGATCGTCTTCATCCGAGCCCTTCGCGGCGGAAAATGCGGCTCAGCGCCCATGCGCAACAGCCCGACATGAGGCCAGCAGGGAGGGTCGACCAAGCCCCTTGACCCCCTTGGTGGGTGACCTATAGGCCTCGCTGCATCGCAAAAAAAGCCCCAAAGAGTTGACCATGACAATGCTGGTAACGGGCTCTGCCGGCTTCATCGGGAGCCATCTGGTCGATGCTCTGCTGGCGCGCGGAAGCACCGTGGTCGGCACCGACAATCTGGTCCGCGGGCGGCGCGAAAACCTCTCTGCTGCGCTCGTGAATGAACGCTTCTCCTTCATCGAGGCGGAGCTTGGCGATCCGCAGCATGTGCCGGCCGCCCTCGCCGCACTCGGCCCGTTCGACATGGTCTGGCACATGGCCGCCAATTCGGACATCGCCGCCGGGGTCGAGGATGACGGGATCGACTTTCGCGACACCTTCCAGACCACCCGCACCGCGCTGGCTCTGGCCAAGACCACGGGCGCGCGGGGCTTTGTCTTCGCCTCGACCTCGGCGGTCTATGGCGAGCTGGACGAGACCCTGTCCGAGACCACCGGTCCGCTGCTGCCGATATCGAATTACGGGGCGATGAAGCTCGCCGCCGAAGCCGCGATCAGCGCCGCAGCCGAGACCTTTCTCGATGCGGCCTGGATCATGCGCTTTCCCAACGTGATCGGATCGCGCGCCACCCACGGGGTGATCTACGACTTCTGCAGCAAGCTGCTCGCCGACCGCGAAGTACTGACCGTGCTGGGCAACGGCACGCAGCAGAAGCCCTATCTCCATGTCGCCGAACTGATCGAGGCGATGCTGTTCATCGTCGATGCGACGGCGGAGACGCCGGGCCGCCACCTCTACAATATCGGCCCCCAGGACAGCGGTGTCACCGTCGCCGAGATTGCCGCCGCGGTGATCGAACAGGCCGGGGGCGGCGCGCGGATCGCCTACACGGGCGGGGATCGCGGCTGGGTCGGTGATGTGCCGCGCTTTGCCTATTCGACGAGAAAGCTCGCCAATCTGGGCTGGAGCCCGAAACTGTCATCGCATGATGCGATGCAGCGCGCGGTCGCGGAATGTTGTCAGGAACGGGGGCTTTAGTGCGGCAGGCGGTCATCCTTGCGGGGGGAATGGGGACACGGCTCAAGGCGATCACCGGCGATCTGCCCAAGCCGCTTGCGCCCGCCGACGGCAAGCCCCTGCTTGAGCGCCAGCTCGAACTGCTCTCGCTGAGCGGGGTCACCGATGTGGTCCTCCTTTGCAGCTACCGCGCCGAGACAATCCGTGACTTCTGCGGGGATGGCTCGCGCTGGGGCCTTGCCGTCACCTGCATCGAGGAAGAACGCGCGCGCGGCACGGCTGGCGCGGTGCTCGATGCGCTGCCGCACCTCGCCGACAGCTTCTTCGTGCTATACGGCGACACGGTGCTCGACGTCGATCTGGAGACCATGGCCCGCGCGCATGAGGCCGCCTGCCCGGATGCGACGCTGCTGGTCCACCCCAATGATCACCCGGCGGATTCGGACATCGTCGAGGTCGATGCGGCGGGCACCGTTCTCGCCATCCACGGCTATCCGCACCCCCCGGGCAAGGACTTGCCCAACCTCGTCAATGCCGGACTCTACATCCTCGAAAAGCGCGCGCTCGCCGCGCTCGATCAGACCGACACGCTCCCCGAGAAGCCCGATTTCGGCAAACATGTGTTCGCGCGGATGCTCGATCAGGGAATGCGGCTGCTGGGCTATCGCAGCCCCGAATACATCAAGGACGCTGGCACCCCCGAAAGGCTCGAGAAGACCGGCAAGGACCTGCGCACCGGCCGCGTCGCGGCGCTGTCGCTGCGCACACCCTCACCCGCCATCTTCATCGACCGTGACGGGGTGATCAACGAGGAACGCAGCTATATTTCCGACCCCGATCAGGTGGTGCTGATCGAGGGCGCGGCGGAGGCGCTGCGGCTGCTCAACCGCACCCATTTCCGCACGGTGATCATCACCAACCAGCCGGTGGTCGCGCGCGGCGAGGCGACCGAGGAAGAATTGCAGCGGGTGCATAACCGGCTCGACACGCTGCTCGGCGCACAAGGGGCCTATGTCGACGCTCTCTATTTCTGCCCGCACCACCCCGACAAAGGCTTCGCAGGCGAACGCACCGATCTCAAGATCGTGTGCGATTGCCGCAAGCCGGCGCGCGGGATGATCGACGAGGCGGCGGCCGATCTCAACATCGACATTGCCGCCTCATGGTACATCGGCGATATGACCACCGACATCGAGCTTGCCCGGCGCTGCGGGATGAACTCGGTGCTGGTCGAAACCGGCTTCGGCGGGCGCGACGGCAAATATGACGCGCAGCCCACCTTCGTTGCGCCCAGCCTTCGCGAGGCTGTCGCATTGATACTTGATCGGGTCGCATAAACGGGCGGGCTTGGCCTGCCTTCCGGTCGGGACAGCTCGCTGCCGGGCTGCCTATGTGGAGTGTCTATGATCATCAGCAAAACGCCCCTGCGCCTGAGCTTCGTCGGCGGGGGCAGCGATCTTCCGTCCTATTACCGCGAAGAGGGCGGCGCGGTGCTGAGCACCTCGATCGACAAGTTTGTCTACGTCACCGTCAACCAGCGGTTCGAGGAGGGCATCCGCCTGTCCTATTCGCGCACCGAGATCGTCGCCCATGCGCGCGAGATCGAACACGTGCTGGTCAAGGCGGGGCTGGAGAAGACCGGCATTACCTCCGGCGTCGAAATCACATCGATCGCCGACATCCCCTCGCGCGGGAGCGGCATGGGCTCGTCAAGTTCCTTCACCGTCGGGCTGCTGCATGCGCTCTACGCCTTCCGGGGCGCCTACAAGTCCAAGCTCGATCTCGGCCGCGAGGCTTGCGAGGTCGAGCTCGACATGTGCGGCGAACCGATCGGCAAGCAGGACCAGTATGCCGCCGCCGCGGGGGGCCTCAACGTGATCGAGTTCCACCCCGACGAAAGCGTCACTCTCGCCCCGATTGTCGCCCCGCCGGGCACGATCCAGGAGGTCGAGGCGGACATGGTGATGTTCTATATCGGCGGCGACCGCTCGGCCTCGAAGATCCTCGAACAGCAGGCGCGCGATGTCGGGGCGAGCCTCGACAAGAAGCAGGCGCTGCGCCAGATGGTCGGCCTCGTCTACACCCTGCGCGATGAGTTGGCGAAGGGCCATGCGCATTCGGTGGGCGAGATCCTCCACGCAAACTGGGAGCTGAAGCGCCAGCTGACCGGCGGCATCTCCAACGCGATGATCGACGATGTCTACCAGACCGCGATGGCCAACGGCGCGACCGGCGGCAAGCTGCTCGGCGCGGGCGGCGGCGGGTTCATGGTCTTCTCCGTCCCGCAAGCCCGCCAGAGCGATCTGCGCAAGGCGCTCGCGGCCTTGCGCGAAGTGCCCTTCCGCTTCGACAAGAACGGCACCAGCATCGTCTTCTACCAGCCCTCCAGCCACACCGCCCACCCGGCCTAAGGAGCCCTCCACCCATGGACAACTTCCCCTCGCAGCAGGTCGAGCACGCCGCCACCTATGCCGACGAGTATTTCACCCGCCTCGCTGCCGCCAGCAAGACCATCGACCGCGATGCGGTGGAGCGCGCCGCGCGCCTGATCGCCGAGACCGCCGCGGCCGGCAAGCGCATCTATTGTTGCGGCAATGGCGGATCGGCGGCGATCTCGAACCACCTCGTGTGCGACTGCGTGAAGGGCATCCGCACGGATTCGACGCTCAGGCCGCAGGTTGTCAGCCTGTCCTCGAACATCGAGATCATCACCGCGATCGGCAATGACATCGGCTATGACCAGATCTTCCGCTTCCAGCTGGAATCGCTCGCCCATCCCGGCGATCTGCTGATCGTGATCAGTTCCTCGGGCGGATCGCCCAACATCGTCACCGCGCTCGAATGGGCAAGGGAAAACGGCGTGACCTCGATCGCGATGACCGGCTTTTCGGGCGGCGCATCGCGTCAGCTCGCCGACATCAGCCTGCATGTCGAGGCCGACAATTACGGCATCATCGAAGACCTCCACCAGTCGCTGATGCACCTGCTGGCGCAGTACACCCGCCAGAAGCACATCGCCGATCCGGCGCGGCTGCCCGAAATCAAGTTCTGACACCGCCCGCCCCGGCTCCGGTCACCCGACGTCGGAGCATAGTTTTACCATGGCTGCACCTACGGGAAATTTCTTGTCTTGTGCAGTGCAGCGTGTAGCACCCCCGCCATGCGAAATCTGACCCATCTCGAGCGGCTCGAAGCCGAGAGCATCCATATTTTCCGCGAAGTCGTTGCCGAGGCGGAGAACCCGGTGATGCTCTATTCCGTGGGCAAGGATTCCGCGGTCATGCTGCACCTTGCCAAGAAGGCATTCTACCCCGCGCCGCCGCCGTTTCCCCTGCTGCACGTCGACACCACCTGGAAGTTCAAGGACATGTATGCCTTGCGCGAGAAGGCCGCGCGCGATGCCGGGATGGAGCTGTTCGTTTACCAGAACCCCGAGGCCAAGGAACGCGGGATCAACCCCTTCGATCATGGCCCGCTGCACACCGACATGTGGAAGACCGAGGGGTTGAAGCAGGCGCTCGACCTCCACGGTTTCGATGTCGCTTTCGGCGGTGCGCGCCGCGACGAGGAGAAGAGCCGTGCGAAGGAGCGCGTGTTCAGCTTCCGCACCGCCAGCCACGGTTGGGACCCCAAGAACCAGCGCCCGGAACTCTGGAACCTCTACAACGCCCGCAAGAAGAAGGGCGAGAGCATCCGCGTTTTCCCGATCTCGAACTGGACCGAACTCGATATCTGGCAATACATCATGAACGAAGGCATCGAGATCGTGCCGCTGTATTTCGCCGCGGAGCGTCCGACGTTCGAGTATGACGGCGGGCTGTTCATGGCGGACGATCTGCCGCGCTTGGAAGCGGTAATGGGCTACCGACCCGAAATCACCATGCGCTCGATCCGGTTCCGCACATTGGGCTGTTTTCCGCTGACCGGCGCGGTTGAAAGCACGGCGTCGAACCTGTCCGAAGTGGTGCAGGAAATGCTGCTAACCACCACCAGCGAACGGCAGGGCCGGGTGATCGACAAGGATGGCGGCGACGCGAGCATGGAGAAGAAGAAGCAGGAGGGATATTTCTGATGGACACGCCCTCCAGCTTCCAGACCGACAGCCTCATCGCCGAGGATATCGACGCCTATCTGCGCCAGCACCAGCACAAGAGCCCAATCGGTGACGGACTACCCTCTGCGCAACCAGACCGTCCTGGCGATGGCGGGGTTTGCCTTGCTGCTGCTCGCGCGCACCGCCACCGAGACGTGGAGAGAGCGCGCATGATCGCCCGCATCCTGTGGTTCGCCGCGCTTGTCGTGGTCGCGCTGGTCACCGCCGTCTTGCAGGTCGACAAGCAGACCGAGACCAGCCCGGCGCTCGCACCGCTCGTCCCTGCACCCATGCGCAATTACGCCCAGACCCGAATCACCGCAGCCGCGCTTGAGAGCGACGATCCGAAGGCCGCTCTGGCCGAGGCCGAGCGGCTGGTCCGCCGCCGCCCCTTGCCTGCGGAATACCTCACGCTGCTGGCTGTCGGTCAGGCCAAGGCGGGGCAGGACAAAAAGGCCGCCGAGACGATCCAGGTCGCCGCCCGGCGCGGCTGGCGCGAGCCGCTGGCACAAGTCGCGATGCTGCGTCTCGCGCTCGCCAATGCCGACCGGCCCGAGGCCGCGCGCCGCTATGCCGCGCTGTTCCTGCGCGATGCCACACCCGATGCGCTGCTGCTGGAGCTTGGCCCGGCGGTGTTCGCAGAGCCCGGTGCCGCTTCGGCGCACGTCACGATCGTCGCGGTGGTGGTCGGGGGCGAGCGCTGGCACGCCACCTTCCTGCGCCGCGGCGCGCGGGTGATGCCGCCCGCCGCTTTCGCCGCGATCGCGCAAGCCAGCATCGCCCGCGGGGTGCGGTTCGATTGCAAGGTGCTGAAGATCAGCGTCGATTCGCTTGCCCGCCGCGATGGCGCGGCGGCGGCCAGCTTGCGCGCGGCCGGCGTGAAGCGCTGCCCGAAGCTCGGGGTGTGACCTCTCAGAGCGTGCGGATGACCCCTGAGAAGTCAGTCGCGGCGTTCTCGGCAGCGAAGGCCTCGTAGATCGCGCGGGCGTGCTCGCCAAGCTCGACCTTGGCCCCCGCGCCTGCCGCCGCTTCCATCGCGAGCTTCAGGTCCTTGAGCATCAGCCCGGCCGCAAACCCGCCCTGATAGCCGTTGTCCGCAGGGGTGACCGGACCAACGCCCGGCACCGGGCAATAGGAGGTCATCGACCAGCACTGGCCCGACGAGACGCTCGAGATGTCGTAGAAGGTCTGCGCATCGAGACCCAGCTTGTCCGCCATGGCGAAGGCCTCGCAGGTGCCGATCATGTGGATCGCGAGCAGCATGTTGTTGCAGATCTTGGCCGCCTGCCCGTTGCCCGCCGCGCCCGCGTGGATTACCGCCTTGCCCATCGCGGCGAGGATCGGCTGAGCGCGGGCAAAGGCCTCGTCGCTGCCGCCGACCATGAAGGTGAGCGTACCACCCGCCGCTGCCGCGATCCCGCCCGAGACCGGCGCATCGACCATCTGGTAGCCGTGCGCCTCGGTCACCGAAATCACCTCGCGCGCGGTAGCGACGTCGATGGTCGAGCAGTCGAGCAGAATCGCGCCTTCAGGGGCGTGGCCGATCACGTCGTCCCAGTAGACTTGTTTCACAATCACCCCGTTAGGCAGCATCGAGACGACCGCCTCGGCGCCCTGACAGGCTTCCTTGGCGGTGCTGAACGTCGTGCATCCGGCCTCGCGCGCAGCGGCAAGCGCGGCTTCGCTAAGGTCGAAGGCGCGGACTTCATGGCCTGCCTTGACGAGATTGGCAGCCATCCCGCCGCCCATGTTACCGAGGCCGATAAAGGCGATTTTCATTCTTCTCCCCTCCAGCTTGCGGGAGGGGCCGGGGGTGGGCCCGCTCACCGCGAAACTTGTGATGGGACATGCCCACCCCTAACCCCTCCCGCAAGCGGGAGGGGGACTAGGCTACCGCCCCTTCCACTGCCCCTCGCGCTTCTCGATAAAGGCTGCCATCCCCTCGGCCTTGTCCTCGCTCGCGGTGAGGATCTGGAAGATCCGGCGCTCGACGATCAGCCCCTGATCCAGCGTCATCTCGAAGGCCGAGTTCACCATTTCCTTGTTGGCGATCACCGCCATCGGCGGCATCGCTGCGATGGTTGCAGCGGTTCTCAAAGCCTCGCCGATCAGCTCCTCATGCGGCACCACGCGGGCGACGAGGTTGCTGCGCTCGGCTTCCTCCGCCGCCATCATCCGGCCGGTGAGGCACATTTCCATCGACTTCGACTTGCCGATCGCGCGGGTCAGCCGCTGCGATCCGCCCATGCCGGGGGCGACGCCGAGCTTGATTTCGGGCTGGCCGAACTTGGCCTTGTCAGAAGCGATGATGAAATCCGCCATCATGGCAAGCTCGCACCCGCCGCCCAGCGCAAAGCCGTTGACCGCCGCGATCCACGGCTTGCGGGTCTTCTTGACGATCTCGCTGGTCCAGGGGCTGAAGAAATCGTCGAGGAAGAAATCGGCCGCGGCCTTGTCGCTCATTTCCTTGATGTCGGCACCTGCGGCAAAGGCCTTGTCGCCGCTGCCGGTAAGGATCGCGCAGAGCTGCGAGCCGTCCGCCTGATAGGCGGCGAAGGCGTGGATCAGTTCCTCCAGCACCTTGGAATTCAAGGCGTTCAGCGCATGCGGGCGGTTGATCGTCAGCAGCGTGACGCCCTTGGTGCAGTGCGCATCGGCCTCGGCGGTGATGGTTTCGTAGGTCATAGCGGCTTCCATTCCTCATCATCCGGCAGGGGCGCGAAGATCGCGTCGAGCAGGTCCTCGCCCACCGCTTCGGGGGTGGCCGGGTCCCACTTGGGGTCGTTGGTCTTGTCGACGATCACCGCGCGCACGCCTTCGGCAAAGTCGGGGCGGGTGAGCACGCGGCTGGCGATGCGGTATTCCATCCGCATGTTGTCGGCAAAGTCGGTGAGCTTCGCGCTCTGCGCCAGCTGGCGCAGCGCGACCTTGCAGGTCTGCGGGCTCTTGGTGCCGAGCGTATCGCGCTCGGTCGCGGCCCAGTTGTCGCCCGCTTCCGCCGCAGCCTCGAGGCTGGCGAGGATGTCCTCGTAGCGGTCCGAGGCGAAATGCTTGGCGATTCTATCGGCATTGGCCTCGATCCGTGCCTTGGGCGGCGTGCCGACGGGTTCGCTGAGCACGCCCGCGATACGGTCGGGGTGATCGTGGATGCGCGCCTTGATATCCTCAAGCATATCGTGCGGCACATAGTGCGTCGCCAGCCCCGTCCACAGGCACTCCGACCCGTCGAGCCGCGCGCCGGTCAGCGCAAGAAATTGCCCCATCCGCTGGCCGAGACGCGAAAGATACCACCCGCCGCCGACATCGGGGAACAGGCCGATCCCGGTTTCGGGCATGGCAAAGCGGGTGTTCTCGGTCGCCACCCGGAACTTCGCCGGCTGCGAGATGCCCACGCCCCCGCCCATCGTGATGCCGTCCATGAAGGCCACGATCGGCTTGGCGTAGGTGAACATCTGGTGATTGAGCTGATACTCGTCGTGGAAGAACTTGCGGCCCGACACACCGCCATCGTTCAGCGCAGAATCGCGCAGGAAGGCGATGTCCCCGCCCGCGCAGAATCCGCGCCCCTCGTCATGGTCGAGGATCACCGCCTTGATGCTGACATCCTCCGCCCACGCGGTCAGCGCTGCGCTCATCGCGTGGCACATCTCAAGCGTCAGCGCGTGCAGCGCCTTGGGCCGATTGAGGCTGATATGGCCGATGGGGCCATTCACCCGGATCAGAACGTCGTCAGTCATTGCCCCGCATCTTTCGGTTCGATCAGGTCCCAGCGATTGCCGAAGGGATCGCTGAACACCGCTACCGTGCCATAGCTTTCGCGGCGCGGTTGTTCTTCAAATTTCGCGCCTGCATCGACGAGCCGTGCATATGTGCCCGTGAAATCGTGCGTATGCGCGAAAAAACCCACCCGACCGCCGGTCTGATTGCCGATCGCGGCGGTCTGCGCAGGCGTCGCGGCCTTGGCGAGCAACAACCGCCCGCCCTCCTTCCCGCCGACCACCACCCAGCGCTTGCCGCCGCCCAAGTCGCTGTCCTCGATCAGCTCCAGGCCGAGACCGCCCACGCAAAAGGCGATCCCCGCGTCGTAATCGGGCACCAGCAGCGTTGTAAGCGCCAGACTGTGTGCGGTCATCGTGACGGCGCGTCTGCCATCGGCTTGATCGGAAAGCCGGCTGGCAAGCCAGTCTCCAAAAACACCGGTCTGGCCTTCATCAGCACGGAGGAGCTATCCTTGCGATCGGCATAGCGCAGCGCACCATCGCTCAAGGAGACGTCGAGCAGCTGTGTGTCCGGACCACCGACAACGTCAAAAGCCTCCCAGCGGACCGGCCGGATTGCGCCATCCCTGCCCACCACCAGCGGAATGATTGTCGTTTGCCTGAAATAGACTTGTGCGGTGGGATGCGGAGGCGGGGCGATGAAATCTTCCAGTTCGCGTTCACGGACCTTGCGGGTGGTGCGCCCGAGCGCGCTCCGGACCGCGCGGTTATCCCACAGCTGATACCGCCATGTGCGGCCATCTTCACGCGCGACGACCAGATCCCGCTTGCGGAAACAATCGAGGTTATCACCGCTGATGCCAACTAGACCCGAGACCTCCGCATAACCATCCCGCGGGATAATCGTTGTATTCTTGTTGCAATCGACAAAGGAGAGCTGACCATCCGACTGGTTGAAAATGATGTAGTGGATATAGCCTGCGGGTGTGCAAGACTGCATCATGGTGGCTGCCAACAAGAGCAGAAACAAGCCCTTGAGCGACTGGAGTGAGGGCAGACTCCTCACTGCCGCAGCAGATCCCGGCCTACGATCATGCGCATCACCTGGTTGGTGCCTTCAAGGATCGAGTGCACCCTGAGGTCGCGCCAGAAGCGTTCGATGGGGTAGTCGCGCAGGTAGCCATAGCCGCCGAACAATTGCAGCGCGTCGTTGACGATCTTCGAGCCGCTGTCGGTCGCCAAACGCTTGGCCATCGCCGAGAAACGCGACTTGTCGGGGGCGTTGTCGGTCACCTTGGCCGCCGCGAGATAAAGCAGCGCACGCGCCGCTTCGAGATCGGTCGCCATGTCGGCGAGCATGAACTGGGTGTTCTGGAAATCGGCGACCGGCTGGTCGAATTGCTTGCGGTCCTTGGTATAGGCAATCGCCTCGTCCAGGCAGCGCTGCGCGCCGCCCAGCGAACACGCGCCGATATTGAGGCGGCCGCCGTCAAGCCCCATCATGGCGAAGCGGAAGCCCTCGCCCTCGTCGCCCACGCGGTTCGGCACCGGTACGCGCGCGTCCTCGAAGATCACCTGTGCGGTGGGCGAGGCGTTCCAGCCCAGCTTCTTCTCCGGCGCGCCGAAGCTGACGCCGGGGGTATCCTTGTCGATCACGAGGCAGGTGATGCCCTTGGTCTTGTGGTCGCTGGTGCGCACCATCGTCACATAGACATCATTGACCCCGCCGCCCGAAATGAACTGCTTGGTGCCGTTCAAGACATAGTGGTCACCATCCAGCCGAGCCGTGGTCTTGAGCGCGGCTGCGTCCGATCCGCTGCCCGGCTCGGTCAGGGCATAGCTCGCGATCTTCTCCATCGTGACGAGGTCGGGCAGATACTTCGCCTTGACCTCGGCCCCGCCGAACTGGTCGATCATCCATGCGGCCATGTTGTGGATCGAGATGAAGGCGCTGGTCGAAGGGCAGCCATAGGCCATCGCTTCCATGATCAGCGCCGCCTCGAGCCGGCCGAGGCCGATACCGCCCGATTCTTCCGAGACATAGATTGCCCCGAAGCCGAGCTCGGCGCTGCGCTTGATCACGTCCCTGGGGAAGATGTGCTTCTCGTCCCATTCGGCCGCAAAGGGCGTGATATTGTCGGCGGTGAAGCGCTCCGCCAGCTCGCGGATGGCGAGCTGATCTTCGGTGAGTTGGAATTGCCCGGTCATGGCCGCTGCTCTAGCGGCCTTGCGCGCAAGGGAAAAGAGCGGGCCGCACGGGGGGCGAGCGGAATTTTGCTAGGGATTGGCACGTTTGGTACGCATCACATCGCTAAATCGCGACCACGCGTAACGAGAGGAATTGCCCGAAGCATGCCCACGCTCATTTTCATCTATAACGCCAAGGGCGGGCTGCTGAATGCGGCGGGCGACGCGGTCCACAAGCTGGCGAGCCCGGCGACCTACCCGTGCTCGCTGTGCGCGCTGACCTATGGCGCGGTTTCGAAGCGACCTGCGTGGTCGCGGTTTCTCGCCAGCGTGGGGATGCCAACGCTGTTTCTCTACCGCGACGAATTCCGCGCGGATCTCGACACCCGCGATCTGCCGCTCCCGGCCATCTTGCTGGGGGACGACGGGCCGGCACCCGAAGTGCTGGTGAGCGCTGCGGAGCTCGATGCGCTGGCCGATCTGGCTTCGCTGATCGCCCTCATCGAAGCGCGGCTAGGCGCCGTCAGCGGCTGACCCGCTCAAGCTGACACGCGTCGGCCTTGCCCGCCTCGGCGGCGGCGGCGAAGCGCGCAGGCGTCGGCGCGAGCCGACGGATCAGGATAACGCCGCGCCCGGTCGGGCTGACGATCGCGCCTTGCTCGGGCGCGCTCCCCGGAGGCAGCAAGCGCACCGCAACCTTTCGTCCCGTGCCGCGCAGGGTCGCAAAATTGTCGGTGCGCGCGTCGAAGAAGGCGAGCGACTGGTAGTCGGGCCAGTCCCCCATCCTTACCGTCAGCCGCGCGGCGGGATCGCCGAGGTCATAGCGGCACAGCGCGTAATAGAGATCGGGCGAGGAACGCACCACGCTCTGCGTCTGCGGGGTCACCCGCTGCGGTGTTGTGAAGGCGTGGAGCGCCACACCGCGCGCGTCCAGCGCATCCATCGCGCGGTCCATGATCACCGCAGGGGTGAAGTGCAGCGTGGCGACATGCGTCGCCGCAGCGGTGCACAGCAGCACGGCGAGCGGCCCGGCCCACCGTTTCACGCCGCGCCCTCGCACGAAATGCGCTCGATCCGCGGGGGCTTGAGTGCGGCGTTGGGGTTCGCCAGCAGCGCGGCGCTCGGCCTGTAGAGCCTGAGAGTCAGGTCGAAGGCCTTTGCGCCCCGGCTTGAAATCCACAGGCTGCCTTGCGCAGGCCGCCGCGGCGCGATCACCGCCGACCATTCGCCGCCCCCAGCCCGCTCGGCATCGATGCTCAGCGCGCCGTCGGTGTTGGCAGGGAGCATGCTCTGCCCGTCATAGAGCGTCACCGACCACCACTTTGCCGGCATGGCCCCGCCCGACAGAATGTAGGTGCACGCCTCGCGCAAGGGCGCGCCCGCATCGTCGGTGGCGCGGGTGAAATAGACCGCCTCGGTTTTGGCAAGCGCCAGCAACCCGTGGCGTGCGACCCGGGCGCGGGTGTAGGGATCGGCGGCCTCCGATCCGATCGCAAAATCGCTGCGCCAGCCGCCGACATCGACATCGCCGAACGCCATGTTGCTGCGCGCAGGCCATAGACCCGCCAGCCACAGCGCGCTGCCAAGCCCCAGCAATGACCCGGCCACGACCGCGCCAAGATATCGCAAAGACTGCCGCATCACCCTGGGATCACCGCTTCGGCTTCGATCTCGACGCGCCATTCGGGACGGCACAGCCAGGCGACCCCCGCCATCGTCGCGGCTGGCTTGGCTGCGGCGAAGTAGCGCGCATGGACTGCGCCGACCGCGTTCTGATCTTCAGGATCGGTCAGCAGCATGCGGGTGCGCACCACGTCCGCCGCGCTCCCGCCCAGCGCCTCGATCGCGGCGACGATGATCGTGCAGCACCGCTCGGCCTGCGCGGCAACGCCGCCCGGCGTGGTGGAGCCATCAGGCTCGACCGGGCCGGTGCCCGCGACGATGATGCGATTGCCCTCCCGCACCGCGCGCGCAAAGCCGAAGGTCTCCTCGAAGGGAGAGCCTGATGTGGTTCGCTGACGCTGCTTACCCATGTCGCTCATCCGCAGGTGATGTCCGTGATCTTCATTGTGTCATCGTAGCGCACGTTAACGCGGTCCTCGCGGAAATCCATCGTCCAGGCGCTGTTCGGCGGCCCCCAGCGCAGAGTGCGCGCGCCGCTGTCCTTGAGGATTGCGGTCCCGGTCACCTGACCCGCCTGCTGGCCGACGTGAGACTGCGCCGCGTCCGCCTTGCAGGCCATGGCCCCGGAAAGTGCGGCAGCCTGATCGGGCGCGCTGCCGGTGGTGGCGCAGCCTGCAAGGCTCATTGCCGCGACAGCTGCGACCAGCGTGGGTTTCATCCGCTCCTCCTGCGCAGCGCCGCTCGGGCAGCCGCTTGCGGGGTGCAACCTAGAGCCTGTTTCAGTAGGGTGGAAGCACCTGCACGGAGCCGATCCGGGGATGAGATGCGGGTCAGGCAACCCGCAGGCGCATGGGCGCGGGGGCCGGAGCCTCGGCAGCCGCGTCGGTCGCGGCCGCCAGCGCGGCAAGATCAGCCGCCGCCAGCGGACGCCCGACGAAATAGCCCTGCGCATAGTCGCAGCCGATTCCGCTGAGGAATTCGAGGCATGCGCTCTCCTCGATCCCCTCGGCCACGACCTTGAGGCCGAGCTCATGCGCCAGCTGCACCGTCGATCGCACCAGCATCGCATCGCCCTTGTCGATATGGGCCTGCGCCACGAACATGCGGTCGATCTTCAGCTCCGAAAGAGGCAGCAGCTTCAGGTAGTTGAGCGCCGACTGGCCGGTGCCGTAATCGTCCATCGAAATGCGGATGCCTGCCGCACGGAACCTCTCGAGCGCGGCGATGGCAAGGCCCACATCCTCGAACTGCGCGCTTTCGGTGACTTCGAAAGTGACCCGCCCGGCGGCGAGCCCTCCCTTGGCGACCAGCGCCAGCGCGCGGCTCTCGAAGCTCTCCGCGGTCAGGAGCGCGGCCGAGATATTGACCGCCACGCCGATGTGGAGCCCGCGCGCGCGCCAGCTTTGCGCGTCCGCCAGCGACTGCGCGATCACCGCCAGCGTCAGATCGTCGAGCCGCCCGCGCTCCTCGAACAGCGGGATGAAGAAATCGGGGGGCAGAAACCCGCGGTCCGGGTGGTTCCAGCGCACCAGCGCCTCGACCGCGTCGATCCGGCGGGTCACGAGGTTGAGCTTGGGCTGATAGAGCACGGTGATGCCGCCGTTCTTCAGCGCGTCGTCAAGATCGCCGAGCAGCGACAGCTCGCGGCTGATCGTCTCGCCCGCCTCGATGGTGTGGAGCCGCCAGAACTTGCCCGCACGTTTGGCCTGGCTCGCAGCATGGGCGGCGAGCGCGGCGGGATCGGCCATGTCGGCATCAGCGACCCCGAAGGTCAGCGATACGCCGAGCCGCCGCCCGCCAAGCTCGAAGGGGCTGCGCATCAGCGCGCGCAGGCCGCTTAGCTGGGATTCGAGCTCGTCGATCGGAAGTGGCGAGAGCCATGCCAGCGTGCGATCCTCGCTGCGGTAGATGGCGGACACACCGCTGGCGACCCTGAGCCGCTCGGCAATGCGCCGAAGCAACACGCCGAGGCTTTCGCTCTCCATCGCCAGCTTGAGCGCGTCGAAATCGTCGATCTGCGCGGCGATGACGAAGCGGTCGGCCGGGTGGGGATCGCGCGCGGCGAGGGCGAGGCGGTTGGGCAGGCCCGAATCGGGGTCGATCCGCCGCCGCACCTCGGCAAAGCGATGGGCGAGGATGAGGTGACGCAGCGCGCCTGCTGCCAGCAGCAGGACCAGGGCGGGGACGATCTCGAACCACACCGACAGGCCGATCCGCGCGCCCAGCCAGCTCGCGACCAGCACCAGTGCAGCAATACCGGTGCGCACAGCCACCGCGCGGCGGCGTCCGGCAGCCAGAACGACCATCGCGGGCAGGAAGGCGAGCAACAGCGGCAGCGACCACGAGCCGTAGACCGGAACGCCGCGGCGCAGCGTCTCGGCCCCAAGCGCCTGGATGATCACGCCCGGGATCACCCCGTGATGCGGAACGGCATAACGGTCGCCGAGCTCGATCGCGGTCGCGCCGATGACCACGTCCTTGCCCGCCAGACTGCCTTTCGGGAACATCCCGTTCTCGATGGCGATGAAGCTGTGGCGTGGGATGGTGGCGGGTTGAATTGCGAAATCGACCGGGAAGTCGGCGTCCACCATTCCGCTGCGTCCCGCGACGGTCGCGGCGAGCGAAGGCCGCGCCGTGGCGCTGGTCACGGTGCCGAACGGCAGGCGCCTCACATAGCCGTCAGGATCCGGCGCGACCGAGACCGAGGCGAGCTGGGCGTGTTCGCGCAGGATCGGGATCGGCAGCGCATCAAGCTGGCGGTCATCACCGAAGCCGGCGGCCTGCGCGAAGGTCGGCAGCGCGACCGGGGCGCGCGAGGAAGCGATCGCGGCGCCGAATGCCGCATCGCCGGCTGGATCGGCGCTGCTCGAGAAATCGACATCGAAGCTGATCGAGCGTGCACCGGCGGCATCGAGATTGCGCACGACCCGCGCAAAATGGTCGCGCGGCCAGGGCCAGCGGCGGATCGCGGCCATGCTGGCGGCGTCCATCTCGACCACGTGGACCTGGCCGCTGGCTTCCTGACCGAACAGCGCGAAGGTAAGTTCGCCAAGGCGGTTTTCGATGCCACGGAAGGCCCCGGACAGCGCCGCGACCGAAACCGGCAGCGCGAGCAACGCAATCATCAGCGCGGCCGCGCGCCGGCTATCCGATCGCTGCGCGCGGCGAGCGCGCCCCAGAATGCGGTGCAGGAAGGTCATGCTGGCGGCGACCGGTCCGGTCAGGCCCGACGGGCGAAGGTGCCGAAGGCCGAATCAAGGCCGATCACAAGGCGCTCGAGCCCACCGTCATCGCCACCACCCGCTCTTTCACGAGGATTGCCGTTGTCAGCGCCGCCGCCGTTGCCGTCCCCCGCGCCTTCGGGGCGATTGCCATTGTCTGCGCCGCCGTCGTCGCCGTCGCCCGCGCCTTCAGGAGGATTGCCGTTGTCTGCGCCGCCGTCGTCGCCGTCCCCCGCACCTTCGGGAGGATTGCCGTTGTCAGCGCCGCCGTCGTCGCCGTCCCCCGCACCTTCGGGAGGATTGCCGTTGTCAGCGCCGCCGTCGTCGCCGTCGCCTGCGCCTTCGGGAGGATTGTCATTGTCAGAACCGCCACCGTTGCCGTCCCCGGCACCTTCGGGAGGGTTGCCGTTGTCAGCGCCGCCGTCGTCGCCGTCGCCCGCGCCTTCGGGAGGGTTGCCGTTGTCAGCGCCGCCGCCGTTGCCGTCCCCCGCGCCTTCGGGAGGATTGCCATTGTCAGCGCCGCCACCGGCACCTCCACCCGTGCAGGTGCCGCCCGCGCAGACCACGCCGTCATCGGGCCGCCCCCCCGAGCCACCATCGGTGCCTTCGCCGGAATTGCCCCCGGCGTTGCCTTCTCCGCGAACGTCCGAGACCATGACTGCGGCCAGCACCACCACCTCGCCGCCGGCAAAGCCGTTCGAGATCCGGCCGAGATCCTGCGGGGTGCTGAGGATCGCCTGATCGATGCGCGGGCTTGTATCAGGCGCTCCCAACGCTGGTTCGGGCAGGGCCTGCCGCGACGGCGGAGCCGCCGGCTCAGCCGCACCCCCGGCCGCAGGCGCAGGGGCAGCCGCCGACGGAGCCGGAGCCGTGCCACGCGCGGGCGAATCCATCACCTTGCGCCCCTCGCCCCCGACCACCATGCGCAGCGGATCGGCCGCCGCGATCATCGCCACATTGCCCGGCGTGATCAGCTCGACCGCGCCGCCATCCAGCGTCGAAGTCTCGACCGCGCCCTCGGTCACCTGAAGGCTCGCGCCTTCGTTGGTGACGGTGATGACGAAAGTCGTGCCCTTCACCACGGCCGCGAGATAGGGGGTATCCACGCCGAAATGCGGATTGGGCTGCTTGCCGATGTTGAACAGCGCGCTGCCATAGTCCTGCAGAATCTGGACGATCCCCCGCTCGCGCTGGGCGGGCGCGATGCGCAGTTGCGCGTTCTGGCGCATCGTCACGAATTCCTTGCCGCGCACCAGCACTGCCGAGGCACGTGCGGCGGTGCGCACCGTCGCACCCGGAGCAAGCGGGGCTCCGACCTTGGCGGGGCGCGTCCCCTGCGAATCGATCACCGTGACGACGCCCTTGGCTTCGGACACGGTCCACACCGCGCCCTGCGCCAGCGCGGGGCCACCGCTGAACAGCAGCAGCAGAAGGGGCAGCACAAGGCGTTGCAAGATGCGCATATAGGTTCTCCAACTGCTGCCCTTAGCCGCCCATCCACGGACACCGCGTTTACGGAGTTGGTTAAGAAATCATGTGGCTGAGACTTGGTTAACCTTTGAAATGTAGGGGTGAGGCTGCTTCACGATTGAAAGGGCTTTCCCAATCTTGCGGTGGGTTAATCTATGGGGGTGCGCGATCACGGCGCTGGCGGCGGGGCCGCTGGCGGCGCAGGACGTGTTCGACCGCACCAATCCCCAGACCCAGGCCAACCGCGACGAGCAGGCCCTGCCCGCCGACGATCAGGTGCGCATCGAGGTGCTGCCGGTGCTCGACACCCCGCTCACGAAAGCCGGCGGCCCGGTGCTCGATGTCGGCGCGATCGTGGTCGATGGCCTCGTGGCGATGCGGCAGGCGGATTTCGCAAGCGTGGTCGAGCCCTTTGCCGGACGCCCACTCGATCGCGCCGAACTCGGCCGCCTGACCGACGCGATTGCCGCGCGCGCGCGCGAGGAGGGCTATGTCCTCGCCACCGCCTGGATCCCCGAACAGACGCTGGTCGGCGGGATGCTGCGGGTGCGGATCGAGGAGGGCCGGATCGACGGGGTGCGGGTCGAAGGCTCCGATGATCCCGCCATCCGCCGCCAGCTCGAACGCCTCGCCGATGGCCGCCCCGTCACCCTCGCCGCGCTCCAGCGCGAGGTGCTGCTGGCCGACGACCTGCCGGGGGTGTGGATCCGCTCGACCCGCTTCGAGCGCGAGGGCGAGCGCCGTATTCTGGTGGTCGATGCCCGGCGCAACGATTTTGGCGGCAGCGTGCTCGCCACCACCGACGGCACCAAGCCGCTCGGACCGTTCCGGGCGCGGATCGAGCTTGACGCCAACGGGTTGATCTCGCCGCGCGACCGGGTCGATCTCAGCTTCTCGTCCACCCCGTTCGAGCCCGAGGAACTCGCCTTCTTCAGCGCACGCTACAGCGTCGTGATCAACGACTATGGCACCACGGTCAGCGCCTTCGGCTCCTATTCGCGTACCGAGCCCGGTGCCTATCTGGCGAATCGCGAGCTGCTCGGCGAGGCGTGGCAGGGCGGCATCCGCATCCGCCATCCTGTCCTGCGCGCACAGAAGCGCAGCCTGTGGCTCGAGGGCAGCGCCGAATTGCAGGATCTCGCGCAGGACAGCTTCGGCCAGCTTGCCCGCCACGACCGGATCGCGCTGGTGCGGCTCGGATTCTACGGCTTCGCGCCGCTCGCAGGGGGCAATCTCCAGGGCCGCGCGACGGTGAGCCAGGGGCTTGACACCTTCGGGGCGACGCCGACCGGCAGCCCGCTCGCCTCGCGCATCGCTGCCGAGCCCGATTTCACCACACTCGGCTGGTGGCTCAACTGGCGCCGCGGGATCGCGCCGCGCGTCAGCCTCCAGCTGTCGAGCATCGGCCAACTGTCCACCGCCCCGGTGCTGATCGGCGAGAGCTTTTCGCTGGGCGGCACGCAATTTCTGCGCGGCTACGATTTCGCGCAAGCTGTGGGCGATGAAGGCGCGGCGGGCCTCGCCGAACTGCGCTATGACTGGCCGCGCGCGCTGGGCGCGGTGCGCAATGTGCAGCTCTATGCCTTTGCCGACGGGGGCACGGTCACGAACCTTGCCGCCGGGCGCGGGGGCGAGACGCTGGCATCGAGCGGCGCGGGCTTCCGCACTGACATCACGCGCGATCTCGACCTCGATTTCGAGATTGCCGTGCCGCTCACCGAAGATCGCTTCGATACCGGAGACAAGACCCCGCGGATCAATGTGCGGGTCAGCCAGTCGTTTTGAGCCTCAGGCGAGCGCGTTAGCGATCCTGCGGCGGAACGGCCAGCCATGCGGCAAAATCGGGGTAGATTTCGGTCGCAGGCCAAGCAGGATTGCGCTCGACGTTCCAGGTGAGGTGAACCTGCGCGAAGGTGCCGTCATCGAGCAGGAACAGGACATCGTCATGCCTTGCGCGCCGTCCGAGCGCTGTTACCGCACGGCCCGCGAGGATGTGGTCGCGCGGCAGCTCGCGGGCGAGTTCGCGCTCCAGTCCGCGCGCCTGCTCCGGATCGTCTATGCCGTGCCAGTCGGCGTCCCACGGATAGGCGGCGGGCACGGCCTTAGCCCTTGTGCTTGTCCAGCTCGTCACCGGTCACGGTGACCACGTGCAGCAAGTTGGTCGCCCCCGGCGTCCCGAAAGGCACGCCCGCCAGCACGATCATCTTGGTGCCCGCGCTCGCAAGGCTGTGGCGCAGCGCCATGCGCTTGCCCTTGCCGATCATCTCTTCGAAGCTGCCGATGTCCTTGGTCGCCACCGCATGCGCGCCCCACAAGAGCGCGACCTTGCGCGCGGTGCGCATCGAGGGGGTGAGCACCAGCATCGGGGTCGCGGGCCGCTCACGCGCCACGCGCCGCGCGGTCGAACCTGAGGTGGTGAACACAGTGATCGCGCTGATCGGCACGGTGTCGGCGATGGTCATGCAGGCGTGCGCCAGCGCATCCGAGGTGGTCGCATCGGGGGTCGTCTCGAGGAAGCGGACGCGGGCCTTGTAGCCCTCGTCGCCTTCCACCTGCACCGCGATCCGGTCCATCATCGCGACCGATTCCTCGGGCCATGCGCCCGCGGCGCTCTCGGCCGAAAGCATCACCGCGTCCGCCCCGTCATAAACCGCGTTGGCGACGTCCGAGACTTCGGCGCGGGTCGGGGTCGGGGCCTCGATCATGCTCTCGAGCATCTGCGTCGCCACGATCACCGGCTTGCCCGCGCGGCGCGCCGCGTTGACGATCTGCTTCTGGAGTGGCGGCACTTCATAGGGTTCGAGCTCGACCCCCAGATCCCCGCGCGCGACCATGATGCCGTCGGCCAGCTCGATGATCGATTCGATGCGGTCGACCGCCTTGGGCTTTTCGATCTTGGCACAGATCGCGGTGCCGTGGGTGCCGATGAGCTTCCTCGCCTCGGCGATATCCTCGGGCCGCTGGACGAAGGAGAGCGCGATCCAGTCCGCCCCCTGCTCGGTCGCGAAGGCGAGATCGCGGCGGTCCTTCTCGGTCAGCGCGGGGATCGGCACTTCGGCATCGGGGACATTCACGCCCTTGCGATCCGAGATCACCCCGCCAACCTCGGCGCTGCACAGGATGCGGCTGTCGTCCGCTTCGAGCACCTTCAGGCGGATCTTGCCATCATTGATCAGCAGGCGCTGACCGCGCTCCATGATCCCGAACAGCTCCGGGTGCGGCAGGTAAACGCGGTTCTCGTCGCCCGGCGTCTCGTCCCGGTCGAGCACGAAGTGGCCCGAATGGCGGATCACCGCCTGGCCAGCGGCAAAGGTGCCGACGCGCAGCTTGGGCCCCTGCAGGTCGGCAAGGATCGCGATCGGCCGCGCGAACTGCTTTTCGAGCGCGCGGATCGCCGCGACCACGGGCTCGTGCTCGGCATGGGTGCCGTGGCTCATGTTGAGGCGGAAGGCATCGGCCCCGGCGCGCACCAGCCGCTCCAGCATCTCGGGCGAGCGGCTGGCGGGGCCGATGGTGGCGAGAATCTTGACCTTGCGGCCGCGCGGGTCGATCCGTCGTGACATTAATGGGTATCCCTCTTGCGCCGAGCCTATGGCACAGGCGCATTTCAACTCAAGGAATAAGCCACAATGAATAGCAATGCCGATCCGCTCGATACGCTGGACGACGTAGCTGCCGCCGCCGCCTTCCGCCGGCTGGTGCGCCACCTGCGGCACCGCCACGATGCGCAGAACATCGAATTGATGGGGCTCGCGGGCTTCTGCCGCAACTGTCTGGCCGACTGGATCCGCGATGCGGGCTATCCGGGCGACAAGGAGCAGGCGCGCGAACTGATCCACGGAATGCCGAGCGGCGAGTGGAAAGCGACCCGCCAGACCCCTGCGACCGAGGAGCAGCTCGCCCGGATGGCCGCGAGTGTGGCGAAGAACGCACAGGAATAATTTTCGCGGGCGGTTCAATCGGCGCGAGGCTCTGGCTATTCCGCCCGCCAACCGATTCTCATTTTCCGATGGAGCCCCCCCAATGGCCGAAACCGCCGACGACCGCCTGCGCCTGCTGATCGAGCGCATCGAACGCCTCGAGGAAGAAAAGAAAGGCATCGCCGACGATATCCGCGACGTCTACATGGAAGCCAAGGCGGTGGGTTACGATCCCAAGATCATGCGCCAGATCGTGCGTCTGCGTAAGATGAAACCCGACGACCGCAGCGAGCAGGACATGCTGCTGGAGACTTACAAGGCCGCGCTCGGCATGGCGTGAGCCTTGGCGGGATGTCATTGAACTTTCCCGCTGCTGTGTTATCCTCATAAGACAGCCTTGAGAGGAGACACGAGCAATGGCATCCCCTTGGAAAGACGCCCGCGGCGTCATCGTCAGCACCACCCCGACGCTTGAAGGGCGTCCGATCCAGGAATACTGCGGGATCGTCACCGGCGAAGTGATCGTCGGCGCGAACCTGTTCCGCGATCTCTTCGCCAATATCCGCGACATCGTCGGCGGGCGCTCAGGCAGCTACGAGCGCATTCTGGCCGATGCGCGCAAGCAGGCAATCGAGGAATTGCAGGCCGAAGCTGCCGCGCTGGGCGGCAATGCGGTGGTCGCGATCGACCTCGATTACGAGGTGATCGGGCCCAATGGCTCGATGCTGATGGTCAGCGCCAGCGGGACTGCGGTCAGGGTCTGAGCGCTCAGCCGACGCCCGCAGCGGCGGCGGCCAGCACCACCGCATTATACCCCGCGTGATACCCCATCGCCGCAGCCAGCCCTGCGCGTGTGCGGATATAGGCGAGCAGCAGTCCGCCGAGCACCTGCGGCAGCACCACGGCAAGGCCGAGCGGGCTGGTGAGATCCGCGTAATTGCCGAGGTGGATCGTGCCGAACAGCAGCGCCTGTGCCCACACGATCCAGCCGAAGTGGCGGATGAAGGCGGGCGGCACGGCGCGGGCAGCCGCGCGCTCGCGGGTCAGGCTCCAATGCACGAGGCCCGCCAGCGCCACCGCCGCTCCCGCCCATGCCAAAGCGCGTCCATGATCGGGCAGCAGCGACACGCCCGCCAGCATCAGCGCCATCGCCGCAAATCCGCAAGCCGCAAAGCGCAAGGCGGCGACCCGCCCGGTCAGCCAACTGCGGAACGCCAGCTCCTCGAGCAGCGGTGCGATCACCAGGAAGGCGAGCGGGCTGGTCGCGAGGCTCTCGGGATCGGGGTCGGGGGCGGGGAGCACGCCAGCAAACCGGTTCGCAAGCCAAAGTTGCGCAAGGACGACGGCGCCGAACATCAGGTGGACAGGAACGACAGCCAGCAGCACCAATGCCCGCCCTCGCGCCGAGACAACCGGCTGAGCGGCGAAGGTCGGCCATGCGATGAACCAACACACGTCATCAACCCGCTCGCGCAGGCTCATCGCGCGCACCCTTGCGTCCCCCGCGCCTGCCGGAGTAAGGCCCGCCCCCAAGTCTCCAACATTTCCGGTGAAGTCGTCCAATGGCAGGCCATTCCAAGTTCAAGAACATCATGCATCGCAAGGGTGCGCAGGACAAGAAGCGCGCGGCGATGTTCTCCAAGCTCAGCCGCGAGATCACCGTGGCGGCCAAGATGGGCATGCCCGATCCCGACATGAACCCGCGCCTGCGCCTCGCGGTCAATGCCGCTAAGGCGCAATCGATGCCCAAGGACAACATCCAGCGCGCGATCGACAAGGCCGCGCAGGCAGGCGGCGAGGACTATATCGAGATGCGCTACGAGGGCTACGGCCCGGGCGGGGTCGCGCTGATTGTCGAGGCGCTGACCGACAACCGCAACCGCACTGCGACCAATGTCCGCACCGCCTTCAGCAAGAACGGCGGGAACCTCGGCAGCGAGGGTTCGGTGAGCCACGGCTTCGAGCGGCGCGGGCTGATCGAATACTCGGCCGCTGCGGGCGACGAGGAGAAGGTGCTCGAAGCCGCCATCGAGGCTGGCGCGGATGATGTCGAAAGCTCCGAGGACGGCCACACGATCTGGACCGCCGCCGACGCGCTGCACGGCGTGGCGGGCGAGCTCGAAAAGGTGCTCGGCCCGGCGGACAACGTGAAGCTGGCGTGGAAGCCGGTGCTGACGGTGGAAGCCGATGAAGCCACGGCGGCCACGCTGATGAAGCTGATCGACACGCTTGAGGACGATGACGATGTCCAGACCGTCTGGGGCAATTACGAAATCTCGGATGAGGTGATGGAGAAGCTGGGCTGATCATCCTCGGCCTTGACCCCTCGCTGTCCTCGACCGGCTGGGGCGTGATCCGCGCCGTGGGGGCACGTCTGAGCCACGTCGCGAACGGACAGATCAAGACCGATCCGGCAGCACCGATGACCGAGCGGCTGGCGGCGCTTCAGGCGGGGCTCGCCGCAGTGATCGCCGCCCATCGCCCGACCCGCGCGGCGGCGGAGGAAATCTTCGTCAACAAGAACCCGCAGTCGACCCTCAAGCTCGCGCAAGCCCGGGGCGCGGTGCTGGCGGCGTGCGGGGCGGCGGGGCTGGCGGTCAATGAACACGCCGCGCGGCTGGTGAAGAAAGCGGTCACCGGCACCGGGGCTGCGGAAAAGATGCAGATCGCCGCGATGGTCAAGGTGCTGCTGCCGGGCGTCACGATCGCCGGGAGCGATGCGGCCGACGCACTCGCCGTCGCGATTGCCGACGCGCACCTCGCCCCGCGCGCCTGAAGCGATTTCAAGCCGGGTGGAGCCACCCGGCGGCGCGGAAAACGCGCACAATCAGCGCGCTATTCGAACACCTCGACCTGATCGTCCTCGAACCCGGTGCCGCGCCGCAGCGCCCATGCGCCGCGCACTCCCTGCACCACCATCACCAGAAAGAACACGTTCAGGATCAACCCGCCAAAAGCCAGTGCATTCAGCAGCTTGTCGATGATCTCCAGCACCAGCATCGCCGCCACCGCGCTGCCCCAGAACACGCCCTTGCCCGCCTTCAGCCGAAACCCGGCAACCAGCGCGACGATCGCCTGAAGGCCGATCACACCGGCCGTGAGCTGACCCTCGATAGTGTTGAAACCCACCATTCCGCCGAACAACAGCGCGCCCAGCACGGTCAGCCCGGCGGTGATGAAGCACGCCAGCCCGCCCTGATCGGCGGCGGTTTCCGCGCCGCTGCGTGTCGAAAGGTCCGCATTCCAGATCGCCATTGCCACCCCCGCGATTGATCGCCAAACATGTCCCATTCCGGGCTCCGGCCCGTCAAGACGGCAAATGCAGGCAACATTCGGAATTGCAATGACGATCCACCTTTACGGCATCCCCAACTGCGACACGGTCAAGAAGGCGCGCGTGTGGCTCGAGGGCGAGGGCAAGGCCTACACTTTCCACGACTACAAGAAGGAAGGGGCAGAGCCCGAGCGCATTGCCAACTGGATCGCCGCCGCCGGTCTTGACCTCGTGGTGAACCGCAAGGGCACCACTTTCCGCGCGCTGTCCGAGGACGACAAGGCCCGCGCCGCCGACGCCGCGCAGGCCCCCGCGCTGCTCGCCGCCAATCCCAGCGTCATCAAACGCCCGATCGTCGAGCACCCGGGCGGCTTGCTGGTGGGCTTCCGGCCGGACGAATGGGCGGCTGCGCTCGGCTAGCAACTCTCCAGAAAAATGAACCCGCTCGAGATCATCGCCGTCGCGCTCGGCATTGCCAATGTCGCTCTGCTGGTGCGCCGCTCGATCTGGAATTACCCCTTCGGCATGGCGATGGTGGCGCTCTACTTCGTCATCTTCCGCGAGGCGCGGCTCTATGGCGAGGCGGGCTTGCAGGTGTTCTTCTTCGTCGTGCAGGGCTGGGGCTGGTGGCTGTGGGCGCGCGCCGGGGGCCTTGCTAGGATGGTCGCGGTGGAGTGGATGGGCTGGCGCGCGAGGCTGGCCGCGCTGGCGCTGGTCGCGGTCTCCAGCATCACCATCGGCTGGACGATGGCGCGCTTTACGGACGCGGTCATGCCCTATGCCGATGCGACCATCGCGGGCGGGAGCGTGGTCGCGCAGGTGCTGCTGGCGATGCGCCGCGTGGAGAACTGGGCGCTGTGGATCGCGATCGACGTGCTTTCGATCGGGGTCTACCTCAACCGCGCGCTCTACCTGACGGCGGGGCTCTATATCGTGTTCCTCGTGCTGGCGACGGCGGGGCTGATGCAATGGGCCAAGGCCGCGCGCAGCGGCGAGGCGGTGGAAGCGTGACGAAACGCGGCTTCCTGCTCGGCAAGTTCATGCCCCCGCATGCCGGGCACCTCTCGCTGATCCGCGCCGCGCGCGCGCTGGTGGACGAGCTGACGGTGCTGGTGTGCTGGCTTCCCGGCGACCCGATCCCGGGAGAGACGCGCCTCCAATGGATGCACGCGCTGGCCCCCGATTGCAGGGTCGTCGGCCACGGGGAAATCGTCCCCCAGGCCCCGGAAGACAGCGCCGGTTTCTGGCAGATCTGGCGCGCCATCGTCGCCGCCGCGCACCCCGAACCCATAGACTACGTCTTCGCCGGCGAGGATTATGGGGCGGAGCTTGCCCGGCAGGTCGGCGGGTTGTTCGTGCCGCTTGGCGGGCGGGTGCTGGGCCTCGCGGGCGATCCGGTCGCGGGGCTTTCCGCCAGCGCCGTCCGCGCCGATCCGGCGGCGCATTGGCCCTACCTCCCCGCGCCGGTGCAGGCGCATTACCGCCGCACCGTCTGCCTCCACGGGGCCGAGAGCACCGGCAAGTCCACCCTCGCCGATGCCCTCGCCGCCGAGACCGGGGCGCTCATTGTGGGCGAATATGGCCGCAGCCATTGCGAGGTGCACAGGAAGCCACTCACCCACGACGACCTCCTCCTCATCGGCCGCGCCCAGACCGCGATGATCGCGGCGGCCGCCGAATGGGCAGGCCCGTTGCTGATCGCCGATACCGACGCATTGATGACCGCCGCATGGACCGAGATGCTGCTCGGGACACGTCCGCCCGAACTGATGGCTGCGGCAAGGTGCGATCTCTATCTGCTGTTCGAGCCCGACCTGCCCTGGGTCGACGACGGCACCCGCTTCTTCAGCGATCCCGCCGACCGTCACAGGTTCGCAATGATCGTGGAACAGGTGCTGGTCGATGCCGGAGTTCCCTTCGCGCGGGTATCCGGGCAGGGCGAAGCGCGGCTGGCAGCGGCGCGCGCCGCGATAGGAGCGATGACATGATGAGACCCGCGATAATTCTGGCCGCCGCGCTCGCCGTCGCCGCTCCCGTGACTGCGCAGGACAGCGAAATGCTGATCATCGCCCACCGCGGGGCGAGTGCCGAACGGCCCGAACATACCCTCGCCGCCTATGAACGCGCGATCGATCAGGGTGCGGACTATATCGAGCCCGATCTCGTCGCCACCAAGGATCTGGTGCTGGTGGCGCGCCATGAGAACGAGCTGTCGGGCACCACCGATGTCGCCTCCCGCGAGGAATTCGAGGATCGCCGCCGCGACAAGACCATTGACGGGCAGAAGATCGCGGGCTGGTTCGCCGAGGACTTCACCCTTGCCGAACTGCGCACCCTGCGCGCGAAGGAGCGCATCCCGTCGCTGCGCCCGGCCAATGCGCGCTACGACGGGTTGTATCAGGTGCCGACGCTCGCCGACATCGTGAAGCTGGTGCGCGCCAAGAAGGCCGAGACGGGAAAGCGGATCGGGCTCTATCCGGAACTCAAGCACCCGAGCTTCCTGCTCCAGAATGCCGGGATCGACCTTGTCGACCTGCTGCTGCGCGACTTCAGGGTGCTCGGCATCACGGCGGCTGACCCGGTCTTCATCCAGAGCTTCGAGATCGCCCCGCTCCAGCGCCTCAAGGCGCGCGGCGGCGGGTTCAAGCTGGTGCAACTGGTCGCCCCCGGCGAGGGCCCCGCGGATGAACCGGCGATGCGCTATGCCGAGATGGTGACGCCCACCGGGCTTGTGGAAGTGGCGAAATATGCTGATGCTGTGGGCGCCTTTGCGGGCATGATCCTTACCGACGAGGGCGAACCGACCTCGCTCGTCGCTGATGCCCATGCGGCGGGCCTCAAGGTCCATGCCTGGACGCTGCGGATCGAGAACGACTTCCTCCCGATGCGCTTCCGTCGCCCCGGCGAAGGGGGAGAGGGCTGCTACAACAAGTTGTTTGCGGCGCTCCGAAAGGCCGGAGTTGACGGGGTGTTCACGGACAGCCCCAAGCAGATCGTCGCCGAACGCAAAGGCGTGGTGTGGAACGGCTGGTGCGCTCCTGAATAACCGTCACCCCAGCTTGCACTGGGGTGACGAGAAAGTTCAGGCGCGCTTCGCTGACAGAATATAATTCAGCGACATGTCTTCGGCGAGGTGCAACCCCTTGCCCGGCCGCCACGCGATCCCGCGCCTTGTGGTCACGGTCAGACCCGCATCCGCCAGCAGCGCCTCGAGCTCCTCCGGGGTGACGAAATCCTCCCAGTGGTGGGTGCCGCGCGGGACATAGCCCACCGCCTCCGCCGCGCCCACCAGCAGCACCCGGCTGGCCGCCGTGCGGTTGGGGGTCGACATGACGAGCAACCCGTCAGGCGCCAACCGCGCTGCCACATCGCGCAGGAAGGCGGGCTTGTCGGCGACATGCTCGATCACCTCGACGCTGGTGACGAGGTCGAAGGTGCCGATGTCGAGCGCGCCCACCTCGCCCGCCATGTAGCGGATATCGAGACCCACGCCTTCGGCATGGGCGGCGGCGGCTGCGATATTCTCCGCCGCCGCGTCGACCCCCGTCACCGCCGCGCCCAGCCGCGCCAGCGGCTCGCACAGCAGCCCCGCGCCGCAGCCGATATCGAGCGCGGACTTGCCCGCGAGCGGCTTGCCCGCGCTCGCCGCATTAGGCCAATGCGCGTCGATAGCCTCGCGCACAAAGGCCAGCCGCACCGGGTTCACCTGATGCAAGCTCGCCATCGGGCCTTTCGGATTCCACCAGTCGCGCGCCAGCTTTGCGAAAAAATCCGCCTCTTCGGGGCGAATTGTAACATTCGAGATGTTTGCGTTTCCCATGAAGCATCCCTAACAGCGCGCGCGGACACTCACCAGCAGGAGCTTTCTCTTGGCCCGGATCGTGATGAAATTCGGCGGCACCTCGATGGCCGGGACGGAACGCATCCGCCGCGTCGCCAATATCGTGCGCGCGCAGGCCGCGCGGGGCGATTCTGTCGCGGTGGTCGTCAGCGCGATGGCGGGCGAGACCGACCGGCTGGTCAATTTCTGCCGCGAGGCGAACCCGCTCTATGACCCGGCCGAATATGACGTGGTCGTCGCCAGCGGCGAGCAGGTGACGAGCGGGTTGCTGGCGCTGACCCTTCAGGCATTGGGCTGCAAGTCGCGCAGCTGGCTCGGCTGGCAATTGCCGATCCACACCATCGAAGCCCACGCCAAGGCACGGGTCGAATCGATCAATGCCGAGGCGCTGATCGCCAGCATGGAAGCGGGCGAGATTGCGGTGATCCCGGGCTTTCAGGGGCTTTCAGAGGATAACCGCGTCACCACGCTGGGACGCGGCGGATCGGACACGTCGGCAGTCGCCGTCGCCGCCGCGATCAAGGCGGACCGCTGCGACATCTACACCGATGTCGACGGCGTCTACACCACCGACCCGCGCATCGTCGCCAAGGCGAAGAAGCAGAAGGCGGTGACCTACGAGGAAATGCTCGAACTCGCATCGGTGGGGGCCAAGGTGCTCCAGACCCGCTCGGTCGGCCTCGCCATGAAGGAAAAGGTGCGGGTGCAGGTATTGTCGAGCTTTATCGGCGAGGGCGCGCCGCCCGCCGATGATCTGCCCGGGACGATGATCGTCTCGGAACAGGAAATGGACGAATTGGTGGAGAAGGGCCTGATGGAACGCCAGCTTGTGACCGGCATCGCGCATGACAAGAACGAGGCCAAGGTGATCCTCACCCGCGTGCCGGACCGTCCGGGCGCGGTGGCGAATATTTTCGAGCCGCTCGCCGCGGCCTCGATCAATGTCGACATGATCATCCAGAACGTCGGGCGCGACAAGGGCGAGACCGACGTGACCTTCACGGTCCCCCAGTCCGATCTCGCCCGCGCGCAGGCGCTGCTCGAAGACCGGCGCGGCGAAATCGGCTTCAACCGGATCATCACCGACAGCAAGATCGCCAAGATCTCTGTCGTGGGCGTGGGCATGAAGAGCCACGCGGGCGTCGCCAGCTCGATGTTCCGCGCGCTGAGCGACCGGGGGATCAACATCCAGGCGATCTCGACCAGCGAGATCAAGATCAGCGTGATGATCGACGAAGACGAAACCGAGCTTGCGGTGCGCGTGCTGCACACCGCCTATGGGCTGGACGCCAAGGACTGATCGTAGTTCCTGAGCGCCAGCCATTGTCCCATCACGGCATAGGGGTGCTCGCCTTCGGTGTAGGGCCCGGCGCGGCGCTCGGTCGTGGCGAGGGTGAGCGGTCCGTTCCCGTAAGCGGCATCATTGCTGACGTGTGAAGGGAGCAGAAACGGCGGGATAATCGGCACCCTGACGATCACGCTGGTCCGCCGGGCGATCACCGTCCGCCCGCGCAGGATTTCGTCGGCGGAGGGGCGCAAGGTGTAATCGGCACGGGTCACGGACGCGCTGCGCACGAGCCGCTCCGGCCCCGCAAGACGCGCCTGCCACTGGGCCTCAACCTGCCCGCTGTCCTCGCCGCATCCGACCCATGCGACCAACCCGCCGGGATCGCGCGGCTGCGCCACCGCCGCCGGGTCGGCATCCTCGCGCGCCGCAAGGCGGAAGGTGGTCGTCCCCTGCGGGTCCGCCACGGTGACCGAAGTCACCCCGTCCATGTCGAGCACGGCGAGGCACAGGTCATCGCAGACTCGGCTGGTGAGGGCATAGCTCTCCTCGATCCGCACATCGCCCGCAAGCGCGATGCGCGCTGGCGGGACGATGTCGGGCACCCCGGCGCGCCGCTCGAATTCGGCGATGGCAGCAAGGCGCAACGGCAGCACGGCAAGACTCGCCAGTCCGATCACGATCATAAGCGCCGCGCCGCGCGCCAGCCACACGCGCCGGATCGGGAGGATTGCCGCGACACCCCACACCGCCAGCAGGTAGAGGAACAACGAGGGCATCAGCAGCAGCAGGCCGACCGGCGGGATGAAGGCGAAGAAGCCGATCGCATCGCCCAGCAGCAGTACCAGCCCTGCAAGAACGCCCGTGACGATCACCGCCCGCGTCATCGACTGACCCAATCCCTTCCCGCGGCGACTGCCGGTTAGCTGAAAGATAGCCCGCTACACCGGAATTAACCAAATCCGGTGGCTGTTTGTTAGGAAAATTGGCCGGACTGTTGCCGCGTTCACTCCCGAACCCGGAGCCCCTGTGTCATGGCCATCAAGGCCCACCTCGATCAAACGCCCGCCGCCTCTCCCGCCGCCGCCAGCCAGCGCAGTGCCCTGCGCCGGGCGCTGTGGCTGGAGACCAGCGGCTTCTTTGCCGACGCCGGCCCCGACGGGCTGGAGGCCAACGTCACGATCCACAACATCTCGGCCGCTGGCCTGCTGCTCGAAACCGCGCTGGAACTGGCGGAGGGCGAGCAGCTCGCGCTCGATCTGCCCGAGGCAGGTGCGGTGGTCGCCACGGTGGTCTGGCGTTCGGAGAAGCTCTACGGCTGCGCCTTCGCCGCCCCCCTGGGCGCCGCCGCGCTCGCCGCCGCGCAGCTTCAGGGTTTTGCCCCCGGGGTGCCGACCCGGCCGCAGGGGGGCTTGCCCGCAGGCAGCCCGCCGCCGGCGGGCGCTGCGCCCGGCGAAGGGCTCGGCACGCGACTGAACCGGCTGCGGCGGGAGGCCGGGTTGACGCTCGCCGATGTCGCCGCTGCGTTGGGGGTCAGCAAGCCGACCGTCTGGGCGTGGGAGAAGGGCAAGGCCCGGCCGCTGCCCGAACGGCTCGACGCGATCGCGGCCGCGCTCGGGGTCGATCCCGAACTCCTCGCCGCCGCCCCGGCCTCGCGCGAGGTCGAAGGCGTGATCGCCGATTGCCGCGCCCGCATCGCCGCGGCCTGCGGCGCCGCGCCTGAAGCCGTGCGGATCATGATCGAGCTTTAGAGCACCTTCCGACCAATCTGGATCACTCTGATCGCGTCAGGAAGCGCGCTTCCTGACGCGACCCCGCAGGGGCGGGCCGATTTGGGTTCAGGGCCACGTT
>PNKW01000027.1 GCA_013822695.1 Erythrobacter sp. | reverse complement strand
GGACCCCGGTTGCCGCACCTGCGGTTCAGCTGCCTAGCACCTCTTCCACCCATGCCGGCACCAGCACGCTCGCGGGGCCATGGCGGGTTTCGTGGAAGCTTCGCGAACCTCCGCTGGGTTCGAGGTTCAGTTCTAGCGTGCGTGCGCCCGCAGCCCGCGCTTCCTGCACGAAGCCCGCGGCAGGGTAGACCGCGCCGCTTGTGCCGATGCTGACGAACAGGTCGCAGGTCTCGAGCGCATGGTAGATCCGGCCCATCTGGTAGGGCATCTCGCCGAACCACACGACATCGGGGCGCAATGTCGGCGCGCGGCAAACGGGGCACGGGGGGCGCTCGATCATCGTCGCCAGCCACGGGGAGCGCATCTCGCAGGAGGTGCAGAGGGCCGATTTCAGCTCGCCATGCATGTGCAGCACCCGGGCCGATCCGCCGCGTTCGTGCAAGTCATCGACGTTCTGGGTCACCAGCAGCAGTTCGCCCGAAAACTCGCGCTCCAGCCGCGCCAACGCCGCGTGGGCCGGATTGGGCGCGACATTGGCGAGCGCGGCGCGGCGCATGTCGTAGAAATTGAGCACGAGGTTGGGGTTGCGCGCGAAGCCCTCGGGCGTGGCGACGTCCTCGACCCGGTGCTGCTCCCACAGCCCCCCCGCCGAGCGGAAGGTGTCGATCCCGCTCTCTGCGGAAATCCCCGCCCCGGTGAGGATGACGATGCGTTCGACCTGTGCCATGAGGCCTTCAAGCATGAGGCATAGAGGCACGCAATGGCACAGCTCAATTTCGGGGTAATCGGGCACAAGGGCCGGATGGGACAGGCGCTCGAGGCGGCGATTGCGGACGCGGGCCATGCGCTGTTCGCCGGGGTGGACGCGGGCGGGAGCATCAGGCCCTTTGCCGCGCAGTGCGACGTGCTGGTCGATTTCTCCGCGCCCGATGCGCTTGCGGCGAACCTCGGTGCCGCGAAGGTGGCGGGCAAGCCGATCGTGGTCGGCACCACCGGACTGGAGGAGCCGCACTTCGTGATGCTCGCCGAGGCCGCGCGCGTGGTGCCGGTGCTGCAATCGGGCAATTTCTCGGCTGGCGTGACGCTGCTCGCGCACCTCGTGAAGGAGGCCGCAGCCCGGCTCGGAGATGATTATGACATCGAAGTGCTCGAGATGCACCACCGCATGAAGGTCGATGCGCCCTCGGGCACCGCCAAGCTGCTGGGCGAGGCGGCGGCGAGAGGGCGCGGGATAGTGCTCAGCGACAACATGGAGAGCGGCCGCCACGGGATGACCGGCGCGCGCGCGCAGGGCGCGATCGGCTTTGCCACCCTGCGCGGCGGCACCGTGGCGGGCGAGCATTCGGTGATCTTTGCCGGCAATGAGGAACGCCTCACCCTCAGCCACTCGGCCGAAAACCGCATGATCTTCGCCCGCGGCGCGGTGCGCGCGGCGGAATGGCTGACCGGTCGGGGCGCGGGGCGCTATACCATGAACGACGTGCTGGGGCTCTGAGGCTTGACGGGCAGAGCGGGCGGCGTATTGCCGGAGTAATACACAAGCGAAATCAGGGGATCGCGCGACATGACCGCCACACTCACCCCCGCGCAGGAAGCCGCGCGGATGGTCGACAGCCTCGGGCCAGAGGCGCTCGCCAAGGCGCAGGCCTATACCACCGGCAATCACTGGGTGCTGCTGGGCGGCGTGGTGGTATCGGTGCTGGTCGCTGTCATCATGGTGCGCCTCAAGCTGCTCGACCGGATCGCCGCGCGCTTCAAGCAGCCGCAGCGGTTCCTTCCCACGCTGATCGTCAGCGCCGCCTTCATGCTGATCTCGAGCATCATCGCCCTTCCCTGGACGATCTACACCGATTGGCACCGCGAGCGCGCCTATGACCTCTCCAGCCAGCCGCTGGGCGATTTTCTCGGCCAGATGGCGATCGGCGAGACGATCGGCACCGTGCTGGGCGGGCTGTTCCTCACCGGGGTCTATGCCCTGATCCGCAAGACCGGCAAGCGCTGGTGGCTGTGGAGCGGCGGCTTTGCCGGGATCGTGACCCTGCTGGCGCTGCTCGCCGGGCCGCCGCTGATCGAACCGCTGTTCAACGATTACAAGCCCGTGCCGCCGGGCGAGGTGCGCACCGCGCTCGAACAGATCGCCGACGATGTCGACATCCCCAAGGACCGCATCTTCCTGTATGACGGATCGCGCCAGTCGGACCGCTTCACCGCCAATGTCTCGGGGCTCGGCCCCTCGGCTCGGATCGCGATATCGGACGTGGCGCTGAAGGAAGCCTCGCTGGCCGAGGTGCGCGCGGTGACCGGGCACGAGGCGGGGCATTACAAGCTCGGCCACGTCTTCCGCTATGTGGTGATCTTCCCGCTGCTGGCGGTGGTGTTCTTCTTCCTGCTCGACCGCCTGTTTGTGCCGACCGCGCGGATGCTGGGGAGCGACGCGCGGCTGGACGAGCCGCGCGGGCTGCCGGTCTTCGCGGTGGTCGGCTCGATCCTCGGCCTGCTGGTGACGCCGCTCACCAACACCCTCACCCGCGTCGGCGAGACCGAGGCCGACATCTACTCGCTCGAAACGGTGAACGAGCCCGATGCGCTGGCGACCGCCCTGGTGAAGACCGCCGAATACCGCTACCCGCGCCCCTCGGCGCTGGAGGAAATCCTGTTCTACACCCATCCCTCGGTCGAGAAGCGCGCTCTCAGGGCAATGGAGTGGAAGGCGGCGCATCCCAAGGCGGAGGCCCCCTCCGGGGCGGCGCAATGACCACAATCGAAGCAGAGCGCCATGCATGGCGGGTCGAAGGCGGAGGGGAGGATGCCGCGCGGCGCTGCCTTGCCTTCCTCGACCGGATCGGGATTGCCACCGGGCAGCTTGAGACGGGCGAGACGCAATTGCTGGACGGGCTGGCGATCATCGGCGGCCGCCTGTTGATCGATCCCGCGGTGCCGGTGTGGCCCGGCGACCTGCTGCACGAGGCCGGGCACATCGCGGTCGCCGACCCGGAGACGCGCCCGGCGCTGGGCCCGATTGTCGCTGATGGCGGTGACGAGATGGCCGCGATCGCGTGGTCCTACGCCGCGTCGCGCGAATGCGGGTTGCCGATCGAACAGCTGTTCCACGACGGCGGCTATCGCGGCGATTCGGCCATGCTGCGCACCGCCTTCGCCTCGGGTGCCTGTATCGGCGCGCCCATGCTCGGCTTTTGGGGCCTTTGCGATCCCCACGGACAGCCCGGCGATCACCCCTTTCCGGCGATGAAGCGCTGGCTGCGCTAAGGCCCTTTGCCCGATGACCCCCTGCCCATGAACAGAGCCCAGATCTTCGAATTCTTCCGCCGCCTGGCGGAAGACAACCCCTCGCCGCAGACCGAGCTCGAATATGGCAATGCCTATCAGCTGCTGGTCGCGGTGGCATTGAGCGCGCAGGCGACCGACGTGGGGGTGAACAAGGCCACCCGCGCGCTGTTCCGCGAGGTCGAGACGCCGCAAGCGATGGTCGACCTCGGCGAGGAGGGGCTGAAGGAGCACATCAAGACCATCGGCCTGTTCAACTCCAAGGCCAAGAACGTGATCGCGCTTTCGCAGATCCTCGTCGATGAACATGGCGGGGAGGTTCCGGACAGTCGCGACAAACTCGTGAAGCTCCCCGGCGTCGGCCGCAAGACCGCCAATGTGGTGCTCAATTGCTGGTTCGGGCAGGAGACCTTTGCGGTCGACACCCATATCTTCCGCCTCGGCAACCGCACCGGCATGGCCAAGGGCAAGACGCCGGAAGCTGTCGAGGCCAAGCTCGAAAAGCGCGTGCCCCAGCCCTTCCGGCGGGATTCGCACCACTGGATGATCCTCCACGGCCGCTATGTCTGCAAGGCGAGGACGCCGGAATGCTGGCGCTGCAAGGTCGCTGACCTGTGCTCGTTCCGCAAGAAGGTGCTGGAGAACCCGCGCGGCTGATGGGCCTGGAACCCGTTGCAAAACCATACCATTAGGAACGACTCGCAAAGCAGGTTAGTCTGGCCTGACATACCAGGGGAGATGAGCCATGCGCTTCATACCGTCGTCCCGCCGCGCTCTGATGCTGAGCGCCTGTCTTTCGCTGCTGGCCGCTCCGGCGCTCGCGCAGGACCCCGCCGCCGACCCGCCCGAGGCCGAGGAGGAGGAGGAGGACACGGCCAACTATGATATCATCGTCACCGCCGCCGTGCGCGTCACGCAGGGCGGCGCGAAGGATGTGCAGCACTTCCGGTCGATCGCGCTCGATGACCTCGCCGGCAAGCTGCCGCAGGTGACCAGCCTCACCTCTGAAGGCCTGCTGAGCGAGCACGACCTCGTCCTGCCGAGCAGCGCGCCCTGTGGCCAGCTGTTCTGCGTCGTAACCCATGCCAAGCCCTCCCGCTGGGATGCGGGCACGCAGTTCGTAGGCGTCGGCTTCGACAGCAATGTCGATGCCGCGGCCTACACCGCCGAGCCGCTCAGCCTCATCGCGGTGGTCGACCGGTCGGGCTCCATGTCGGGTGAGCCCATCGCGCGGGTCAAGGAGGGCCTGCGCGCGGTGCTCGATCAGATGCGCGAGGGCGACCGGCTGGGGATCGTGATCTACGGCTCGGAAACCGTGGTCCACCAGCCGGTGGTGGATGTCGAGAGCAACCGCGCCGCACTCGAACGCGCGATCAACGCGATCGACATCAATGGTTCGACCTACATGGAAGCCGGGCTCAAGCTCGGGTTCGACACCGCCTTCGCCGAACTGTCCAGGAGCCGCGGCAAGACCCGGTTGATGCTGTTCACCGACGAGAACCCCAATGTCGGCGATACCTCGGCCGAGGGCTTCATGGGGCAGGCGATCGACGGGTCGAGGAAAGGCGTTGACATGACCACCATCGGGGTCGGCGCACATTTCGACGCCGAGCTGGCGACCAAAATCTCCAGCGTGCGCGGCGGCAACCTGTTCTTCCTGCCGACCCAGGGTTCGGGCAAGGATCTGTTCGCGCGCGAGTTCCGCAACATGGTGAGCCCGCTCGCCTATGACCTCGTGCTGTCAATCGACCCGGCGGAAGGGATGAAGGTCGGCGCGGTTTACGGCGTTCCGGGCGAGCTGATCGAAGATGCCGGGACCGGAACGGTGACCGTCACCATCGCCAGCGCGTTCCTTTCGAGCAATGGGGGCGGTATCTTCGCCACGCTGGAGGGCGCCCCGCCCGCCGGGGGAAGTCCGCTCGCGCAGGTCTCGGTGAGCTATACCGACGCCATCACCGACCGGCGCGAGAGCGATGCCAAGCCGGTGCTGGCGGCAAGCGATGGCGTGCCCGCCAACCTCGCCAAAGCCGAGGTGCTGGTCGACCAGTTCCGCAGCACCAAGCTGGCGCTGGAAGCTTTTCACGAGGATGACGATCCCGCCGCGGCCGCCACGATCCTCGCGCAGCTTTCGGAGCGGATGGAGGAATCGGGCACGAGCGGGCTCAAGGAGGAGCTGAAGCTGGTCAGCACCCTGCAACAGCGCGCGGCCAAGCTGGCGGGGCTCGCCGCCGATGGCCGAACCGAGCCCTACGAGGTGGTCGGCAACTGGCGCGTGGTGCGGCATCAGGGCGTCGATGATGTCGCGCGCGGCGACATCATCGAAATCACCGAGGACGGCGAATTCATCACCGAACGCCTCCGCGGGAACGACATCTATCAGGAGTTCGCGATCAACGAGCGGCAGTTGCATATCGAGGAGACCGATCTGGTCTTCAACTACAGCGTCCGCGGCAACTTCCTTACCCTCCAGAGCCCCTTCGACGGGGTCAAGATCGTGATGGAGCGCGAAGAGACCTGAGGATTAAGGCGCGGTTCAAGCGCGGGGGCCATCATCTGCGCATCCTTTCGGTGGAGAGAGATGCCATGACCCCCCGCACGCAGCTTGCCCTCGCGCTCGCCCCCTTGCCCTTGACTGCCGCGCTGGTGCTCGGCGCCTGCGCGCCCTCGCCCGAGGCTGCGGCCGCGCGCGCCGCGCGGGATGCAGCGCGCACGCCAGCGGTGACGGTGCTCGGACCGGGGGAGGCCTGCATCACCCAGTCACAGATCAGGCAGAGCATCGTGCGCTCCGATAGCGTGATCGATTTCGAGATGCGCAGCGGCAAGGTCTATCGCTCCACGCTGCCGAACCGCTGCCCCGGCCTGACGCTCGACCGGGCGGTCACCTGGGAGAACTCGATCGACCAGCTGTGCCGCCAGCAGATCGTCTATGCGCTCCAGAACTTCGCGGGCACGCTGCAACGCGGCGCAGGATGCGGGCTGGGCGAGTTCGTGCCGGTGGAGTATGTGAAGGTAAAGGAGTAGGGCAGCGGCTGCGACCAGACAGCCCTAGAGGGTGGTAGCTTCGCGCACATAGTCCCATTCGCCCTGCCCGCTCCAGGCAAGGCCGTCAGGATAGCGCACCTCGACCCCGGCGAGATCGGCCGGGTCCGCCAGCCACATGTTGACCCCCATCATCGTGTTGCCATGCAAGGCGATCGCCTCTTCGGTCATCACGAAATGGGTGGTCGCCGCGCATGCCCGGCACGCATGCACTTCGGCGTTCGCGGTCGGCTTGTCGGTGCGGCGATGGCCGGACGTGACCCCGTCAACGGCCACCTCGCCCGGATGATAATAGCCCCAGCGCGCCGCCGCGCTGGTGCAGAGTGTGCAGTTGCACTCATGAATGAAGTCCGGCTGGCGAGCGACCTTGAGCGTGACAGCGCCGCACTTGCAGTTGAGCGTCATTGCGATGCTTCCCTCGCTTGCGCAGGCATCAGCCCCGCCCGCCTTCCTCGAAATTGCTCGGATCAAGCTCCAGCCCCGCTCGGCCATCGGCGGCGGTGTGGGCTGGGGCGTGGGGGTGGTCGACGTAGTCGGGCTCTTCGACCTCGAGCATTCCTTCCCATTTGGTGATGACCGCCGTTGCCACGGCGTTGCCGACCACGTTGGTCGCGGTGCGGCCCATGTCGAGGAACTGGTCGATGGCAAGGATGATCGCGACGCCCTCCACGGGAAGCCCGAACATCGCCAGTGTGCCGGTAATGACCACCAGCGACGCGCGCGGCACGGCGGCGATGCCCTTCGAGGAAATCATCAGCGTCAGCAGGATCATGATCTGCGTGCCGATGCTGAGGTCGATGCCGTAAGCCTGCGCGATGAAGATCGTCGCGAAGCTCATGTACATCATCGAACCGTCGAGATTGAACGAGTAGCCCAGCGGTAGCATGAAGCCCGAAATGCGGCGCGGCACGCCGAAGCGGTCGAGCTGCTCGAACAGCTTGGGCAGCGCGGCCTCGGACGAGGCGGTCGAAAAGGCGATCATCAGCGGCTGGCGGATGTAGCGGATCAGCGTCCAGATGCGCCCGCCAAGGAACAGAGCGCCCGCGCCCAGCAGGATCACCCACAAGAGCAGCAGCGAGAAGTAGAACTCGGTCAGCAGCGTGAGGTAAGTGCCGAGGATCGCAAGCCCGCTCGCCGCGACGACGTTGGCGAGCGCGCCGAACACCGCGACCGGCGCATAGCGCATCACATAGCCGGTGACCTGCAGCATCATCTCGGCAAGCGCATCGGCGCCGGTGACCAGCGCCTTGCCGCGCTCGCCAATCGCCGACAAGGCAACGCCTGCAAAGATCGAGAAGACGAGGATTTGCAGGATGTTATTGGTCGCCAGCGCCTCGACCGCGTTCTTGGGGAAGATCGAAAGGATGAACTCGGTCGCCTTCAGCTCCTTGACCTCGCCCACTGCGGCGGTGGCGGCGGAGACATCGGGGATCGGCGCGCCGATGCCGGGCTGGAAGAAGTTGACCAGCACCAGCCCGAGGCCGATCGAGACGAGGCTCGCGGTGATGAACCACGTCAGCGCGCGCACGCCGATGCGGCCCAGCGCGGCGCTGTCGCCCATATGGGCGATGCCGACGACGATGGTCGAGAGCACCAGCGGCGCGACCAGCATCTTGATGAGGTTGAGGAAGATGTCGCTCAAAAGCTTGAACCACGGCGCGATCTGTTCCTTGATCACGTCGGCGGGCAGGCTCTGGTTGAGCACCTGGCCGACGATCACGCCCAGCACCATGCCGGCAAGGATGTAGAGGGTGAGCTTGCGGTCCATCGCCTGTGTCTATCCTTCGGGGCTATCGAGCGCCAGTGCGGCGCGAGCGATGCGGGCATAGATGCGCGCGAGCACGGCGAGATCGGGGATGGCGACCGCCTCGTCGCGCTTGTGCATCGTCGCGTTGCAAAGGCCGAATTCGATCACCGGGCAGACGGCGCGCAGGAAGCGCGCGTCAGAGGTGCCGCCTGTGGTGCTGAGTTCGGGGGTGAGTCCGGTCTCGGCTTCGACCGCTTCGCTAACCAATCTGGAGAACGCTCCCGGCTCGGTCAGGAAAGGCTCGCCCGAGATCACGGGCCGCGCCTTTCCGCCGTGCTTCTCGGCGATGGCGCAGACCCGTTCGGACAGGCTGTGGCCGGTGTGGAGGTCGTTGAAGCGGATCGAGATGCGCGCCTCGCCCCGCGCCGGGATGACGTTGTGCGCCTTGTTGGGGGCCGCGATTTCGGTGATCTCGAGGTTGGAGGGCTGGAACCACTTCGTGCCGGTGTCGAGCGTGAGAGCGTCAAGCTCGGCGAGGATCGCGACCAGCTTGGGCAGCGGGTTGTCGGCGAGGTGCGGGTAGGCGACGTGGCCCTGCGTGCCCTCCACGGTGATGAAGATATTGACCGAGCCCCTGCGGCCGATCTTGACCATGTCGCCGAGGCGGTGGACCGAGGTCGGCTCGCCGACGAGGCACAGGTCGGGCTGGATGCCTTGGGCCGCCATGTGATCAATCAGCGCGCGGGTGCCGTGGAGCGCGGGGCCTTCCTCGTCGCCGGTGATGATGAAGCTGATCGTGCCCGCGTCCTGCGGCACATCGGCGACGGCGGCGACCATCGCGGCGATCGCCCCCTTCATGTCGACCGCCCCGCGCCCGTGGAGCAGCTCGCCGCGTTCCTCCGGCACGAAGGGGTCCGAGGCCCAGCCCTCGCCCGGCGGCACGACATCGAGATGTCCGGCGAAGGCGAAGTGCCTCGAGCCATCGGGGCCGGGGCGCAGCGCAAAGAGGTTCTCGACCGGCGCTTCTTCGGAACCCTCGGGCCCTTGCCCACGGGTAAAACGGTGGACGGCGAAGCCCAGCGGCAGCAGCATGGCCTCAAGCTCGGCGAACACAGCCCCGGTTGCGGGGGTAACGGAAGGCGCGGCAATGAGGCGCTTGGCAAGGTCGAGCGTGTCGAGCATCAGGGGAGGCCTAGCAGGAGTTGCCGCCGATGCCCAAGCTTGATCTTGCCGCGATTCCCCAGACCAATGCGACCGGATACCCCGCGCCCTTCGATGCCGCGGTCGAGGGGCGCTGGTACCGCCGCCTCGCGCCGGTGGCGGGCCTGACCCGGATGGGCGCGAGCCATTGCACCTTGCTGCCGGGCGCCTTCTCCTCGCAGCGCCACTGGCACCGCGAGGAGGACGAGCTGGTGGTGGTGCTGGAAGGCCATGCGGTGCTGATCGACGACCACGGCGAGACCCCGGTCGGCCCGGGCGACGTGCTGGCCTTCCCGGCGGGCGAGGCCAACGGGCACTGCCTCCACAACCGCTCGGACGCGCCTTGCGTGTTCGTCGCCATCAGCGCCGGGGACAAGGCGGCCGACAGCGGCGAATATCCCGATATCGACATGGTGTTCGACGCCGAAGGCTATGCGCGCAAGGACGGCTCCCGTTACGACGCGCGCCGCACGCCCTAGCCTCTCCGACGCCGTGGCTCGTCCGGCACCAGCGGGCCGGGCTTGAAGGCATCCTCGAGCAGACCCGCGATCCGCAGACCCGCCTGCACTACGCGTCTGCGCGCGATCGGCACGCCGCGGATGATGTCCTCCTGGCTGAGCGCGGTCTTTGCGGGCAGCGGCTGGCTGCACAGATCCTCGGTGTCGAAGGCGGTGGGGTAGACGAAGCTCCGCGCGATCTCCCAGCTCTCGCGGCCCCAGTCGTCGGGCGCGCCTCCGGCCAGCTCCGCGCGCTCTGCCGCCGAGTAGCGCCGCACCACCGGATCGGCGGGATCGCTGATCGCGCGCTCGGCCAGCGGGCCGTCCCAGATCCAGTGCAGGTTGAGGCCGGGGATGATCCCGTAATCGGCCTCGCGGTCATTGCCGCCGCGGTCCTCGTTGTCGCCCGAATGGAGCGGCATGTGCACATCGCCAGCAAAGTGCACGAGGAAGGCGAGCGCCTCCAGCCGGACCGGCGCAGGCAGCCGCTCGTCGGCGAGCACCCGCTGCGCACGCGTGATCTGCGCGGTGACGCAATTGCCGCCGGAACAGTTGGCCTTGGGGTCGAAGGCCTTGCACACCGGCGCGGTGCGGTAGTGCCAAGCGGCGGTGTAGCCCCAGCGCCAGCCTTCGGCGCGCACGCAATCGGCCCAGACGGAGGCGTCCTCGAGCGTCTTCAAGGGGCAGTTCGGCGTGCCGAGATCCTTCTCACGCGCGAGCAGTGAGCGCACCTTGGCGCGCACTTCGGGCGAGACATTGGCGAGCGCGATGGTCGCGGTCTGGCGGTGGGCATATTCGCCCCATGCCAGCGCCGGGGCGGGGATCAGCGCCAGCAGCAGCGCCGCATAGGCCAGCAGTTGCCGTATCATCAGCGCACCATCTCGAACTGTTCGATCACCCATTCCTCTTCCTCGGCCGCGCCGGTCCATTCGCGCATCCAGTCATGTTCGAGCAGCGCCTCCATATAGGCCTGCGCGAAGCCGGGCACGCCGATCCCGTAGGTGACGAAGCGCGTCACCACCGGAGCATAGAAGATGTCAGCCGCGCCGAAGGTGCCGAACAGGTAAGGCCCCGCGCTGCCGTGGCGCGCGCGGGCTTCGGCCCACAGGGTGAGGATGCGCACGATGTCGTGGCGGGCCTGCTCGGAGATACCGGGCAGCTCGACCCGGCGCCGCACGTTCATCGGCATTTCGCGCCGGAGCGAGAGGTAGCCCGAGTGCATCTCGGCCACCATCGCGCGCGCCATCGCGCGGGCGGCATCATCCTTGGGCCAGAACCGCTCGCGTCCGACCTTGTCGGCGCAATATTCCATGATCGCGAGGCTGTCCCACACCACCGCATCGCCATCCCACAGGATCGGCACCTTGCCGCTGGAGGGCTGGACCTCGCCCATGTCCTGCTTCAGCCGGTCCCACTCCTCGCCCATGATCGGCACGGTCAGTTCCTCGAAGTGCAGACCCGACTGCTTGAGCGCGAGCCAGCCCCGCAGGCTCCAGCTCGAGTAGTTCTTGTTGCCGATGATGAGTTTCATGGGTCTGCGCTCCACCTGCGAGACGGTTCAAGCCGCTCCCCTAGGAATTCAGACTGGCACTGTCGAGGCTGAACGGGCTATCGGACGCAAACAAGGAGCCGACCGATGACCCTCCCCCCCTTCCACCTCGCCTTCCCGGTCGACGATCTGGCCGCTGCGCGCCGTTTCTATGGCGAGGTGATGGGCTGCGCAGAGGGGCGTTCCTCGGAGGAATGGGTCGATTTCGATTTCCACGGCCACCAGATCGTTGCCCACCTGGCGCCGGGGCAGGCGGGGGACCGCGCCAGCAACCATGTCGACGGCCACGGCGTGCCCGTGCCCCATTTCGGGCTGGTGCTCTGCATGGCCGACTGGGAGGCGCTCGCCGAGCGTCTGCGGGCGGGGGGCTGCGACTTCGTGATCGAACCGACCATCCGCTTCAAGGGCCAGCCGGGCGAGCAGGCGACGATGTTCCTGCGCGATCCATCGGGCAATGCGCTCGAGTTCAAGGCCTTCGCCGATCCGGCCAGCCTGTTCGCGACCTGACGGGCAACGCCCTTCGGTCGCCAACCCTAGTTACCTTGAAAGGCTTTGGTAAGGCTAACGGGTTGCTAACCATTAATCCGTAATTGTGCGGAGCATGACCAACCATGCTCGCCAGTACGGCCCCCTCGCCTCGATCATTGCCACCGCCCTGCTGGCCGGTGCCGCCACCCCTGCGCTCGCGGCGGGCGTCACGGCCGGCACGCTGATCGAGAACACCGCCACCGCCAGCTTCGATGAAGCCGGCACGCCGCGCAGCGTCGATTCGAACAGGGTCACCGTGCGCGTCGACGAACTGCTCGATGTCACCGTGACCTCGCTCGACACCGGGCCGATCAGCACCACCCGCGGCAACGCCGTGCTGACCTTCGAAGTGACCAACCCCGGCAACGGCCCCGAGGCCTTCCTGCTCACCGCCGATCCGGCTGTTGCGGGCAATGATTTCGACGTGACCGTGCGCGGCGTCGCCATCGATAGCGACGGCAACGGCGTCTATGAAGAAGGTATCGACCAGGTGCTCACCGGCCCGCTGACCACCCCGGTGCTGGCGCCCGATGCGCGCGTCACTGTGTTCGTGCTCGTCACCGTGCCCGACACCGCGGCCGACGGCGACACCAGCAATCTTCAGCTTACCGCCGCCGCCGCGACCGGCAACGGCACGCCCGGCACGGTGTTTGCGGGCGAAGGCGAAGGCGGCGGGGATGCGGTGGTCGGATCGACCGGCGCGCTCGCCGATGCGCGCGGCACGCTGAGCAGCGCAGTCGCGAGCGTCCAGCTCGTCAAGTCGGTTGCCCTGCGCGATCCTTTCGGCGGCACCAGCGCGGTGCCGGGCGCGACCGCGACCTTTACCATCGAAGCGCGCGTCAGCGGGAGCGGCAACGTCGCCAACCTCATCGTCACCGACGCCATTCCGGCCGGCACGACCTATGTGCCGGACACGCTCGCGCTCGATGCGGGCACGCTGACCGACGCGGCTGACACCGACGCCGGGACCGCCTCCGACGCCAGCGGGATCAGCGTCACGCTCGGCAGCGTGCCGGCGGGCACCAACCGCAGCGTCACTTTCGACGTCACCATCGACCAGTAATTCACGATCACCGCCCGGGTCTGACCAGCCCGGGCAATTGCAAACGATAACATAGATTTACGAGCCATCGGGAACCAGACCATGAAGACCGTGACCACCTTCCTCCTCGCCTGCGCCGCGGCGGTTTCGCTGACCGCGCCGGTCGTGCCGCTTGCCGCGCAGGATGCGGCACCCGCGGTCTCGGTCGATGGCGACATCAAGTCCGAAAAGACCACCACCGATGCCGAGGGCAAGACCCGCGTCGAGCTGGTCGAGCCTGCAAGCTTCCTTCCCGGCGACCGGCTGATCTTCGGGCAGAACTACAAGAACACCAGCGCCGACGTGGTGACCAACTTTGTCATCACCAACCCGCTGCCCTCCGCCGTGCGCCTCGCGCCCGACGCCGATCCGGCGCTTGAGGTGTCGGTTGATGGCGGCAAGATCTGGGGCAAGCTTGCCGCGCTCAGCGTCTCCGTTTCCGACGGCACCACCCGTTCCGCCACCCAGGCCGACGTGACCCATGTCCGCTGGGTGCTGGCGACCATCGCTCCGGGCACGTCCGGTCGGGTCGCCTTTCCCGTGATCATCCGCTGACCGGCGGGAGATAGCCGCCAAGCCCCGCGGGCGGCACGATTGACGCGGGGCAGACACTCGGGACCATAACCATGAAGACCTCCAAGCAGTTGCTGGGTGCGGTCAGTGCTCTTGCACTTGTCGCAATGTCCAGCACCCCTGCGCTAGCCGTGGGGACCACCGCAAACACGACGATTACCAACTCGGTCACCGTCAACTACAACGTCAATGGCAACGCCCAGAACGCGGTGATCGCGAATGACAGCTTCACTGTCGACCAGCGCGTCAACCTGACGGTCACTGCCATCAACACGCCTGTGACGGTCTCGCCGAACCAGACCAACCGCGTGTTGGCGTTCGACGTCACCAACCTGTCGAACAGCGCTGCCGACTTCGACCTGTCCACCGCATTGCGCGGCGGCACGGCGGCGAACATCAGCAACATCCGCATCTACCGCGACACCGACGGCGACCGTGTGTTGGATGCGGCGGAACTCGGCGCCGGCCCCATCACCTTCCTCGACGAAGTCGCCGCCGACGCGACGGTCGCAGTGCTGGTCGTGTCGGACATCGGCATCAACGCGGTGAACGGCAACACCTTCGACGTCGCGCTGACCGCTGCGGCGCATGCTGCGGGCACGGCGGGCACGCTCGGCACCCGCCTCCAGGCGAGCACCGGCGCGAACCAGGTCGACGCGGTCGACACCGTGCTGTTCGACGGCCAGGGCGTCTCGGACGCCGACAATGACGGCGCCTTCTCGGCGCAGGGCCGCTACACTGTCTCGGGCGCGGTGCTGGCCGTCGCCAAGACCAGCCGCGTGGTGTCGGATCCGGTCAACGGGGCGACCAACCCCAAGGCGATCCCGGGCGCGACGATCGAGTACTGCATCACCGTGGCGAACGCTGCGGGTGCGGCGACCGCGGCGGGCGTGAACCTGCTTGACGATCTTCCGGTGGACGTCGCCTACAGCGCGGCCTTCGGGATCTTCGTCGATGGCGACGCGAGCTGCACCAACGGGACTCCGGGCGGCAATTTCGCGCCTGGCGCGGGCGTCAACCAACGCGACCGGATCACCGGCACGCTCAGCGACGTGGCGGCGGGGCAGACCCGGTCGCTCTACTTCCAGGTCCAGATCCGCTAAGCTGATCGGGACTTAGGTCTTGCGAGTGTTCCCCTCCCTGTGGCGATTGGCAGCGGTACTGTGCGCAGTACTGCTGCCTTTCGGCTATCCGCAGGAGGGGACGCACGCGCAGTCGACAGGCGGCGTGCGCACCGTCACCAATATTGCCGAGGCCAGCTGGGATGCGGGCGGCACCCGCCGCGAGATCACCAGCAACCCGGTGCGTTTCGATGTCACCACCGGGCCATCCGCACCGCCCGCGATCCGCGTCTACCGCCGCGCGCCCGGCGATGGCGGGGCCGAACTCGTCTTCCGCGCGCCGCAGTGCAGCGCCGGTGCCGTTTCCGTGGCCGAGCTGCGCGCCACCGCAACTGCCAGCCTGACCCCGGGCGGCGACGCGACCTCGACCGCCCCCACCTCCGTCGCGAGGGTCCAGCAGACCGACGAGCTGCGCGGGGGCGAGCCGCTGTTCTTCGAAATCACCGCGGCTTCGGCCAACCTCGATCCGACCGTGATCGACAGCCTCACCGTGGTGCTCTCCACCCCCGAGGGCGACCGCGAGACCATGACCGTGTTCGAGACCACCGCCGACAGCGGGGTCTTTGCCGGCGTGATCGAGACCCGCCGCATCCCCCCTCCGCTGGTGCAGGAGGACTGCCGCCTCAGCGTCGGGGCCGATACGCGCATCACCATCGCCGCGATGCGCCCGGGGGAGGACGCGATCCTCATCTCGGCCGATGTCCTCGTGCTGGTCGACCCCTTCGGCGTCGTCTTCGACAGCGAGACCGGCGCGCCCGTCTCCGGCGCGCGTGTCACCCTTGTCAACGTCGATACCGGAGCGCCCGCGACCGTGTTTGCCGAGGACGGCGTAACCTCGTGGCCTTCGAGCATTATCAGCGGCCAGCCGATCACCGACGGCAGCGGGCGCGTGGTGCAGATGGGGCCGGGCGAATTCTGGTTCCCGCTCACCAACCAGGGCCGCTTCCGCCTGGTGGTCGAGCCGCCCGAACCCTTCATCGCGCCCTCGGTCGCCCCGCGTGACGTGCTCGCGCGCCTCACCCGGCCCGATGGCCGCGCCTACGTGATCCGCGAGGGCTCGTTCGGCGACATCTTCGTGCTCGACAACCCGGTGCCCTTCGAGGTCGACATCCCCGTCGATGGCCCCGCCGCCGATCTCGGCCTCGTCAAGACCGCCTCGCGCACCCGCGCCGAACCCGGCGACGTGGTGTTCTACACGCTGACCGTCAGCAACACCGATCCTGCGCGCATCCGCCGCGCGGTGACGATCACCGACACCCCCTCGCGCTGGCTGCGGCTGCGCCCCGACAGTCTGCGCATCAACGGCGCGCAGGCCCCGGGCGCGCTCACCACCTCGCCCGATGGCCGCGTGCTGACAATCGCGCTCGGCGACCTTGCCGCGGGCTCCTCGACCAAGGTCACCTACGCCATGTCGGTGCGCCCCGATGCGCCTCCGGGCCGCGCGGTCAACCTCGCGCTCGCCCGCGACAGTCTGGGCCGCGAGGTGCGCGCCGATGCCGTGCTCGATATCGACCGCGACGGCATTGCCGACCGCATGACCATCATCGGCCGCGTGACCGAAGGATCCTGCACCCTGCCCGAAGCCGAGCGGCGCGGGATCCCGGGCGTGCGGGTGATGCTCGAGGACGGCAGCTTCGCGGTCACCGATGCCGACGGGCGCTACCACTTCGAGGGCGTGGTCCCCGGCACCCACGTGGTGCAGGTCGCGCCGATGACGCTGCCTGAAGGCGGCCAGTTCGTCGATTGCACGCAGAACACCCGCAGCGCGGGCAGCGCGATCTCGCGCTTCGCCATCGGTCAGGGCGGGAGCCTGGTCGTCGCCGATTTCCACGCCGTGCTGCCCGAAGCCGCGCGCGCCAAGCTCGCCCCGCTCCCGGCCCCCGCTGCCGAAGCCGCCAAGGACGCGCCCAAAGACGCACCCAAGGATGCGCCCAAGGATTCCGGCCCCACCGTCACCGATTACCTCGCGCTGGGCGATGGCGAGGACGGCTTCCTCGCCCCCACCCCCGACGCCAACCCGCGCGCACCTGCGGTCAAGGTCGCAGTGCGACACCGTCTAGGCCAGAGCGTCCAGCTGTTTGTGGATGGCCAGCCGGTCAACCCGCTCGCCTTCGAAGGCACGCAGAACCCCGAAAAGGGCTAGTGGGCGGTAAGCCAGTGGCGCGGCGTGCCGCTGCTGACCGATACAACCTTGCTTGAAGCGCGGATCATCAACTCCTTCGGCGAGGTCTCCAAGACCTTCACCCGCGAGGTGTTCTTCACCCGCGCGCCCGCCAAGGTCGAGTTCCTGCGCGAACAATCCAACCTCCTCGCCGATGGCCGCACCCGCCCGGTGATCGCGATCCGCGTGCTTGATCGCAACAACCGCCCCTTGCGCGAAGGCATCGCGGGCAGCTTCACATTGAACGCGCCCTACCAGAGCGCCGAGCAGATCGACCGCCAGCAATTGAACCAGCTCACCGGAACGGCCCCGGTCGCCGCGCGCTGGGTGGTGGAGGGCACCGAGGGGATCGCCAGAATCGAGCTTGCCCCCACCATGGTCAGCGGCTCGCTGCGCCTCGGCTTCACTTTCGACGATGGCGAGATCACCCGCCGTCAGGAACTCGAGGCGTGGATCGAGCCGGGCGATGTCGAATGGACCGTGATCGGCCTTGTCGAAGGCACTGTCGGCGCGCGTTCGGTCGCGGACAACATGGAGCGCGCCGGCCGCTTCGACAGCGATCTTGGCGAGGACGCGCGCGTCGCGCTCTATGCCAAGGGCCGGGTGCTGGGCAAATATCTGCTCACCCTCGCCTATGACAGCGCCAAGCAGCGCGAGGACCAGCGCGTGCTCGGCGCGATTGACCCCGCCGCCTATTACACCGTCTTCGGCGATGCCTCGGCGCGTCAGTTCGATGCTGCCAGCCGCGAGAAGCTCTATGTCCGCATCGAGACCTCGGCCTTCTACGCGCTCTATGGCGACTTCCAGACCGCCTTCAACCAGACCCGCCTTGCCGCCTACAACCGCACCGCGACCGGCGTGACCGGCGAGGCGCGTGCCGGCGGGCTGAAGGCGCAGGGCTTTGCCGCACAGATCGCGAGCCGCTTCCAGCGTCAGGAAACGCAAGGACAGGGGATCTCCGGGCCCTACGCCCTCGACAACCGCCGCATCCTTGCCAATTCGGAGCGCGTCACGATCGAGGTGCGCGACCGCTTCCGGCCCGAACAGATCGTTTCGAGCCGCCAGCTTGCGCGGTTCACCGATTACGACATCGACCTGCTGGCGGGCACGATCCGCTTCACCGCGCCCGTGCTGAGCCGCGACGAGAACCTCAACCCGCAGTTCATCGTGATCGAATACGAGACCGACAGCAGCGGCGAGGCCGAATGGAACGCGGGCGCGCGCGCCGACTGGACCAGCGAAGACGGCACAATCCGCATCGGTGCGACCGCGATCAGCGATGCCGGGCTCGAAGGCGCAGGCGGCACGGCGCAGCGCACCGATCTCGGCGCGGTCGACGTGCTCGCCAAGCTCGGCGAGAACACCGAAGTGCGCGCCGAGCTCGGCCTCAGCCGCCGCGAGGGCGAGACCGCGCAGGGCTGGCTTGCCGAAGTGCAGCACCAGACCGGCGACCTCGACCTCATCGCCTATGCCCGCCAGATCGACGCCGATTACGGCATCGGCCAGCAGAACGCGGTCGAGCGCGGGCGGCGCAAGTTCGGGGTCGATGGCCGCGTGCTGATCACCGAGGAGCTGACCTTCACCGGCAGCGTCTGGCAGGACGACAGCCTGACCGACGCCGCGCGCCGCCGCGCCGCGCAGGGCCAGATCGCGCTGACCCGCCAGAGCACCAACCTGCGCCTCGGCATCGTCCACTTCAGCGACCGGCTCGCCGATGGCGGCAACGCGGCCTCCACCGTGCTCGAAGCGGGCGCGACGCAGCGGCTGCTGGGCAACAAGCTGGAGCTGAGTGCAGGCACCGCGGTCGCCCTCGGCAAGGCCGAGAGCGCCGATCTCCCCGCCCGCCACCGCCTCGGCGCGCGCTACGCGATCACGCAGGACGTGCGGCTGGTCGGCACCTACGAAATCGCCGATGGCGAGCGTCTGAAGGCGCGCCAGCTGCGCGGCGGGATCGAAGTTTCGCCCTGGCAGGGCGGGCAGGTCACCACCACCATCGGCGAGGAGACCATCGGCGAGAACGGCACCCGCAGCTTCGCCGCCTTCGGCGTGTCGCAGACCCTGCAACTGAGCCCGGCGCTGACCGTGGATGCCACGATCGACGGCAACCGCACGATCGGCGGCTCGCCCTCGGCCGCCAGCCTGGTCAACCCGAACCAGCCCGCGGTCAGCGGCGGCCAGCTCACCGGCGGGCTGTTGTTCGAGGATTTCACCGCCGTCACCCTCGGCGGGGCGTGGCGCAAGGACCGCTGGAGCGTGACCGCGCGCGGCGAATGGCGCGACGGCGAAACCACCGACCGCAAGGGCGTGCTGTTCGGGGCGATCCGCCAGCTGGGCGAGGGCAGCCTCGTCGGCTCGGGCGCGACCTGGACGCGCTCGGAGACCACCGGCGGGGCAGTGGCCGAGATCATCGATGCGAGCATCGCCTTCGCCCACCGTCCGGACAATTCGCCGCTGGCGATGCTCGGCCGGGTTGAATATCGCAGCGACGAAGTGACCGGCGCGACCGCCGGCGGCACCGCGCTGGGCGGCACGGCGCTGACGGTCGATGGCAACGCCGTCGCGCGCCGCCTTGTCGGCAGCCTTTCGACCAATTTCAGCCCGCGGGGCGAGGACAACGCGGGCGCGCAGGTGCGCCGCCACGAAGTCGCGCTGTTCCTCGGCGCGCGCCACAATCTCGATGCCTTCGATGGCACCGAATTCCAGGGCACCGCGCTGCTGGTCGGCAGCGACGCACGCATCGGCATCGGCGAGCGCATCGAGCTCGGCGCGAGCGTCACCACCCGCGCCAATCTCGACGACGAGACGATCAACTTCGCCTATGGCCCGACGGTCGGCTTCGTCCCGCTGGAAGGCATATTGCTGACCGTCGGCTACAACATCGAAGGCTTCCGCGACGGCGATTTCGGCCCGGCGCGCAACACCGACAAGGGCGCCTTTGCCGCGCTGCGCCTGAAGTTCGACGCCTCGCACCTCGGCGTCCTCGGGCTGGGGCGCTGAGCATGGGCGGGCGATGTCCAATGCGGTTTGCTAACCGGCTGTTTACCATGATTTCCTATTCCGGAGGAATGTTCGGGAGGCTCAGGATCATTCGCCGGGCGCTGGCGCTGCTGGCGCTACTGTGCGCGCTCGCATGGAGCCCGGCCGCCTCGGCGCAGGACTGCGCGCAGGCCACCACCCAGGGCACCGCGCCCGCCAGCTGGCAGACCTATTGCTGGCTCAACATGGCCAATTACAACGATACCACCGCGCGCTCGGCCTCGGGCCAGAACATGAGCTTTACCTTGCCCGACGGCTCGGTCCTGCGCTTCAACGCGCGGGTAACGGGCACCAACCCCGCCTATAACGCCGTAACTTCCCCGTCATGGACGGGCTCGGCCGTAGGCAACAGCGCCTTCATCGGCATTCCGGGCCGCCCGGTGCTCTATTCGGCGCAGGCCGGCAACAGCACGATCGCGATCACCAATATCACGATCACGCCCCCGGTGGGCGGCGGGGTGACCGTCTATTCCTTCGTGGTCGCCGACGGGGAATCGAGCAACGGCGGCGAATTCATCCGCATGACCACCAATGGCGGCAATTGGCAGCAGTTAGACGCGGTGCCGCCGATTTCGGGGTCAACCTTTCCGCCGATCACTGGCGTGGGTAGCGCCACTGCCGAGATCACCGGCGCCGGGGGCACGGTCGGGGCCTATATCCTCGGCAGCAACAGCCCGACATCCGTGACCGTCCAGACCCAATCGGGCGGCCTGCAGGGGGTGATGTTCGCGATCCGCTTTGCGACGATCCGGCTCCAGACCCAGATCCTCGGCGCTCGCATCAACAGCGCCGACCAGTTCAGCTTCCAGATTGCCTCGACCGCGACATCGGCGACGATCAGCAGCGGGACGACCTCCGGCACCGGCACCGGCCCCTTCGCCACCGCACCGCTCAGCATGGCGGCGGGCATCCCCGTCACCTTGCGCCTCGCCATGGCAGCGGGAAGCGCAAACGCGATAACGGCCTATGCGGCCAACCTCACCTGCGTGAACACCGCAGGCGCCACCCGCGCCGCCCTGCCCAACAACCTCAACACAACCAATACCAGCATCGGCCAGCTCGAATTCGGCGAGTTTCTGGTCTGTACCTTCCAGGCCGGCGCTCAGCCGCGGCTGCGGGTGAGGAAGCTGCTCGGCACCAACGGGCGGCGCTTCACCGGCGACCAGTTCACCGTGCGGATCATGGACGACGGCGTGGTCACCGCCTCCTCGACCACCACCGGCACGGGCGGCACGATCAACAGCGGCACCGGCGACACGGGGCTGGTGCAGGTGGTCAACCAGAACACCTATCAGGTCGACGAGGTTGCAGCGGGCACTGCAGTGCTTGGCAACTATACCGCGGTCCTCGCCTGCACCAATGGCACCAGCGGATCGCCCACCGTGCTGCCCACCACGATCGGCGGAGCGATCACGCTGCGCCCCGGCGATTCGGTCACCTGCACCATCACCAACTCCCGCCGCGCCGCCGCGCTGCTGGAGATCAGCAAGACCAGCACCGTGATCTCCGACCCGGTTAACGGCACCACCAACCCCAAGGCGATTCCCGGCGCTTTGGTCGAATATGTCATCACCGTGCGCAATGTCGGCGCGGGCACGGTGGACGCGAGCTCGATCGTGCTGCTCGATGTCATGCCGCCCGAGATGGCCTTCGCGGTCGGCACCCCGGTGACCTTCACCAACGGCACGCCGACGAGCGGGCTCAACGCCTTCAACGCGAACACGATGGTGACCTATTCGCAGGCGAGCGGCGGCGCGGCGCCTTACACCTACACCCCCACTGGCAGCTTCGATGCCAACGTGCGCGGCATCCGCATCGCGCCGACGGGCACCATGGCCGCAGCGACTAGCGCGACCAACCAGCCGAACTTCACGATCCGGTTCAGGGCGCAGGTGCGGTGACACTGCCTTAACCCAGCCCGCGCTAGGCTGGTTCCATGCGCAAGCCCCTGATCAGCCTCGCCCTCGGCCTTGCCACTCTGGCGAGCCCGCCCGCTGCTGCCAATGTCCTCGCAGGCCCCGCCGAGGTCATCGACGGCGACACCATCGACATGACCGGCACCCGCATCCGTCTGCTCGGCATCGACGCGCCCGAAAGCGCGCAGCAATGCCGGCGCGATGGCACGGCGTGGGATTGCGGCAGGGAGGCGGCAGCAGCGCTGCATGAGATTCTCGCGGCCGGACCACTTGAATGCTTCGCGCAAGGGACCGACCGCTATGGACGCACGCTCGCGACCTGCCGCAATGCGCTGTTCGATCTCGGCCACGAGATGGTGCGCCGGGGCCTTGCGGTTCCTTTCGGGGAGGATGCGCCGTCCGAATATGGCGAAGCGCGCGATCTGGCGCGGCAGTTGCAGTTCGGGATGTGGGCGGGCGAATTCGAGGAACCGGCCGCCTGGCGCGCCGCCAACCCTCAGGCCGCGCCGCAGCTGGCGCGCGCTGCGTCCGACGAAAGCCCGGTCCGCGCCGCCCCCCAGCGCCCGGCGCGCGAGCGGCGCTACACCAACGCCTTCGGCTGCGCGATCAAGGGCAACCACAGTCGCTACGGCGACTACATCTACCACCTGCCTGGCCAGAAGTATTACGACGGGACACGCCCCGAGGCGCTGTTCTGCACCGAGAGCGAGGCGATGGCGGCGGGCTTCAGGCGGTCGAAGGAGTAGCGCGTCAGGCTCGCGGCTGCCGCATCAGAACGACAGCGCCCGCGATCAGGCCGAGCAGCACCAGAAAGATCGTCCCGCCCACCCGGCCGAAGGGCCCGACGATCAACGTTTCGAGCGCAGCGTGGACCATGTGGGCCTCGAGCGAGGTGAATTCCCCGGCGCCGTAGTGCACCATCGCCGCAAGGAACCAGAACACGCCTGCGCAGATGAAGGCGAGGATGATCCGGTCGAGGCGAAGGAAAAGGTCGAGCATCGCTGCCGCCTCGGGCTTCAGCCCATCCACCCCTCACCCAGCGCATCGGCGACCACCGCGGCGCGCAGGCGCTCGATGCCCATGCCCTTCTCGGAGCTGGTGAGGTGAATTTCGGGGTGGGCGGCGACGTGCTTTTTGGCCTCGGCGGCGGTCTTTTCGGCCACCATCGCCAGCTCGCTCGCCTTGATCTTGTCGGTCTTGGTGAGGACGATACGGTAGGAGGCGGCGGCCTTGTCGAGCATCGCCATCATCTCGCGGTCGACCTCCTTCAACCCGTGGCGGCTGTCGACCAGGACCAGCGTGCGGGACAAGACCTGCCGCCCGCGCAGGAAGGAATTGACCAGCGCCTTCCACTTCTCGACCACCTTCACCGGCGCCTTGGCAAAGCCGTAGCCGGGCATGTCGACCAGCCGGAACAGCGGCAGTGCGCCCTCTTCCTCGGGCCGCCCGACGTCGAAGAAGTTCAGTTCCTGCGTGCGCCCCGGCGTGACGGAGGCGCGGGCGATGGCCTTCCTCCCCGTCAGCGCGTTGAGCAGCGAGGACTTGCCCACGTTCGAGCGTCCGCAGAAGGCGATTTCGGGCACCACCGGTTCGGGCAGGAATTGCAGCTGTGGGGCCGAGCGCAGGAAATCGACCGGCCCGGAAAAGAGCCGCGAGGCCGCTTCTTCGCGGGCCGCCTGAAGTTGGGGATCGTCCACGCCAGCCCCTAACCCTTCGCCGCTTTCGCCTTCTCGGCCGCCGTCGCCGCCTTCAGCTGCGGATGCTTCGAGTAGAGATAGCTCTGCTGGGCAACTGTGAGGATGTTCGAGGTCACCCAGTACAGCAGCAGACCCGCGGCGAACGGCGCCATCACGAACATCATCATCCACGGCATGATCGCAAACATCTGCTTCTGCACCGGGTCCATCGCCGCCGGATTGAGCTTGAAGGTCAGCCACATGGTGATCCCCAGCAAGACCGCGAGCGGCCCGATGGCAAGGAAGCTCGCCTCGGGGATGGAGAAAGGCAGCAGGCCGAACAGGTTGAGGATGTGCGCCGGATCAGGCGCGGAAAGGTCCCTGATCCACAGGTAGAACGGCTCGTGCCGCATCTCGATTGCGAGGACCAGCACCTTGTAGAGCGCGAAGAATACCGGGATCTGGATCAGCATCGGCAGACAGCCGGACAAGGGGTTCACCTTCTCGTCCTTGTAGAGCTTCATGATCTCCTGCTGCTGGCGCTGCTTGTCGTCGGCGAAACGCTCCTGAATCTCCTTCATCTTCGGCTGCACGGCCTTCATCGCCGCCATGGAGGCAAAGCCCTTCTGCGCGATCGGGAACATCAGTCCGCGGATGATGAGCGTGAGGAGGATGATCGCGAGGCCGAAATTGCCGACCACGCCATTGAGCGTGCGCAGAAGCCACAGGATCGGCCTTTCGACAATGGCAAACCAGCCCCAGCTGATCGCGAGGCCGAAATTGGTGATCCCGCCTTCCTCGTAGCGGTCGAGGATCTGGCTGTCCTTGGCCCCGGCGTAAAGCCGCGTCTCCTGCGCCAGACTGCCGCCGGCGGGCACGGTGGTGGGGCTATAGATGAGATCGGTGCGGTAGAGCTGGCTGCCGAGGCTGCGGAAGCCCGCATCGTCGACCTTGACGTTGCCCTTTCCGTCTCCGGGGACCAGCGCGGAGAGCCAGTACTGGTCGGTGAAGCCGAGCCAGTCGGGCGCGCCCTCGGGCTTGTCGGAGGGGATCTCGGAGGGGATCTCGGAAATCTGGCCGTCCTCGAACTGCTTGCGCAGGGGTGCGAAGATCTCCTCGAGCTCGGCATAGGAGTGGGGATCGTAGAGCCTATCGTTGAACACGCCGACCGCGCCCGAGTGCGAGGCGAACTGGTCGATCGTCGCATTCGCACTGGTGCGCTTGATCAGCGCGAAGGGTTGGATCACGGCCGGCACCGCGCCGGCATTGCTGACCGATTGGCTGGCGGTGATCATGTAATTGGCATCGACCGCAAACTTGATGCGGTAGGTGACCCCGTCCGCCTCGGTGCGGGTGAGGGTCACGGGCGTGGTCAGGGTCAGCTTCGTGCCGTCGGCCTGCCACAGCAGGTTCGGGTCCTGGCGGTTGCCGTTCACGACAAAGCCGAACTGGGCGAAATACTGCGCGGTCGTGCCCTCGGGCGCGAAGAGGCGGACGGGGCCCGAATCCTTCTTCACCGTCTCGCGGTAATTCTTCAGCGTGATGTCATCGATCCGCGCGCCGGCGAGGTTGATCGAGCCCGAAAGGCGCGGGGTGTCGATCACCACACGGTTGCCGCCTGCAAGCGCGGTCTTGAGATTGACCTTGCGCGCGGCGGCTTCGGCGCCGAGGCCGCCTGCACCTTTGGCCGTCGCGGTGCCCTTGGCAGCGGTGGCCGCAGCTGTCTGGCTGGTCTGCGCGGACATTGACGCTTCGGGATAGAAATAGCGCAGGCCGATATCCCACCCCAGGATCAGCAGGCCCGAAAGCACGACAGCGAGCAGAAGATTGCGATTGTCCAAGTGTAAGCCCCGCATGAAAGCGATGAGTAGGTGTATTATGGGGGTAAGGCGGTCCCGTTTCCAGACCCCCGGAGGATTCGGCCCTCAGGGAACAGGATCGTGGCCATGCCCGCCCCAAGGGTGGCAGCGCATTAGCCGCTTGAAGGCCATCCATCCACCCTTGAGTGCGCCGTATTTGCCCAGCGCCTCGATCGCATATTGGCTGCAAGACGGATAGTAACGGCACGAGGGCGGCAGGATGCGCGATGGGCCAAGCTGCCAGCCGCGCGCGATGAGGATAAGGATCTGCTTCATTTGCGGCTCCCCCCGCGATTGCCCTTGCGCGGACGCCGACCGCCCGAAGGATCACCGCGTCCTTCGCGCGCCCGCTCCAGCGCCTTGGCGAGTTCATCGGCCATCAGATGAAAGTCCCGCTCGACCCCGCCCGCGCGGCCGATCAGCACGTGGTCGTGATCGGGCAGGCCGCTCGTGGGCAGCGCCGCGCGCAGCAGCTCGCGGAACCGCCGCTTCATGCGGTTGCGCACCACCGCATTGCCGATCTTCTTGGTGACGGTAATCCCGAACCGCATCCCCGCGCCATCATTCGGACGGGTCAACAGCACAAACCCGGCGCGCGCGTTCCGGGTGCCGGAATTCGCCGCAAGGAAATCGGCGCGCTTGGTGAGGACGGAGAGAATCATTTGTTTACGCCCTCAAACGCCGGGCGGCGGACGTCCGTCCGCCTTGGCTTTCGCGGCATTAGCCGCGGCGGCCATTTGGCCTTGCGAACCGCTGACGCGGCTCGATACGTTCTATCCAGCGATGCCGCAAAAGCAAACGGGCTCCCGAAGGGAGCCCGCAAGCGCGAACGCGCGCCCGTAGCGACGGGGGCTTCAGCCCCCGTGAGCGAGGATTTCGCAGCCCGGACGGGCTGCGGAAAACAGGTTACGCGCAGAGCTTCTTGCGGCCGCGGGCGCGGCGAGCGCGCAGGACCTTCTGGCCGCCCGGGGTGGCCTTGCGGGCGAAGAAGCCGTGACGACGGGCGCGCACGAGATTGCTGGGCTGGAAGGTACGCTTCATATCATCCTCGAAAAGCTGACCGGCACACACGCCGGGGCCCGCGACGAACGCGAGCCGTAAACAGACGCGGGCCGTTATGGGAAAGAGAGGCCTGAGTCAAGCAGAGCCGCACCCTGCATGGCATAGGCCAGCCGGGGCGCGGATAGCGGGACGGATTCGGCTTCGGGGAGCCGCAACGGCCCCCGCAGCGCCGCGCCAAGGGTCGCGCCCGCACGGGCGAGCGCAAAGCGGATCGCACCCGCCACATCAGTATCGATGCTGCGCTTGGCAGGCGCAATCCAGCGCGCCATCTCGCCGCCTTCCAGCCACAGCGCGCCGGCATGCGGCACCGAATTGGTCATGGCGTAGAAATCGCGCGCCTGGGTCTCGCTCATGCCCATCTCGGCGTAATAGTCGAGATAGAGGCGGTTTTCGGGAGCGTCGGGGGCGAAGTCGGCGGGCTCGCGGCCGCGCTCGTCGCGCCACGAATGCACCGCGAACAGCGCGCCCGGATCAACCGTGCGGCGGGTGCCCGCGAGAAACAGCTCAACCGCGCCCGAGCGCGCTGAACCGCCCGCCGGGACATGCGTGGCGAGCCCGGCGGCCCGGATCGCGCGGCCGAGGCGCAGGTTGGCCAAGTCATGGCTGGTTCCCGGCGCATCGACGAACTCGATCACCTCAAGCTCCGGGAAGGCGGCGAGCATCGCGGCAAAGGCCTGCGGCGATGCGGCATCGGTCGGCGCGACCAGCGCGGCGCGCTTGCCGTCGATCACCCGGAACGGCCCGAAGGCGGCGATCCCCGCGCGCCCGGCGGCAAGGCGCGGGCCTTGCGCGATGAAGCGGACTGGCTGGGGTTCCTCGACAATGGTCTCGGTGATGGTGACCGCCCCGGCGCGGGTGACCGTGGCGGACGCGGGCTCCCAGACGGCGGCGGGAACATTGGCCGGATTTTCCTCGACCCGCACCCATTGGCCGGTGGCCGGATCCCATTCCTCGACCCAGCTCGCGTGGCTGATCACGCGCGCGCCTTGCTGCGCCAGCGCGCCGCTGCCGGGGAGCAGCAGCGCAAAGGCAGCCAGAAGCAGGGCAAGGGCGCGATTCATGGCGGCGATTGTCGCCTGCCGCGCCTTCCGAATTCGCCAAGATTTATGCTTTAGAAATGCCTTCGCATCCGTGCCGAGGCGCGGGTGCAGGGGCACTTAACCTTTCGGGGCGCGCGCCCAATTCGCTCGACAAGTCATTCGGATAGCTGCACAAACAGCGCGGGGTCTGGCGAAAAAGCATTGGGGGTTGCCGATGGTCGCGCTGGTGAGAACGGTCGCCTATCTCGGGCTCGAGGCGCGCGAGGTCGAGGTGCAGTGCCATATCGGCCCGGGCCTGCCGCGCTTCAACGTGGTGGGCCTGCCTGACAAGGCGGTGAGCGAGAGCCGCGAGCGGGTCTATGCCGCGCTCGCTGCAATCGGCCTCGCGCTGCCGCCCAAGCGGATCACGGTGAACCTCAGCCCCGCAGACCTGCCCAAGGACGGATCGCATTTCGACCTGCCGATCGCGCTCGCCCTGCTGGCGACGATGGGCGTGACCGATGCCGAGCAGCTGGGCGACTGGATCGCGGTGGGCGAGCTGGCGCTGGATGGCCGGGTGGTCGCCAGCCCCGGCGTGCTGATCGCCGCGCTCCATGCGAGCACCGTCGGCAGCGGCCTCATCTGCCCGCAAGAACAAGGCCCCGAAGCGCGCTGGGCGAGCGGGGTGCCGGTGCTCGCCCCGCGCGATCTCACCAGCCTGCTGGGGCATCTGAAGGGGAGCCTTGTCCTCCCCGAACCGGCGCGCGGCGCGGTGGCCGAGGCGGCGGGGAGCAATGACCTCAGGCAGGTGAAGGGGCAGGAGACCGCCAAGCGCGCGCTCGAGATCGCGGCGGCGGGCGGGCACAACCTGATGATGGTCGGCCCGCCCGGATCGGGCAAAAGCCTGCTCGCCTCGTGCCTTCCGGGCATTCTCCCGCCCCTCACCCCCGCCGAGGCGCTCGAGGTGTCGATGGTGCAATCGGTCGCCGGGATGCTCGAGGCAGGCCGCATCAGCCGCGCGCGGCCGTTCCGCGCGCCGCACCATTCGGCGAGCATGGCCGCGCTCACCGGCGGCGGGCTGAAGGTGCGCCCGGGCGAAGTGAGCCTCGCGCATCTCGGCGTGCTGTTCCTCGACGAATTGCCCGAATTCCAGCGCCCGGTGCTCGATTCGCTGCGCCAGCCGCTCGAGACCGGCCGCGTCGATGTCGCCCGCGCCAATGCCCACGTCACCTTCCCCGCACGCGTCCAGCTGGTGGCGGCGATGAACCCCTGCCGCTGCGGCTATGCCGGCGATCCGGCGCGCAACTGCAACAAGTATCCGCGCTGCATCGGCGACTACCAGAGCCGCCTGTCCGGGCCCCTGCTCGATCGCATCGACCTCCACGTCCATGTCGGCGCGGTGAGCGCATTGGACATGACCCTCCCCCCGCCCGCCGAGGGCAGCGAGGCGGTCGCCGCCCGCGTCGCCGCCGCGCGCCAGCGGGCCGTGGCGCGCGGCGTCCGGTCAAACGCGGAGCTGGAGGGCGATCTGCTCGAAAGCCACGCCACACCCGACGAGGCAGGCCGCAAGCTCCTGCTGCAAGCCGCCGAGAAGCTCAGGCTCTCCGCGCGCGGCTACACAAGGATGCTGCGGGTGGCGCGCACAATTGCCGATCTTGCGCACGCCGAAACGGTCGGCCGCGTCCACATCGCCGAAGCGCTATCCTATCGGCTGATGTCGGGGTGACGCATGCTTCAAGGTGACATCTGGCAACTCTTCGGTGCAATGGCGAGCGGCGGCCTGCTGCTGAAGCTTGCTGAGGGCGCTTATGGCGAGCTTAAGCAATGGCGTGCTGCCCGGTCGGCCAGTGCCCAGAGTTTGACCTCGAATCTTGAGCCCCTGATGAAGTCGGCGGACGAATTGGTCGGCAAGTTGACGTCTCTCGGACGCAGTGACTTTTTACCATTGCGCAACGCCCAGCCGCGCGATTTGTCCAATGACGAATTCTTGAGCGTCGCCTATCTTTTCGTCCAATTCTGGGCCTGGATGGAGCTGTTCCGTCTGGCCTACTACAACAACGAGGTTGGGCGTTCGCGCAAAGGCAAGCAGCTGGCGAAGTTTTACGACTGCCTCGAGTCGCGAGACATACGGCTCGTTGATCGGCTGCATCAGAGGGCTTTGGGCGAAGCTGCGGCTGCAATTGACCGTTCACCAAGCCTGCTCGACTTTGTCAAAGCGTACCGGACCGATCCGGACTTCAAGCGCTGGCTGGGACCGCTACTTGCATTTCTGGCAAGTCTGGACGACCCCAAATCACGTCAGCGCTTGCTGCGCTACACCGTGATTCTTCATGTCTTGGTGGATTGCCTTGATCCGACACACACGGTCACTCGGGACCGCCCCGCCTTGCCGAACAAATTGTCGCGGCAGTCGCTGCGTGACCTTCGCTACCGCTGGTTCGGTCAGTATCTGCCCTTCATCAAGCCGGGGCGGATCACAAAATACCTAGGGCCGCCCGAGAGACGGCCCTGAAAAGGTCGGCGATGCGCTGAGCTTGTGCTCTTTGCACCGCCTTTAGCTCGTTGTCTGAGTGCTCAAACTTGATCGGGCTTTTACGCCAGATGGTCTAAATTGTCAATGATGCGCAGCGCGGTGTCGCATGAGAGCCTGCCGCGCACCACCGCCCCCGTTTCCATACGAATTTGCAGTTCAAATTGCCTCCCGCAGGCCCTATCGCCACCTTCAGGGCCGCCCCCTCCCGGCCCGGACAAAGGCGCAGCGGCGATTTTCGAGGATTCTTCAGGACTGGCTCTGGAAGAGCCGCAGGGCCTTGCCCGCTGGCTTGCGGGCTTTCGCGACCTATCGCGGCGGCGCAAGCTCGCGAGCCTTGCCATCGCGCTCGCGCTTGAAGGCTTGCTGATCCTGCTGCTGCTCACGCTCGGCGCCAACATCGTCGGCGAGGAGGACGCCAAGGAGAAGATCACCACCTTCAAGGCGCAGGAATTCGCCGCCCCGCCCGAGCCCGAACCCGAGACCGCGCCCGAGCAATCCGCCCCCGCCGATGCGCCCGAGACGCCGCAGGACGCGCAGCCGGTGCCGATGTCGCCGATCCAGCCCTCGCCGCTGGTGCTGCGGCCCCAGCCCGCCCCGTCCCCGCCGCCGCCTGCGCCCTCCCCGCCCGAACCCCAACCCTCGCCCCAGCCGACCGCGCGGCCCAAGTCGACCATCGGCGCGCGCATCCGTCCGGGTCCGGCCGCAGGCCCCGCCGACTCCGGCAATCCGCGCACCGCGGGCGACAGCGAGCGGGTCGGCACCATGGCCAATGGCGAGCCGCTCTACGCCGCGCGCTGGTATCGCGAGCCGACCGATCAGGAATTGGGCGGCTACCTCTCGACCGCCAATGGCCCGGGCTATGCGCTGATCGCCTGCCGCGTGGTGCAAGGCTATTATGTCGAGGATTGCCAGCTACTCTCCGAAGGCCCGCAAGGATCGCAAATCGGCCGCGCGGTGATGGCCGCTGCCTGGCAATTCCGCGTGCGCCCCGCCCGGATCGGCGGAGCGGAGCAGTTCGGCAGCTGGGTGCGCATCCGCATCGATTATACTGTCAGTAAGCGGCCGCGCTGACGCGCGGGGGCATCAAGAACTCAGGTGTTTGCGCACCACGTCGAGAAAATCCGGACCCCAGGTCTCGAGCTTCTTCACCCCCACGCCGGGGATCGTGCCGAGTTCCGCCAGCGTCTCGGGGCATTGCAGTGCCATGTCGCGGAGCACCGAATCATGGAAGATCACGTAAGCCGGGAGGCCATGTTCGGCCGCGAGCGCCTTGCGCTTGGCGCGCAGCGCCTCGAACAGCGGGTTGCCGACGGGGTTGGGCGCGCCCTCCGCCCCGCCCCGCGCGCGGCGGCTGCGGCGTTCGCGTTTGGGGGGCGGCTCGGCGATGGTGACGCCTGCCTCGCCCTTCAAGACGGGGCGCGCCTCGGGGCCGAGGGCAAGCCCGCCATGTTCGGTCGCGGTCAGCATCCCCCGCGCCACCAGCGCGCGGGCGAGCGGGCGGATCAACCCCGCCTCTTCGCCGCTGACGATGCCGAACACCGACAGCTGATCGTGGGCGCGCGACACGATGCGCTCGTCGCTCTGGCCGGTCAGCACCTTTTCGATATGGCCGATGCCGAAGCTCTGGCCGGTGCGATAGACCGCCGAGAGCAGTTTTCGCGATAGCTCGCTGGCGTCCACCACCATGGGCGCTTCGAGGCAGTTGTCGCAATTGCCGCAGGTCTCGGGCGGGTGCTCGCCGAAATGCTTGAGCAGGATCGCACGGCGGCAGGTCGGCGCCTCGACCAGCGCGGCCAGCGCATTGAGGCGCGCATTCTCTGCAGGCAGGCGCTCGGGCTCGACCTCGCCCAGCCATTGCCGCGCGCGGGCGAAATCGGCGACGCCCCAGAACAGATGCGCCTCGGAGGGATCACCGTCGCGGCCCGCGCGGCCGGTCTCCTGATAATAGGCCTCGATCGACTTGGGCAGACCGGCGTGGATCACGAAACGCACGTCGGGCTTGTCGATCCCCATGCCGAAGGCAATCGTCGCGACCATCACCATGCTTTCCGAGGCGACGAATTCCGCCTGCACCCGCGCGCGGCGCTCCGGCTCCAGCCCCGCATGGTAGAACCCCGCCTCCCGCCCCGCACGGGTGATGGCGGCGGCGAGGTCCTCGGCCTGCTTGCGGCTGGGGGCATACACGATGCCTGCGCCGTCCAAGCGCTGGAGCAGCTCGGTAATCTGGCGCGGGCCGTTGTCGCGCGGGGTGATGGCGTAGCGGATGTTCGGGCGGTCGAACCCGGCGACAATCAGGCCATCGTCGGGGATGCCGAGCTGCACGAGGATGTCGGCCCGCGTCGCGCGGTCGGCGGTGGCGGTGAGCGCGAGGCGTGGCACATCCGGAAAGCGGTCGAGCACCGGGCGCAGCATGCGGTAATCGCGGCGGAAATCATGGCCCCATTCGGAGACGCAATGCGCCTCGTCGATCGCGAACAAGGACACTTGGGCGCGCTCGACCAGGCTCTGGAACCCCGGCGTCGAGGCGCGTTCGGGGGCGACGTAGAGAAGATCGAGCTCGCCGCTGCGGAAGGCCTCGGCGGTGGCAGCGTTGTCGCTGTCGGCCGAGGTCATCGATGCGGCGCGGATGCCCGCCGCGCGCGCGGAGCGAATCTGGTCGTGCATCAGCGCGATCAGCGGCGAGATGACGATGGCCGTGCCAGCACGGGCGAGCGCCGGGATCTGGTAGCACAGGCTCTTGCCCGCCCCCGTCGGCATCAGCGCGAGCGTGTGCGCGCCTGCCATGACGCGCGAGATAACCGCCTCCTGCTGCCCGCGGAAGGCGGGGTAGCCGAAGGTGCGGTGGAGGATGGCATGGCATTCCGAAGGGAGGGGGGCGGGGGGCGCGGCCACGTTCATGGCCGCCGCCCTAGCCCAAGCCGCGCACGATGGGCACCCGCCGCATCGCGCCTATCGACGGATTAGCGACCGAAAATCAGCGAAGGCTCGCCTTCTTCGTCGCGAGGTCGACCACGTCGCCCTGCGCGAGATCCGCGCCGCGCGTGGCGATGGTGCCGTCGGCGCGCTTGCCGAGGTTCTCGGGTTTCACCAGCCACAGATCGTGGTGGCCGAGAATGCGCCCGTCATGGGCGAGGATCGAGACCGGGCCGATCGGCAGACGATCGCGCTCGTCGACCAGCACAGGGTCTTCGACGACTCGCTCGGCCCCGTATTTCTGGCCCCACTGACGCAGCGCGAGCATCGCCGGGAGCAGGTCGAAGCCCTTGTCGGTCAGGCGATATTCGATCTTGCGGCGGTCGTCCGCACAAGGCTCGCGCTTCAGAATCCCGTGCTCGACCAGCTTGGCGAGGCGGTTGGAGAGGATGTTGCGGGCGATCCCGAGCTCGGTCAGGAATTCCTCGAAGTGCTTGAGGCCATTGAAGCTCGCACGCAGGATCATGAACGACCAGCGTTCCCCCATCACCTCCAGCGCCTGCGGCAATCCGCATTCGATGAGTTCGCGCAGCGGTTCTCTCAAGTCACCCATAATGCTCTGTCCCTTCCCCTTCCGGGGGCCTGTGTAACCGATTTTACGCGGCTCTCAAAAAAATTTCAGTTTTCAGTTGCAACTCACAACCTAACGGCATAGGTAGCGGAAAGCAACTGGTTTCGAATCGAAATGTTGCGTTGCAAAATACGATGACAGAGACCATGGGGCACCTGCCTCGGAATACAAAAGGCAAAGGATAAGAACGATGATCAAGACCCTCTCTCCCTCCACCTCCGGCAAGCTCGCCATCCTCGCTTCGGCGCTGGTCTACACCGGCCTCAGCTTCGGCGTCGCCACCAGCAGCATGCCCGTGAGCGCGGCCGGCACCGCCTATTACAGCGCCACGCTCGCCACCCCGGCGACCGAATCGCGCTTCGTCGCGGGCGGCGTTGCCTGGACCTGCGAAGGCACCACCTGCGTTGCGGGCAAGGCGGCGGCGCGTCCGCTGCGCATCTGCCGCGGCCTCAACCGCAAGTCGGGCGAGATCGTCAATTTCAAGATGCTCGGCCAGCCGATGGAAGCTGAAGAACTGGCCAAGTGCAACGGCTAAGCGCCGGCTGACTGACACGAAGTCCCTCTCTGACCGAGCGTCCCCCCTCTCCAACCGGTCAGAGCTCCATGAACCCCGGCGCGCCGTTCCCACAGCGCGGCCGGGGTTTTTTGTGTCTTTTGTTTTGCGAACCTGCCTCCGCGGGTTCATCCTCGATGCTGTTTCAAGCCTTTCAGGCTTGAGCACCTGCGGCTCGCGCGCGTGCGCTCGCGGTCGCTGCGCGACCGATACCAGCATATCAGTTCGAGGGTCGCGGAGGCGCGGACGCAAACAAGACTCAGAGGAGCCCCGACGCCTTGAGCTGCGCTTCGAGACTCGCCGCGTCCGTAAACAGATGCGCATCCCACCCGCGCGCCTTGGCCGCCGCGATGTTGGCTGGGTTGTCGTCGGTGAAGAACAACTGGTGTCCCAGCCGCCCGCTGCGCTCCTCGACGATTTCGTAGATCCGCGGCTCGGGCTTGGCGACCTTCTCCTTGCCCGAGACGATGATGTCCGCGAAGTGGTCGAAGATCGGCTGGGTCGGGCGGAACACCTCCCAGAACTCGTCGCCGAAATTGGTCAGGCAGAACAAGGGCACCCCCGCCACCGCCAGCCGCTCGACCAGCGCGTGCGAGCCCTCCACCGGCCCCGGCACGGTCTCGTTGAAGCGCGTCGCATAGGCGCGGATGTGGCTTTCATATTGCGGGTAGAGCGCGATGCGTTCGGGCAGCATGTCGGCCAGCGCGCGGCCGCGGTCATGTTCGAAGTGCCATTCCTCGGTGACGACATGGCTGAGGAACCAGTCGAGCTCCTCGCGGTCGTCGATCAGCTTTTCGAACAGCGCGCCCAGCTGCCAGTGGAACAGCACCCGCCCGACATCGAACACCACAGCCTTCTGCATCACCAGACCCCCAAACGCCAAATCCCCAAAAGCGAGCGGCCCGCGCTCCGGGAAGGAGGCGGGCCGCCAAATCCGTCAGCCACCCGGCGGGCAGCCGCGCCGAAATCAGCCCTGGCGGGCCTTGAAGCGGCGATCGGTCTTGTTGATCACATAGGTGCGGCCGCGGCGGCGGATCACGCGGTTGTCGCGGTGACGGCCCTTCAGCGACTTGAGGCTGTTGACGATCTTCATGGCGCTTTTCCAAAAGAGAAGCGCGCCGGAAAGGCTCCGACGCGCGGAAATTGAGGGGTGCCGTTAGCCGCGCGGCGCGGGTTCGTCAATGCGAGTCTCGCCGGATCACCCTCTCAGATCGGTCAATTTGCGCTCCCAGGCGAGCGCATGGGCGATGATCGTGTCGAGATCGGCGTGCTTGGGCTCCCACCCGAGCGTCGCCTTCAGCCGCGCAGGGTTGGAAATCAGCGAATCGGGATCGCCCGCACGGCGCGGCTCGAGATGGCGCACGAGCTTGCGATTCGTCACCCGGTCGACCGCGTCGAGCACCTCGGTGACCGAGAAGCCCCGGCCATAGCCGCAATTCATCGTCAGCGAGCGCGCGGGCTCGGCGATCAGCGCTTCCAGCGTCAGCACGTGCGCCGCGGCCAGATCGCTCACATGGATATAGTCGCGCACCCCCGTCCCGTCGGGCGTGGCGTAGTCCGTGCCGAACACGCTCACCGATTCGCGCATGCCGAGCGCGGCCTCGATCGCGACCTTGATGAGGTGCGTCGCGCCCGCAGTCGATTGCCCGCTGCGCGCCTCAGGGTCAGCCCCCGCGACATTGAAATAGCGCAGCACGCCGTAGTTGAGCGGATGGGCGGCGGCGACGTCGGCGAGCATCTGCTCGGTCATCAGCTTCGACCAGCCATAGGGATTGATCGGGCGCTGCGGGGTATCCTCGGCCACCGCTGCCACATCCGGGATGCCGTAGGTCGCCGCGGTCGAGGAAAAGATGACATGCGTCACCCCCGCCGCCACCGCCGCCGCGATCAGCGCGCGGCTCTTGGCGGTGTTGTTGTGGTAGTATTTGAGCGGATCGGCGACGCTTTCGGGCACCACGATGCTGCCCGCAAAATGCATGATCGCGCGCGTCCCCTGCTCGGCAAAGATCCGCGCCAGCAGGGCGGCGTCCTCGATATCGCCCTCATAGAGCGGCACGCCCTCGGGGATCGCGAAGCGGAAA
>PNKW01000026.1 GCA_013822695.1 Erythrobacter sp. | reverse complement strand
GGTTGATCGCGACCGCGTGATCGGGGCTGGTGTTGGACACGTCGAGGCTCTGGATGCCGTCGATCAGCAACCGCGTGCGCTCGCCCTGAAGCCCGCGCAGCACCGGGCGCGAGACGCCGGGGCCGAAGGCGGTGGAGGACACGCCAGGCAGGCTCGCCAGCGTCTCGCCGAGCGTGGCGCGGGCGGCACGCGCAAGATCATCACCCGACAGCACCGCGCCCGAAACCGGCGCGGTAACGCGGGCGCGGCGACGGGTGCCGGTGACGATGATCTCGGTGATCATCTCCGCCCCCGGCGCATCGGCATCCATCGCATCCTCGCCATCGAGCATCGACATGAGATCCATCGCATCGGAGGGAGGCGCCTCGCCGTCGTCCATCATGACGGGGGCGGGGGCCTCGGCTGGGGTCTCGTCCTGGGCAAGCGCCGGTCCGGCGAGCGCCAGTGATGCACAGCCGGTCAAAACTGCGAGAGATGCGGATGTCGCGCGCATGGGAGCGTCCTGTTGGCTATGGCCCGAGGTTGCCGCGCTCAGACAGGTTCGTCTGACAAGATCGTCAGAAAAGGGACGTGCGGGAAGACGCGCCGGGAAGGAGTGTGCTTCCTTCCCGACGCGAGGTGCAGGCCATGCAGGAGGGGGCAGCGCATGACCTGTGGGGCCAGAATAGGTCGTCCCCCCTCAGTTGATGCGGTAGACCACCGGGCAGTTCACCACGAAGCCGACCGCGCGGAAATCGCCGCCGTCGAGACTCTTGATATAGCCGCGGGTGGCCATTTCTGCGGTCTGCAGCGCACTGGTCATGCGGTACCGATAGCCCTTCTTGATCGCTTCGTCGGTCCACACCGCCGGGAACACCCGCCACATCGGCGAATAGTCGAGGTTGATGGTGGGGATGCCGCCGAGGATGTTGAGCGGGCCGCGACCATCAGTGAGGGCGCTCACAAGGCCCTGACGATGCGGGTTATCGAGCCCGGTCGGACCATTGACCACCACCACGATGCGTTCGGCGGATTCGCCCGGCGAGGCATCCTCGAGCGCGAAGGGAAGGTCTTCGAGCGCAGGCGCGAAGGTCGCGTTCTCCAGCGCCGCCACCAGCGGGTTATTCGCCTCGGTCGAGAGGTACTGGATCGGCTTGTCGAAGGTGAAGCCGAGCGTCAGCGACAGGGTGACGGTTTCATCGCGCGGGCAGATCGCCACGACCTTGTCGTGAACCTTGCTCTTGTCGACGGCACCGCCGCACATCGCGTTCAGTTCGGCCTCGGTCGCTTGCGACACGACCGGCGCATTCAGGATCACCGACTTCGATGAATTCTCGACATAGACCATCGGCGTGTAAGTGGCGTCGCCAACCGAACCCGGCTGGAACTTGGTCGGCGGGAACGGCGCGCTGGCAGGTCCGGGGGTGACACCCAGCACCGGCTTGAAATCGACGCTGCCGGTGTCGAAGGTGAACACGCCGTCCTTGCCGATGGTGGCGCGGCGGGTTGCCTTGCCGGTAAGGGCGTAGGCCATCTTCGGTGCGTAGTTGACGCCGTGGAGGTTCGAGAGGTTTTCGTCAGTGGTATCGGTGATGATGAACCACACCGGGGTGCCATCCTTCAGCTTGCCCTTCCGCAGCGGCAGCGTGGCGGTACCCTTTTCAAGGTCGATATGCGCCGACTTCAGCAACACCACCGGGCCGAGGAATTCCGGCTTCACTTCCGACGGCGAAGGTTGGGCGACGATCGTCTTAAGGTCCGGATAGATCGAGCCCGGTGCCTTGCGGATTTCATCGAGTGGCTTGCCTTCTTCGCCGCGCACGACAACGTCGGCATGGCCGACCGAAGGCAGCGCAAGGGCCAGAACTGCCCCCGCCGCCATCATCGCGTTTCTGAACTTGCGCATCTTTTGCTCCTTGTGGTCCGGCAGGATGGGGCGCCTGCCGATCCCCGCAGGGCCATAGATGCGCTTTGCCGCCCCGCGCTTCTTTCGCGATGACTAGCGTTTTTCGGTTTCTCGCTGTCACAGGCGATTGACACGCTGGTCCGTCACACGCACGGACAACAAGGCGCAAGATTTCGAAAGCGCCCCTGCACACAGGGGCGTAGTCCCGGCCACGAAAGGTATCCGTCGACTATGCCCTGGCTAAGGTGGATCGAGTGGTTTTCCGGGCGCCCCCGAGGGCTGCTTGCGCCGAACATGGCGATCACGCTCGTCACCTTGCGGATCGCACCGGCCGCCGTCACCGACGAGGTCAGCTTCTACCGCAGCGCCGAGTATGACGCCCTGCTGGAATGGGCGAAAATGGGCCGATTCATCCTTGCCCTGGCCAGCACCGACCGTGATGAGTTGACCTTGCTGTGCATCCAGACGCCCGAAGAAATGCGCGCCGCAGTCGCAGATTTGCCCTTGGTCGCGGCAGGGCTGGCGACGGTCGATATCCGCCCGGCAATGTCCTTGAGAATGGACGAGGACGATTACGGCGTGCTCCAGTAAGTCACGGAAATTCCGTAATCCAACTAACGCGGCTGAAGCTGCGCGGACGCTTTCGATATCTTGCGCTTTTGTCACCGATTCGTCCCGGCGTTCTGTCAAACTGTCACATCCAGACGTATGATCAGCGTGTCTCAGGGATCGGACACAATGCATCACTAGCTTTTGGAGCACGACGATGGCACCGGCTGAGGGACTGAGCTTTCATGTTGGGGCGGGCACTGAACCCGGCTTCCTCCGCCATATCCACTGGTCGGATCAGCCCGATGTCACGCTGTTTGACACCGGCTCGCTTCCCGTTGTCGCGATGCGCCACCACCGCACGCACGGGCGCGGCATGGTCGAACTGGTCGCCAGTGCGCCCGAGGACGACGATTGGGATGCGCTGTTCGTCAATCGCAACGGGTCGGGCACGTTTGGCATCGAATTCGACGGTTCCCACAAGAACCTGACCCTTCACCGCGACCTGTGCTGCTTCATTCCCGCTGGTGCTGACAGCCGCATGCAGTTCGATTCCCAGGCCGGTTCCTTCGTCCTCTATTTCCGTCCCGGGCTGATCGCCACACTGCTGGAGAGCGAAGGCAAGGGTGCCGATGGGCTGGCCCCCATCGTCGGCCGGCACCTGCCGCGGGTCGCGCATCTGCTGGGCCTGATCGAAAGCGAGCTGCGCCGCCCCAGCCTTGGCTCGCGGCTGATGATCGACGGGCTGCTCCGCGCGATTGCCGGCCTCCTGGTCAGCAACGACGAGCTTCCCGTGACCGAACCGGCCAAGCGGATCTACCTCTCGCCGCCCAAGCTCAAGCGGGTGATCGATTTCATCGAGGCGAACCTGCAGGAAAGCATCGGGCTCGACGATCTCGCCCGCGCGGCGGGGCTTTCGGCGAACCACTTCCTGCGGGTGTTCAAGCTGGAGACGGGCGAGACGCCCTACCACTTCCTGCGCGCGCGGCGGCTTGAACGGGCGCGGCAGATGCTGGCCGACGACGCCATGCCGCTCGCCGAACTCGCGCTCGAATGCGGCTTTGCCAACCAGGCCCACTTCACCGCAGCCTTCAGCCGCGAAGTCGGCATCTCGCCGGGCCGCTACCGCCGCGCCGTGCGGGCCTGACAGCGCCGCCGGCCGCCTCGGGCGTGTCGAAAAATTCATTTTATTCAGCGAGTTGATGGCGCAGCTGTGACCAATACGTCACAGCTGCGCCGCTCCTATTGCACGGCCTGCAACATCGCGCGCTTTCTGGAAAAAGCCCTCGCCTATCTGACAAGAAGCATGGCTTGGCAGAGCGCATTGATGGCTCCCCGGACAAATCCAAGGAGTCCCCATCAATGTCGCGCAATATCCTCTCCCTCCGCCTGCTGCTCGCCGCCGGAGTGGCCTGCACCTGCCTCGCCACCCCTGCGCTAGCCGCTGAAAGCGAAACATCCGAGCCCGCCGGCGCGCCGCGGGCGCCGATCATGCTGACCACCGCGAGCGCCGCCGCTGTCGCCGACGCCGCCGCGCTCGATGCCGCAGCTGCGCCGCAGGCGGTCAATCCGGTGGCGGTCGCCGCTGCCGCAGCCGCGGCGGCTGCGCAGGACGGCGAAGACCTCGGCGGCTGGACACCGCTCGGCTCCGAGCCGTTCGGGCAGGAGCTGTTCGCCAAGTGGATCCCCGTCCCCAACGGCGACAGCGGTGCCCCGCGGCAAGGCTGGCTCGGCACGGCCGACGGCTTCTTCACCCGCGAAGTCCACCTTGCCTACACCTATGTCGATGCCGGCGACGACGGAGAAGATCTCCATCAAGGCCTCGCGCGGTTCCACTACCCCTTCACCCGCCGCTTGTGGGCAGGGCTCGAAGTGCCGTTCTACCAGGATATCGGTGGGGATTCGGACTTCGGCGACATCACCCTGACCACCCAGATCATGTTGGTTGAAAAGCGCAACATCTCGATCAATACGGGTGTGGGCTGGCGCCTGCCGACGGGTTCGGAGAGCTTCGGCAATGGGGTCTTTTCTCCGCGGGGTCTTTTCTCCGCAGCCGCAGCTGAATATGTTCACCGATCTCGGGAGCGGGTTCTCGCTGCGCGGCCGGGTCGCCTACGACTTTCCCGACAGCGGCTTGGCCGAGAGCTTCATCCTCAATGGTGCGATCGGACAGACGGTCACCGATCACAGCAATACGCCCTTCGGCGATCTGACCTGGTATGTGGCGGGCACCTGGCGCGAGTTCCAGGATGGCACTGACACGACCTTCGTTTCGATCACCCCGGGGATGCGTATGCATCTCAGCGGCAATCTGTTCCTGCTCGCCGGGATCGAGATCCCGCTGCGCGACAGCTCGCAGTTCTTCAACGAGGCATTCACGGTGCAGCTGGTCAAGGGCTTCTAGCCCCGCCGCTGCGGCAGGACGATTTCCCTCAGCGCATGATCTTGCGATAGGCGCTGGGGGAAATCCCCGTCAGCTGGCGGAAGCGGCTGGCGAATTGCGGGTGCGAGGCGAAGCCTGCCGCGTCTCCCACTGCCTGCACCGGCAGGCGCGCTTCATCGAGCAGCTGGCACGCAAGCGCGATCCGCGCGCGCAGGATATAGGCATAGGGCGGCAGGCCCGTCGCCGCGCGAAAGCCCCGCGCGAAGTGGAAGCGGCTGTATCCGGCCAGCCCCGCCAGATCATCGAGCGCGATCGGTTCGCGCAGGTTCTCGCCGATATAATCGCGCACCCGCGCCACGCTGGTGGGCGAAATGATGATCTTGTTGTCCTTCGCGGACGCCGCATTCTGGCGTTCGAACAATCGGTGCAGCGCCGCCTCGAGCTGATATTCCTGCTCCATCAGCGCCAGATCATCATATTCCGACGCGCGCACCAGCGCGGTCAGCAAGCGACTGAGCAGCGGGTCGAACTCCCCGAATGTCTCTTCGAACTGGACCTTGTCAGGGTCGCAATCGAACTGCTCGGCGATGGTCTGCGCGTAATAGCCGGGTTCGAGATAGATGTGACCGAAGGCGATCGGCCCTTCGGTCATCCAGCTGTAGGAGCTGCCCGCCTCGATCGCAGAGAGCGCCCGGTCTTCCACATGGCGCACCAGCATCTCGGTGCGGCGACGGCGGGTGATGCGCTTGGGCCCGCCCATGTGAACGACGAGGTAGTGGTGATCGAGCGGCGGCTGCACCATGCGGCGCGCGCTCTTTTCCCAGCGCTGGATGATCGCGCCGCGGATCTGCCGCGGGGCGCTGGAGATGCTGCGTTCGGGCGTCGCCCAGTCGCGCCAGGAGAGCGGATGGAGCGTGCCCGTATCGGGAAGAGGAGGGTCAAGGCGTGCCATGTCGGCTCGTCTTAGACATGATGGCGCGCAGCTTGTCCATCGGCGCTTTCGGGCACCGGGCGCGGCGAATTGTCTGAAATACGCGCGGGGGCGGCGCCTTTCCCCGGAAATCCTTGCCTGAAGGCGAGGGCACGCGACGGGCGAGAAGCCCACGGCAACCGCGCCGCCATTTCGGACAAGCGCCCGCCCGCCGGTATTGCTATGCTTGCCCGGCAGGCAACGGCACAAGGCGCAAAGCATGGTCAAGGCACAATGGAACGGCGTCGTCATCGCCGAGAGCGAGGAGACCGTGGTGGTCGAGGGCAATCACTACTTCCCGCGCGCAAGCGTCAATGCTGCCTACCTCGCCCCGAGCAGCACGCAGACCCGCTGCCCGTGGAAGGGCACGGCCTCCTACCACTCGCTGGTGGTGGACGGGGCGACCAATCCGGACGCGGCATGGTATTACCCCGAACCCCTCCCCGCCGCCGCCGAGATCAGGGACCGGATCGCCTTCTGGAAGGGAGTCGAGGTCGGCTAGCGCCCCCGGGCGGGCGCATTAGGATCGGCAGGCGCTGCCCCTCGATCGCCTCGTCCCTGTCGCGCAAGTGGCGGAACCGCTCAATCGAGGCTGGTACGGGGGAACAACAACTGGCTGAAGAGCGGGGGACGAAACGGCGACCACGTGCCTTCGGCCTGCGCCAGCCGGTTCGCAATCGCCAGCATCACCGATGGGTTGACCCCGAGCCCGCAATGGCTGGCATAGACCTCGATATTCTCGGTCGGCGTCGCCGCCGGCTTCTGCACCGATCCGCGCCAGTGGACGATCCCGTCGGTCTTGGTGAAGATCGAGGTGGTCGGCACCGGCGGGGCCTCGTCTAGCCCGCGAAAACGTCCGCCCTGCATCGCCTCGGGCTCCTTTCCGTTGAGGAGTTCGAACAGGCGCGCGGCGCTGGTGTGATTGCGGTCGTCCGAGATCGGGCTGCCAAGGCTGATCACCAGCCGCACCCGGTCAGGATGCAGCTTGGCCAGCTCGCGCGCCAGCACGCCGCCAAGGCTCCATCCCACCAGCGAGACTTTGCGCCCGCTTGTGTCGTTCAATCGCGCCAGCTGCGTCTCCAGCCGCGAAATCAGCGCATTGTCGACCCGGACATTGCGCCCGCTGTCCCAGCCGTGGGCGTCATAACCCAGATCCTTGAGCAGCCGCCGCATCGGCACGGTCGAGGTGTTGGTGGCCATGAAGCCGGGCAGCACCTGCACCGCGTGCCCATCGCCCTTGGGCAGGCTGCCAAGCAGCGGGCGGGACATGTAGAACGCCCCCAGTTCGAACATCGCGCGTCCTTCGGCGAGCGTCCAGAACCGGTTCGGCGGACGCGCCACACGGTCAAATTCGGCTTCTACGGCTGCCATTGTGGCCATGTGGGAATCCTTGCTTGTTGCGGGCTTGCGAGCGGTCATGCCCGCTTGGCCCCGCGCTTTGCCGCACCGGGTGTGCGCTTGGGGGAGGTGGGGCGTTTGGTCTTCGGCTTGGCAGCGGGCGCCGCCTTGGGGGGAGCGGCGGAGACCGCCTGTGTAGCAGCCAGCAGCTCGGCGAAACTGTCCTCGATGCACGAAACGTAGAAATCGGGATCGGGGAGCAGCTCGCGGTCGGCCGTGAAGGCGATGGTGGCCTCATGGCAATAGGATTGCACCACGTGGCCGAGGCCGAGGCCGTCGGTGAGGCACAGCAGTCCCATCATGCTTTCGAGCCGCGCGCCGGTGAAATGGATCGGCACCGGCGGGCCGGGCACGTTGGTCACCACCGTGGTGAAAGGCGGCGCGACCCCGCGGTTGGCGAGGCCGAGGCGGGTATAGAGCTGCGCGCCAAGCGCCATGAACAGCGCAGGGGAGACCTTGCTCATCTCGGTCATGTTGCGCGCGCCGATCGCGTCGGACATCGCCTTGGAGTTGGCGGTCTGCGAGAAGACGAAGGCGAGCCTTTCCGCCGGGCCTTCGATATGCGTGCCCAAGGGCGCGATCATGGCGGCGACCTGATTGCCCATGTCGCCCTTCTCGCCGCTCGAGCGGACCGAGATCGGGGCCATGGCGGTCAGGGTCTTCTTGGGCAGATCGTCCTTCGCCAGCAGATAGCGCCGCATCGCCCCGCCGATGATCGCGAGGAACACGTCGTTGACCTTGGCGCCTTCGGCCAGCGCGCGGATCGCCTTGATCTCGGCGAGCTTGAAGCTGCGCCCCTCGACCACGCGGTGGGGTGAGATCGCGCGGTTGAAGCGCGATTTGGGCGCGATCATGTCGGCGCTGACTGTGAAGTCCTTGACCACCAGACCCTTGATCGCCTTCGCCAGCCCCGGCGCGGCCTTGGCGGCCACTTCAAGCTGCTTGAGCGGATTGGTGACCGCGTTGAAATAGCTCTTGCCGAGCAGTTCGATGGGGTTGGGGATACGCTCGGGCTTCCAGGTATCGGGCTGGTTCGGGGGCGGATCGCCGGGGCGCAGGGTGTGCAGCGCCTCCATCAGATCGATCCCGCTCATCCCGTCGATCGCGGCGTGGTGAACCTTGGTCACCATCGCGAAGCTGCCCGGCGCAACGCCGGGGACATTGTCGAGCCCCTCGACCACCGTGAACTCCCACGGCGGCCGGTCAAGATCGAGCGGGCGGGCGAAGATCCGCGCCGCCTGAATGCACAGCTGCCGCCAGTCGCCCGGCCTCGGCAGAGCGACGTGGCGCACGTGATATTCGAGATCGAAGTCGGGATCCTCGACCCAATAGGGATAGTCGAGATCGAACGGCACCCGCACCAGCCGCTGGCGCATCGTCCGGCTCAATTGCGCGCGCGCGCCGATGAATTGCAGGATGTCCTTGAAGCGCACGAAGCTGCCGGGCGCGGTTTCGGGATTGTAGATGAGGATCGAGCCGATATGCATCGGCGAGTTGCGCGTTTCGAGCGCCACGAAGGACGCGTCCATTCCCTGCAATTGGCGCAAGGTTCTCTCCCGGTTGGCACCCCTTTGCGGGGTTTTGTTGCGCGCGAGGCTAACAGAGCGCGGCGCGCGGTCAACCTGCCGCCCCCGTCAAGGTCTTCCGCTAGGGGTTTCGCGCAGGAGCGCCAGCAGGGCAAAGCTCGCCAGCCAGTGTTCGCCCATGTAGTCGCCCTCGACATGGGGGAGCGCGGCGGCGAGGTGCTGCTCGGCAAGGCGCAGCAAGAGGTCGTCCGGGTCGGCGCGGCCCAACGCGCGGGCGATATCCTTGAGGCACCATGCGCGGCTGAGGTTGAGCCCGTCGAGGTGGGCGATCTTGCCGTCCGAGCGGTCGGAGACAGTGACCGGGCGGCATTCCCGCGCGAGCCAGCCGTTGGCCTCCACCAGCCCTTCGAACCACGGGGCGAAGGCGAGGTGGGGCATGGTCTCGCTCATCAGCAAGGCGGCGGTGAGGACGGGGGAGAGAAATTCGTCCCCGCCCGGTTCCCACCCGGCATAGTCGCGGCGGTGGGCAAAGGCGCGGCTTGCCCAATCGTCGATCAGCACGACCAGATCGGGGTCGCGCGCCACCGCCCAGCGCCGCGCCAGCACCAGCGCGAAGGCGGTGTTGCCGTGCGTGCCGACGGTGATCGGATAGGTGAGGATGGCGAGGTAATCGCGCAAGCGCGCAGCGAAGGCGCGGGCGAGCGGCGCGAGCCTTTCGCCCCACGCCGCGTCGCCATGCCGGGCGGCCTCGTGGTGGAGATACAAGAGCCAGCCCCATCCATAAGGCCGCTCGAAGCCCCGGGCCGAGGGTCGGTCGAGATAGGCGAGTTCCGCCGCGAGCTTCTCCTCGGTGAAGGTCGTCTCGGCCAGCGCCGCGATCTGCGCGGCCTCGGGCATGGCAGGGTAGAGCCGCCGCAGCGTCAGCAGCGTCCACCATCCGTGGACGCAGGAATGCCAGTCGAAGCTGCCGAAGAACACCGGATGCGCCGCTTGCGGCAGGCGCAGGTCTGCGGGCCCGGTGAAGACGTGATCGTCCTTGTAGGGGAACGCCCGCGCCACATGGCCGAGCGCCACGCGGGCGAAGCGCCGGGCGGTGTCCTCGGTCAGCTCCACAGCCAAAAGGCTCCGACGTAGATGATCAGCACATTGCACGCCCACAGCGGCACCGCCGTGCCCACCTGCTGGCGGATCACCGCGTTCTGGTCTTTCAGCTCAAGCAGCGCGGCGGGCACGATGTTGAAGTTCGCCGCCATCGGGGTGAGCAAGGTGCCGCAAAACCCTGCCAGCATGCCGACCGCGCCGATCACCGCCGGGTTGCCGCCATATTGCTGGATCAGCAGCGGGATGCCGATCGCGGTCGCCATCACCGGGAAGGCGGCGAAGGCGTTGCCCATGATCATCGTGAACAGCGCCATGCCGGCGGCGAAGACGACGACGGTGAGGAACACGCTGCCTTCGGGGATCACCCCGCGCGCGATACCGCCGATGATATCGCCCACGCCTGCAAGCGCAAAGACCGCGCCGAGCGCCGCCAGCATCTGCGGCAGGATCGCCGCCCAGCCGATGGAATCGATCAGGCGGCGGCCCTCCTGCGCGGGAGCCATCAGCGGCGGGCGCTGCCAGACCATCGCGCCGACGAGCGCGGCAAGCACGCCGATGCCGAACAGGATCAGCGTCTCGCGCCGCGCCTCGAACAGCCCGGTCTCGCCCAGCGGCGTGTAGTTGTAGAGCAGCGTGCCCACGACCGCGGTCAGCGGCACCACCAGCGCGGGGAGGAACAGGCGGTTGCCGAGCCTTGCCGCGTGGGCCTGCCGCTCCTCGGGCGTGGTCGTCGGCGGATCGCTGCGCTTGAGACCGCCCATCCCCGCGATGGCGACCAGCGCCAGCACCAGCACGCCGTTCGCAAGGTCGGAGAGGTGGCTCCCGGCAAGGAAGCTCAGCGCCAGCAGCGCCCAGAAGGCGGCATTGCCCCAGCGCCCGTCCTTGAGCGAAAGCGCCGCCCAGACTGCGAAGGCTACCCCGGCCAGCACATAGAGCCACTCGTAAGTGATCATCGGCCCACCCTCCCCAGCCGCCGGTCGAAGGCGAGGATGCGGCCCGCATGGATTGCGAAGGCGACCAGCGCGGTGGGGATCGCCCAGACCGAGAGTTCGAGCGGGGTGAGCGGATAGCCAGCCGCCTCGAACACGCCCTGGATCAGCAGGATTGAGGCGATGGCGAAGAAGATATCCTCGCCGAAGAACAGGCCGACATTGTCGGTCGCGGCGGCCATGGCCTTGACCTCGTCGCGCGCGTCATCATCAAGGTCGCCGTGGGTCTTCACCGCCGCCGCCTCGGCCATTGGCGCGACCAGCGGGCGGACGGCCTGCGGGTGGCCGCCGATGTCCTTCATCCCCAGCGCCGAGGCAATCTGGCGGAAGGCGAGATAGGCGACCAGCAGCTTGCCCATGGTCGCCCCGTGCATACCCTCGATCACCGCACGGGCGCGTTGCTGGAGGCCGTAGCGTTCCAGCAATCCGATCACCGGCAGGATGATCCACGTCACCGAGATATAGCGGTTGTCGTTGAAGGCCTTGCCGAGCGCCTCGATCACCGCGACCAGATCAAGCCCCGCCAGCAGCCCCGTCGCCAGCGCCGCGCTGACCACCACCAGCAGCGGATTGAAGCGCAGCGCGAAGCCCAGAACGACGATGGCAATGCCCGCCAGCGGCCAGTAGTTCATTTGCCGAAGCCCCCTCCCCCGGGTGTCAGGATCACGAAAGTATCACCCGGCTGCATCGCCGCCGAGCCGGTCGCGCCGAGGTTTTCGACGGTTCCGTCGGCGCGCTCGACCCAGTTTGCGCCGGGGAGCGCATCGTCTCCGCCCGCAAGACCCTTGGGTGCCACCTTGCGGCGGTTCGCCAGCATGTTCGCGCGCATCGGCTCGAGGAACGTCACCCGCCGCACCACCCCATCGCCACCGCGCTGCTGCCCCTCGCCCCCGGAGCCAAGACGAATGGAGAACTCCTCCAGCCGCACCGGCAGGCGGGTCTCGAGGATCTCGGGATCGGTGAGGCGCGAATTCGTCATGTGGGTCTGCACCGCGCTCGTCCCCGGATGGTCCGGCCCCGCGCCCGACCCGCCGCAGATCGTTTCGTAATATTGGTGGGCTTCGTTGCCGAAGGTGAAGTTGTTCATGGTGCCTTGAGAGGGCGCGAGCCTGCCGGTGGCCGCGAACAGCGCGTCGGTGACGACCTGCGAAGTCTCGACATTCCCCGCCACCACCGCCGCGCCGGGATGCGGATTGAGCATCGAGCCTTCGGGCACGATCAGCGTCACGGGCCTCAGGCACCCGTCGTTCATCGGGATCGCATCGTCGATCAGCGTGCGCAGGACGTAGAGCGCGGCGGCGCGGGTGATCGCGCGGGGGGCGTTGAAGTTGTCGGGAAGCTGGTCGCTCGTGCCGGTGAAGTCGAAAACCGCCGAGCGCGCCGCCCGATCAATGCGGATGGCCACCTTCACGGTCGCGCCGTTATCCATCTCATAGACGAAGCTGCCGTCCTCCAATCCACCCAGCAGCCGGCGCACGCTTTCCTCGGCATTGGCGAGGACGTGGCCCATATAGGCGGAGAGCACCTCTGCTCCATGCTCGCGCGCCGCGCCCGCCAGCAGCTCCGCCCCGCGCGTGCAGGCGGCCAACTGCGCGCGCAGGTCGGAGAGGTTGCGGTCGGGATTGCGCGCGGGATAGGCTGCCGCTGCCAGCACCGCGCGCAAGGCCGCCTCTTGAAAGCGACCCTCATCGACCATCAGCAGGTTGTCGATCAGCACGCCCTCTTCGGCGATGGTGCGGCTTTCGGGCGGCATGGAGCCGGGCGCGATCCCGCCGATATCGGCATGGTGCCCGCGCGCGGCGACGAAGGCGTCCGGTTCGTCGCCATCTGCGCCATAGAACACCGGCACGATCACCGTGATGTCGGGCAGGTGGGTGCCGCCGCGATAGGGGTCGTTGAGGACAAAGGCATCCCCGCGCCGGAAGCCCCGCCCATCGCGGCTTGCGGCTCTGGCCTCGATCACCCGCGCAATCGAGTCCCCCATGCTGCCCAGATGCACCGGGATATGCGGCGCATTGGCGATCAGCGCACCCGCGCGGTCGAACAGCGCGCAGGAGAAATCGAGCCGTTCCTTGATGTTCACCGAGGTCGCGGTGGATTGCAGCACCACGCCCATCTCCTCGGCGATCGCCATGAAGAGGTTGTTGAAGATCTCGAGCCGGACGGGATCGACCGCCGTGCCCGCCGCGCGTTCGCGGGCGAGCGGGGCGGTGCGGGTGAGGACGAGGCTGCCCTCCTCGGCGAGCCGCGCCTGCCAGCCTGCCTCGACCACGGTGGTGGAGCCGGGGTCGATAATGAGATGCGGCCCGGCGACCGCCTCGCCAATCCGCAATCCGGCGCGCGCCATCACCGGCCAATCGCCGGGACGCAGCGCGGTCACTTCCGCCGCCGTTTCGGGGATGCCGGCGGTCGCCGCCAGCCCTCCTGTCTGCCCCGAGGCCTCGACGCTCAGCGCCTCGACGATGATTGCGGCGTCGGCATCGGAATAGCCGAAACGCTGGCGGTGGAGGGCGCGGAAGGCGGCGTCCATCGTCGCGGGCGTGTCGCAGGGGATCGCGAGCAGGCTGTCGCTCCCGGCAAAGCGCAGGCGGGCGGCGGGGGCGAGGCGGATCGCATTCGCAGCAATGCCTTGCGCCAGCAGATCGTCCCGCGCCTGCTCTTCCAGCGCGGCGAGTTCCTCGGCGAAACTCTCGCCCAAATGCCGCATCAGCGTGACCTCGCGGATCGCCTTCACCGGCGCGAGCCCGATGCCATAGGCCGAGAGCATCCCGGCGAGCGGGTGGACCAGCACCGTCTCCATCCCCAGCGCATCCGCCACCCGGCAGGCATGTTGCCCGCCCGCCCCGCCGAAGCAGGCGAGCGCATAGGTCGTCACATCATGCCCCCGCGCGACCGAAATCTTGCGGATGGCCGCCGCCATGTTGTGAACCGCGATGGCGAGGAAGCCCTCGGCGATGTCTTCGAGCGGCTTGGGTTCGGGCAGCAGCGCGGCGACCTCCTCCAGCCGCGCGCGCGCGGCCTCGGGGTCGAGCGGAGCGACGCCGTCGGGGCCGAACACCGCTGGGAAGAACGCCGGATCGATCCGCCCGAGGAACAGGTTGCAATCGGTCACGGTGAGCGGTCCGCCCTTGCGGTAGCAGGCGGGGCCGGGGTCCGCGCCCGCGCTCTCCGGACCGACACGGAACCGCGCGCCGTCGAAGCGGCAGATCGAGCCACCGCCAGCCGCGACCGTGTGGATCTGCATCATCGGCGCGGCGACCCGGACGCCCGCCACCACGCTGTCGCCGGTCAGTTCAACCTCGCCCGCGTAATGCGCGACATCGGTGCTGGTGCCGCCCATGTCGAAGCCGATCAGCCGCCTGTGGCCCAGCGGTTCGCAGGCCGCGACCATGCCCACGACGCCGCCTGCCGGCCCCGAGAGGATCGCGTCCTTGCCGCGGAACGCGCCGACTTCGGCCAGCCCGCCGTTCGATTGCATGAAGGCGAGGCGCCCGGTCGGCGGCAGGCTCGCGCCAAGCTGATCGGTGTAGCGGCGCAGCACGGGGGAGAGATAGGCGTCCACAACCGTCGTATCCCCGCGCGGGATCAGCCGGATCAGGGGCGCGACCTCGTGGCTGACGCTAACCTGCGCAAAGCCTAGCCCGCGCGCGATGGCGGCCAGCCGAACCTCGTGGTCGCGGTGCTGCCAGCCGTGCATCAGGACGATGGCGAGCGCATCGAAGCCCTCGTCGCGAAGCTGCGCAAAGGCTGTGCGCGCCGCAGCCTCGTCGAGTGGTTGGAGCACCTTGCCGTCCACCGCCACCCGCTCGTCGATCTCGATCACGCGCGCAGGGAGCTGTTCGGGGAGCACGATATGGCGCGCAAAGATGTGCGGGCGCGCCTGTGTGCCGATCCTCAGCGCGTCCGCAAAGCCGCGCGTGATCGCCAGCGCCAGCCGCTCGCCCTTGCGCTCCAGCAGCGCGTTGGTGGCGACCGTGGTGCCGATCCGGAGTTCGGCAATCGGCCCCTCCCCATGCTCGGCCATCAACCGCCGCACCGCCTCGCTCGCGGCGTCGGCATAGTGGCCAGGGTTTTCGGAGAGCAATTTTGCCGTCACCAGCCTCCCGTCAGACGTGGTGGCGACCACATCGGTGAAGGTCCCGCCGCGGTCTACCGCGAAGCGCCAGGCTGGGGATTGGGACACATTCATGCGGCCCATCTCTTGCCGAGCCTTCGCGACAAAGCAACCGCGCCGCTATGCCCCGTGCGCCGCCTTCCAGTCGCGCCGCAGCTTCTTGGCGAGGCTCCATTTGTGGACTTCGGTGGGGCCGTCATAGATGCGGAAGGCGCGGATTTCGCGGAACATCGTCTCGACGATGGTCTTGTCGGTGACGCCCGTCCCGCCCATCACCTGCACGCACTTGTCCGCGACCCGCATCAGCGCCTCGGACACGGCGACCTTGGTCATCGAGCTTTCGACCGTGCCGAGCGATCCGGTATCGAGCACGCCTGCGCACCAATCGATCATCAGCTCGCACTGCTTCAGGTCGATCATGTTCTCGGCGAGCATGAAGCCCACGCCCTCGTGGTCGATCAGCGTCTTGCCGAAGGCCATGCGGCGGTTGGCGTAGTCGGTCGCGATCTCCTGCGCGCGGATGCAGCCGCCGAGCCAGCGCATGCAGTGCGAGAGGCGCGCAGGCGCAAGGCGGATTTGGGCATATTTGAACCCCTCCCCAGCGTCGCCGAGCATCTGGTCGGCGGGGATGCGCAGATTATCGATGGTGATCTCGGCGTGGCTACCGGGCATCGAACTGTCGATGGTGTTGGGGACGCCGGTGATCCGGATCGCCGGATCGGGCAGATCGACCAGAAACATGCAGGCCCCGCCGTGGCTGTCCGGATCCTCGGACTTCGCCATCACGATCCCGACCTTCGCGCCTTCTGCGCCGGTAATGAAGCACTTCTTGCCGCTCACTACCCAGTGATTGCCGTCCTTGCGGCAGGTGGTGATCATCATCGAGGGGTCCGCGCCTGCACCGTTGAGTTCGGCGGGCTCGGTCATGAAAAAGGCCGAGCGCGCATGGCCCGAGACCAGCGGGGTCAGGAACCGCTCTTTCAAATCGGGGCTGCCGACCTTGCCGATCAGGTACATGTTGCCCTCGTCCGGGGCCTGGGTGTTGCAGGCGAGCATGCCCAGGGGCGTGAGGCCGGACTTGATGAGGATCACCGCAGTCTCGCGCTGGTTGAAGTGGCTGCCGTCGGCGCGGATATGCGGGGTCAGCACGCCCGCCGCGCGCGCCAGTTCGCGCATCTCCATGACGAGCTCGTCGGTCGGCGCGCAGTGGTGGTCGCGGCGGGGGTCCTGCTCGTAGGCGAAGATTGTTCCGCGCACGAAAGCCTCGACCCGCGCGGCCATTTCGAGCGCTTCGGTGCTGATCGCCATGTCGGTAAACTCTCCCCTTTGCCGTCTCGCGGAGCCCCATGCAGGCTCGCGCGCACCATGCCAAGGCCGCGGGTCTTGCGCGCCTATTGAATTGGGGCGCGCCATGATCCTGCGCCTGCCAGCCCCACACCGCCGCGTCCGCGAGCCGCGCGCCCGGGAGGGGCGCGCGGGTTGCAGGCGATCGCCGCCTGTTGCCCCTTCGTCGATAAAGTGTCACGTTTCGTCGGCTGCATGGCCCGATGCGATGTCGGCCTGCTAACGACACGACTTCAGGGGGAATGGCCGGCCGGTAGGGCCCGCAGCGGGCTCGATCTCCCTGGCATTTCAGTGGCCGAAACGCCTTCGGATGCCCCGAAGGACGCGGGCGGCCCGTTTGGAGAGCATTGACATGGACCGAAGGGATTTCCTGGCGCTGAGCACCTTCTTCGCCGGTGCCACGCTGACACCTTCCATCTTCGGCAAGGCGATTGCGGCCGAGCAGCTTCAGGACGCGATCGATATCGCGGTCAAGAAGCGCCTCGCCGATGCCGCGCTCGCCGCAGCGACGGCGGCCGGGGCGAGCTATTGCGACGTGCGCGTCGGGCGGTACTTGCGCCAGTTCGTCATCACCCGCGACCGCAATGTCGAAAACATCGTCAACACCGAATCGACCGGCACCGGCGTGCGCGTGATCGCTGACGGCTCGTGGGGCTTCGCCGCGACCGGCACCATGACCGAGGACGCGGTCGCCGAGGCAGCCCGGCAGGCCACCGCGATGGCCAAGGCCAATGCCCGCATCAACGCCCAGCCGGTCAAGCTCGCACCCACCCCGGGCGTGGGCGAGGTCAGCTGGCGCACCCCGATCCAGAAGAACGCGATGGAAGTGCCGGTTGCCGACAAGGTGAACCTGCTGATGAGCGTCAACGACGCCGCGCTTTCGGCCGGGGCCAACTTCGTCAACTCGCTGCTGTTCCTCGTCAACGAGCAGAAATATTTCGCCTCGACCGACGGGTCCTACATCGATCAGGATGTGCACCGCATCTGGGCGCCCTTCACCGTTACCGCGGTCGACACGACCACCGGCAAGTTCCGCTCGCGCGAGGGGCTGTCGGCGCCGATGGGGCTGGGCTATGAATACATGGACGGCCGGAGCGAGGACAAGTTCGTCCTGTCGAACGGGCTCACCACCTACGGCAAGTCCTACGACATGAAGGAAGACGCCATCGCCGCCGCCAGGGACGCGCAGGCGAAGTTGAAGGCGCCTTCGGTGAAGCCGGGCAAGTACGACCTCGTGCTCGATCCCAACCACCTCGGCCTCACGATCCACGAAAGCGTCGGCCACCCGCTCGAGCTTGACCGCGTGCTGGGCTACGAGGCGAACTACGCCGGCACCAGCTTCGCCACGATCGACAAGCGCGACGCGAAGTTCAAATATGGCAGCGAGATCGTCAACCTCTTTGCCGACAAGACCCAGCCCGGATCGCTGGGCGCGGTCGGCTATGACGATGAGGGCGTGCAGACCAAGCGCTGGGATCTGGTCAAGGACGGCATCCTGGTCGACTACCAGACGATCCGCGATCAGGCGCATATCCTCGGCAAGAGCGAGTCCGATGGCTGCTGCTATGCCGACAGCTGGTCGACCGTGCAGTTCCAGCGCATGGCCAATGTCAGCCTCGCGCCGGGCAAGCAGAAGTTGAGCCCGGAAGACATGATCGCGGGCGTCGACAACGGCATCTATATCGCCGGGCGCGGGTCGTTCTCGATCGATCAGCAGCGCTACAACGCGCAGTTCGGCGGGACGGTGTTCTACGAGATCAAGGGCGGCAAGCTTGGCCCGATGATCGAGGACGTCGCCTACCAGATGCGCACCCCCGAATTCTGGGGCGCGTGTTCGGCCATCTGCGACGAGAGCGATTACCGCATGTTCGGATCGTTCTTCGACGGCAAGGGCCAGCCGAGCCAGGTCTCGGCGGTCAGCCACGGCTCGTCGACCACCCGGTTCGACGGCATCAACGTCATCAGCACCGCACGGTCGCTCGGTTAAGCGCGCGCAGGAGACTTAAGACATGAGCATTCTGACAGAAGCGCAGGCCAAGGCCATTCTCGACAAGGTCATCGGCTTTTCCACCGCCGACGAGTGCAGCGCCTCGATTGGCGGCGGTACCGAAGGCAATGTGCGGTTCGCGCGCAACGATATCTCCACCTCGGGGATCGTCGCCAATGTCGAGCTGGGCGTGCAGGTCGCGTTCGGCAAGAAGACCGGTTCGGCGACCATCAACCAGTTCGACGACGCCTCGCTCGAACGTGTGGTGCGCCGCGCGGAGGATCTCGCCAAGCTGGCGCCGGAGAACCCGGAATTCATGCCCGCCGTGGCCGCGCAGACCTACCGCCCGACCGAAACCTGGAGCGAGGCGACCGCCGCGCTGACCCCGGAAGCGCGCGCCAGGATTGCCGAAGCCTCGATCCTGCCGTGCCGCGACAAGGGACTGGTGGCCGCAGGCTTCCTCGAAGATGGCGCGACCTTCTTCGCGCACGCCAATTCCAACGGCAATTTCGGCTACCAGAAGTCGACGATCGCCGATTACACCTGCACCGTGCGCACCGAGGACGGGCGCGGGTCGGGCTGGGTCGGCACCAATGTGCAGAACATCGAGACATTCGATGCCGGCAAGGACGTGCAGATCGCGATGCGCAAGGCGGCCGCTTCGGTGGATGCGCAGGCGCTGGAGCCGGGCAAGTACACCGTCATCCTCGAGCCGGCAGCGGCCGCAGGGCTCATCAGCTTCATGATGAACTTCTTCGACGCGCGCTCGGCCGATGAAGGGCGCAGCTTCCTGTCCAAGCAGGGCGGCGGCAACAAGATCGGCGAGCAGATCATGGATCCGCGCGTCAATATCTACACCGATCCCTGGCACCCGCTCGTCCCGGCGCTGCCGTGGGACGGCGAGGGCCTGCCGCGCGAAAAGACCCCGATCATCGAGAACGGCAAGGTCGCCAACCTCGAATATTCGCGCTTCTGGTCGCAGAAGCAGGGCAAGCCGGAAAAGGCGGGCTGGGGCAATGTGATCATGGACGGCGGCACCAAGTCGACCGCCGAACTGATCGCGGGCACCGAACGCGGCATCCTGTTGACCCGCACCTGGTACATCCGCATGGTCGACCCGCAGACCGTGCTGCTGACCGGCCTCACCCGCGATGGCACCTTCTACATCGAGAACGGGCAGCTGAAATATCCGATCAAGAACTTCCGCTTCAACGAAAGCCCGGTGATCATGCTCAACAACATCGATGAGCTGGGCCGTTCGGTGCGGGTGAAGGCGGACGAGGGAGGCTCGATGCTGCTGCCGCCGATGAAGATCCGCGACTTCACCTTCACCTCGCTGTCGGACGCGGTCTGACGCATGAAAGCAGGGGCGCGGGGATCGTGAGCATGTCTGCGATGACCCGCGCCGCCTTCCTGCGCGCAGCGCTGGCCGGGGCGGCGGGCGCGGTGCTTGGCGCCCCCGCTGCGGCCCAGCGGGCTGCGGGCGGCTATGACTTCTGGTTCACCCGCCTCAAGTACAATTCGGGCGACTGGGATGTCGACCAGCGCATGCCGGCCAATCTCATCACCTCGATGATCGATTACACCACCTTGCGGGTCGATCCGCAGGAACGGGTGGTCGCCCTCGCCGATCCGGCGATGCTGTCCGCCCCGTTCTGCTATCTCGTCGGGCACAAGGCGGTCGAATTCTCCGACGCTGAACGCCGCAATTTCGAACGCTATGTGCGCAATGGCGGCTTCGTGTTCGTGGACGACTGCAACCACGATATCGACGGCCTTTTCGCCAAGTCGTTCGAGGCGCAGATGGCCACCATCTTCGGCGCTTCGGCGATGAAGAAGCTGCCGGGCGACCACCCGGTCTATACGAGCTTTTTCAAGTTCGACGGCCCGCCTGCAACCTCCTTCGAACTCAACGGCTGGGGCGATGACCTGATCCACGATTACCTCAAGGGCATCACCATCAACGGCCGCCTTGGCGTGCTCTACAGCAACAAGGACTATGGCTGCGAATGGGACTACGATTGGCGCAACAAGCGCTTCCTGGCGGAAGACAACACCCGCTTCGGGGTGAACATCATCATGTACGCGCTGAGCAATTGAAGGGTCTGGCATAGTGGCACAGCAGGGCGCGGCGGATGCTGCGGCAATCGAACAGCGCATGGCTGGCCTGGCGGATCTGAAACGCGCCATCGCCACCGCGGTCGTCGGGCAGGGCGATGTGGTCGAACAATTGCTGATCGGGCTGCTGGCGGGCGGTCACTGCCTGCTCGAAGGCGTCCCCGGCCTTGGCAAGACGCTGCTGGTGCGTACGCTGGGCGATGCGCTGAAGCTTGATTTCCGCCGCGTGCAGTTCACCCCCGATCTCATGCCGAGCGATATCCTCGGCACCGAATTGCTCGAAGAGGATCACGGCACCGGCCACCGCTCGTTCCGCTTCCAGCAGGGGCCGGTATTCACCAACCTGCTGCTCGCCGACGAATTGAACCGCACGCCCCCCAAGACCCAGGCCGCGCTGCTGGAGGCGATGCAGGAAAAGACCGTCAGCTATGGCGGGCAGACCTACCAGCTGCCGAAGCCCTTCTTCGTGCTGGCGACCCAGAACCCGCTGGAGCAGGCGGGCACCTATCCGCTGCCCGAAGCCCAGCTTGACCGCTTCCTGCTGCTGGTGCGCGTCGGCTATCCGACCGCCGCCGAAGAGCGCGACATTCTCGCCATGACCACCGGCCGCGCGGGCGCAGCGGTGCCTTGCGTGATGCATGCAGAGGATGCGCTGGCGCTCCAGGCCGATGTGCGCGAGGTCTATCTCTCCGATGATCTGCTCGGCTGGATCACCACGCTGGTGCGCGCGACCCGGCCGGGCGATCCGGCGGCCCCTGCGGCCGTGGCCGACTATGTGCGCTGGGGCGCGGGCCCGCGCGCGGGCCAAGCGCTGGTGCTGTGCGCCAAGGCGCGCGCGCTGCTCCACGGGCGGTTCGCCGCCACGCGCGAGGATGTCGCGGTGCTTGCCGCCCCGGTGCTGCGCCACCGCCTGCTGCTGAGCTTCGCTGCCGAGGCCGAGGGCAAGAGCGCCGACGATATTGTCGCCGCGCTGCTTGGCGATCTGCCGCCGCCCGCCGCCTGACCATGGCGCGCACGCCGCTCGCCATCCCGCCCGAAATCCGCAGCCGGCTGAAGCGGCTGAGCTTGCGCACGCGGCGCGACATGGGCGACCGCGGCTTCGGCATGCACCAGAGCCGCAACAAGGGCGCAGGCCTCGAATTCGCGCAATACCGCGCCTACGAGCCGGGGGACGAGCCGCGCCGGATCGACTGGAAGCTGTTCGCCCGTTCCGACCGGTTCTTCGTGCGCGAGGCTGAGGAGGAAAGCCCGATTTCGGTCTGGGTGCTGATCGACGCGAGCGCCTCGATGGGGCAGGCCGACCGCGCGCGGCCGGACAGGTCGCGGATGGATGCGGCCAAGCTGCTGGCGCTGTGCACCGCGCAGCTTGCCCTGATGCAGGGCGACCGCTTCGGCTGGATTGCCTTGCGCGACGGCGGTCTGGCAGTAGCCGACCCGCATCGGGGCCGCGCGCAGTTCGAACGGATGCAGATCGAGCTGTCCCGGCTCGGCGCAGCTGGCACCTTCCCTGACGCGGCCAGCCTCGCCCCGCTGTGGGAACGCATCAGCGCGCGCGATCTGGTGCTCTATCTCAGCGATTGCTTTGACGAACGCGGCATCGCCATGATCGAGCGCCTTGCGAAGGCGGGGCGCGAGGTGCTCTGCGTTCAGATGCTCACCGTCGAGGAGCGGGATTTCCCCTTCGATGGCGGCTACCGCTTCATCGATCCCGAAACCGGCGCGGATCTGGTCGGCGACGGGGCGGCGCTGCGCCAGACCTTCCTCGACCGTTTCGCCGCAGCGCGGGCGGCATTGGGCGAGCGACTCGATGCCGCCGGCATCCGCCACACCGCCCATGTGCTCGACGAGGCGATCGACCTGCCGCTGCACGCCTTCTTCGGTCGCGGAGCGCTGCCGGCGTGACGCCCTTGCTGCTCGCCCCGCTCGGCCTTGCCGCGCTTGCCGCGCTGATCGTGCCGCTGATCCTCCATCTGCGGCGCAGGAACGAGGACGTGCCGCTCGATTTTGCGGCGATGCGCTGGCTCGAGGCGCTGCCGCGGCCCAAGCGCCGCCTGCGCTTCGACGAATGGCTGCTGCTCGCGCTGCGGCTGCTGCTGGTGGCACTTCTGGCGCTGCTGCTCGCGCAGCCTGCGGTGCTGGGGTGGGAAGATGATGCGCCGCGTGTGCTTGCCGCGCCGGGGGTTGATCCGGCGGCGGCGCGCAAGGCTGCGGGGGCGGAGGCTGACTTGCGCTGGATCGCGCCCGGTTTTCCCGCGCTCGGCGAGAGCAAACCGCCCTCGCAGGCGTCCGTTTCCAGCCTGATCCGCCAGTATGACGCCGAACTGCCCCAAGGCGCGCCCCTGACGATCCTCGTCCCGCCGGTGCTGGACGGGGTCGATGCCGGACGGCTCGCCCTCACCCGCAAGGTCACATGGAAAGCCGTCGCTGCCGTTTCCGGTGCGGTTGAAGCCAAGCCCGCCCCGGCACCGACGCTCGCGGTGCGCCATGCCGGAGGCGCGTCCGCCGCGCCCTTGCGCTATTTCCGCGCTGCCGCCGCCGCGTGGGAGGGGGCAGCGGGCTTCACCGCCGAGGCGGGGGACACGCTCCCGGCGCGCGGTGCGGTGCTCATCTGGCTGCGCCCCGGCCCTGTCCCCCGAAGCCTGACCGACTGGGTCGAGGCAGGCGGCACCGCGCTGGTGGTGGATTCTGCCTCGCTCGCCATGCCCGCCGCGAGCGCCCCCCTGTGGGCAGACGAGGGCGGCGAAGTGCTGGTCGAGGGCGGGCCGCTGGGTGCAGGGCGGCTGATGCGCTTCACCCGCCCGCTCGCGCCTGCGACCGCGCCCGAACTGCTCGACCCCGGCTTTGCCGAGGCCTTGCGCGACCTCGTATCGCCCTCCGCCCCGCCCCCGGCACGCGTCGCCGCCGCTGCCGCCGCGCCCACCGGCGATGCCGCACCCTACCCCCTGCCGCCGCGCGCGCTCTCCCCATGGCTGGCGGTGCTGATCGCACTCGCCTTCCTCGCCGAGCGGCTGATGGCAAGCCGCCGCCGGAGGTTTGCGGCATGAGCCGCGAGCCCGCCGCCGGGCAATGGCTCGCCCCCGCGCGCCGCCGCGCCGCAGGGGAGACCTTGCTGGTGTGGAGCCCGCTGGTGCTGGTGCTCGCAGCTCTGGGCTGGGCTTTGGCAGGCCCCGCGGTGGGCGCGGCGCTGCTCGCTCTCGGCGCCATCGCCCTCGCTGCCCTCGCCGCGCGCTGCACCGCCCGTCTCGACGCAGACTGGCTGGTGCGCCGCCTCAACGCCCGCGAGGCAAGCCTTGAAGACAGCGCCGCGCTGGTCTTCGCATCGGGCGCGCGTTCCCGCTTCGAGCAGCTTCAGGCCGAGCGCATCGCCGCCCGCATCGCCGCACTCGACCCGGCGAGTCTCGCCGATGACTGGTCACGCGGGCGGATTGCGCTGGCCTGGGTTCTCGGGATCGCGGCGCTGGCGGGAATCGTCCTGTGGCAGATGCAGGCCGCCGCCCCGCCCCCGCTCGCCCCGGTGGCGGGCAGCCCCGCCGCCTCGCCGGGCGAACCGCGCCTGACGGGCCAGCGTGTGCGGATCGTCCCGCCCGCCTATACCGGCCTGCCCGCGCGCTTCAGCGACACGCTCGACATCCGCGCCCCGCAGGGCTCGCGCATCGAATGGACCTTCGGCTTCGAACCGCAGCCTTCGTCCGCCGCCGTGCAACTGATCGGCGGCCAGCGCCTGCCGCTGGTGCAGGGCGCGGATGGCTGGAGCGGCGCGTTGCGGCTCGACGTGCCCTCGCTCTACCGCGTCACCGCCCAGGGCCTGCGCGCCGCCCTGCCCGCCCACCGTCTCGAGCCCATCATCGACGGGCCGCCGCTGGTGCGCGTGGTCGAGCCCGCCTCGGGCCTTGCCACGATGAGCCCCGGTCAGCGCAGCTGGCGCATCATCTTCGAGGCGAGCGACGATTACGCCGTCGATGCCCTCGCCCGGCTCACCGTCACCACCGCCATCGGTGAGGGCGAGGCCGTGCGCTTTGCCGAGCGCACGCAGACCGTGCGCGGCACCGGAGATCCGCGCCGCCGCCGGTTCGTGATCGACCTGCCGCTCGGCAGCTATGGCCTCGTTCCCGGGAGCGATCTGGTCGCTCAGCTCACCGTGGCCGACACCCGCGCGCCCCGCCCGCAGGCGGTGCGCGGCCCCGGCGTGATCCTGCGCGTGCCCTCGCCCCAAGCCGCCGAGGCCGAAGGGCTCGACCTTGCGGCCAAGCGGCAGCTGCCCGCCTATTTCCGCAGCCAGCGGCAGGTGATCATCGACACCGAGGCGCTGATCCGGCAGCGCCGCAGCCTCAGCGCCGAGGAATTCCTCGCCCGCTCCGACACCATCGGCGTGGATCAACGCCTGCTGCGCCTGCGCTATGGCCAGTTCATGGGGATGGAGGCGGAAGAAATCCCCAAGCCGCCGCTCCCGACCGCGGACAGCGAAGAACCTGCCGAACCCGAACATTACGACGGCGACGGCCACGACCACGGCGAAGCGCCCGAAAGTCCGGTGTTCGGCGATCTCGGCAATGTACTCGCCGAATATGGCCATACCCATGACGAGAGCGAGGCGGCAACGCTGCTCGATCCCGATACCCGCGCGCTGCTCAAGCTCGCGCTCGACGCCATGTGGGAGGCCGAGGTCAACCTGCGCACCGGCAAGCCCGAGGCCGCGCTGCCGTTCGAGAACAAGGCGCTCGATTACATCAAGCGCATCCAGCAGGCGACGCGCATCTACCTGCCCCGCATCGGATCGCAGCAGCCCCCGATCGACATGGCGCGGCGGCTGACAGGCAAGCGTGTGGGGGTGGTCGGCGGCGGGGCGCAGCTGACGCCTTTCGTGATCGAGGATGCGGTGCCCGCAACGGCATGGCGCGCGCTCGCCCAGCCCGGAGCGATCGATCTTGCCGGGCTCGAGGCCTGGGTGCGCGGCAACAGCGTCCGCCTGCGCGATCCGCTCGGGGTGCTCGCGGCGATCGATGCCCTGCGCGGCCAGCCCGGCTCGCGGGCTTTGCGCGAGAAACTGCGCGGGGCATTGTGGACCGTGCTCACCCGCCCGCCCACGCAAGTCCGCCGCCGCGGCGATGGCGGGGCGCTGGGTCGCCGCTATGCCGAGGGACTGCGCTGACATGCCCGCGCCGGAGACCCTCGCCGCGCTGCTGATCGCCGCAGGCGCGCTCGCTGCGGCGGTGCGGTTCGCGCTGCTGCGGCGCGGCTGGCCGGGCTGGACGCTCGCAGGGCTTTCGCTCGCAAGCGGGCTCGGCCTCTACTTCGCGCTGTTCCCGCCCGCCATTCCGCTCGGCGGCGAGACGCTGCTGGTCGCCACCGCCGAGACGCCTCCCGGCACCCGCCCCGGCCCGGGCGAGCGGCTGGTCGCGCTCCCCGAAGCACCCGCCATTGCCGGGGCCGAGCGCGTTCCCGATCTCGCCACCGCGCTGCGCCGCCACGCCCAGGTGCAGCGCCTGCGCATCCTCGGGCGCGGGCTACCCGCGCGGGATCGTGACCTGCCCGCCGGGCTCCCGGCCGCCTTCACCCCGCTGCCGCCCCCGCGCGGGCTGATCCGGCTCGATCCGCCTGCCGATACGCCCGCCGGCGCGGTGTTCACGCTTGCGGGCGAGGCGGCAGGGGTCGAGGGCGGCACGGCCGAACTGCTCGATCCGGCCGGCGAGCGGGTCGACAGCCGGGAGATCGGCGCGGCGGGACAATTCACGCTCGGCGGCACGGCCCGCACCCCCGGCCTCGCCACCTTCACCCTGCGGCTGCGCGGAGGCAACAAGGCGATCGTCTCCGACACCCCCGTGCCGCTGCGCACCACCGAGGAGCGGCCCTTGCGCGCACTGCTGATCGGTACGCCCTCGCCCGAGAACAAATATCTGCGCCGTTGGGCCGAGGATTCAGGGATCGATCTCAGAAGCAGGCTCGACGCCGGAGCTGGGGTCGATCTCGGGGGTGACGGGGTGCGGCTCGATGCGGCAAGCCTTGCCGACAGCGATATCGTGATCCTTGACGATTCAGCGCTCGTGGCGCTCGGCGGCGGAGGGCGCGCGGCGCTGGCGCAGGCCATAAGCGGCGGGCTTGGCGTGGTGGTGCGGATGACCGCCCCTGCCACGGCCAGCACGCGCGAAAGCTGGCGCAGCCTCGGCTTTGCCAGTGAGGGCGGCGGCGAGACGGCGCCCGTCGCACTCGCCCCGCTCGCCCCCGATGCCGAGACGCTGGAGGCCCGGCGCGGTCCGCCGCTGCCGGACGCGGCGGGCGCGGCGGACACGCTCGATGACCCGCCCCCCGAGCTTGAACGATGGACGCTGGGCACCGGGCCCGACGTGGTGCCCGCCGTGACCGATGCAGAGGGCGCGATGATCGCAGGCTGGCAGCAGCGCGGACAGGGGCGCGTCGCCGTGTGGACGATCGCCAACAGCTTCGCGCTGGTGCTCGGCGGACAGCAGGATCGCTACGCGCAGTGGTGGAGCGAGACGCTGAGCGCGGTCATCCGGCCCGACAGCCAGTTCCGCCCGGAAATCCCCGCGCTGGTGCAGGCTGGCGAGCGGACCGCGATTTGCGGCATTGCCGCCGGCGCGCGGGCGATCGCCCCTGACGGAGCCGCAGTCGCGCTCGCCATCGACCCTGAGGCGGGGCCGCGCGGATGCGCCGCCTATTGGCCATTGGTGCCGGGCGAACACCGCATCGTCCAGGCCGGGTCGGATGGCGAGCAGACCTTCCCCCTTCCGGTCTTTCCCGCCGATGCCTTCGCGTCGATCCGTGCAGCCGAGACCAGCCTTGCAACGGCAGGCTGGGCGGTGCAGCAATCCGCCACAGAGGCGCGCAATCTGCCCGAGCGAAGGTCGGCCGGGTGGCCCTACCTCCTGCTCTGGCTGCTCCTGAGCGGCGCCTTGTGGTTCGGCGAGCGGCGCGTCCGGTCCTTGGCGGGGACGTGAGCGCCGGAAAGTTGACCCTAAACCACCTTACTGGGCGGCCATCGGCAGCCTGAGCACGAAGCGCGCGCCGCCGCCCTCGCCCGCATCGCTCTCGGCAAGCGCCAACGCGCCGCCCGCCGCAGCGACCAGCGAAAGGACGATGGGCAGGCCGAGCCCGCTGCCTCCACTCGCGCGGCGGGTGGTGAAGAAGGGCTCGAACACCCGCGCCCGGTCACCCGGCGCGATGCCGGGGCCGTCATCCTCGATGGTGATCGACGCCATGCCCGTGGCAGGCAAAGCCTGCGCGGCAAAGGCGATGCGCTTCGCTCCGGCCTGCCGTGCATTGTCGATCAACGCGCCGATAATGGCGTCAAGCGCGGCTTCGGGCATGGCCAGCGGCGGAAGGCCGGGGGGCAGATCGGCGGCGACCGCAAAGCCTGCCGCACAGGCATCGGCCTGCCGCCGCAGGATATCGCCAAGGTCGGCCCGCGCCGCAGGATCATTGGCCCCCAGATCCGCCCGCGCCAGTTCGAGCAGCCTTGCGGTCAGCATCGACAGCCGCGCGGCATCGGCATCGGCATTGGCGAGGAATCGCCGCCGCTCGTCCGGCGCCATGGTCTCCCCGTGATCGGCGAGGATCTCGATTGTCCCGCGGATCGCGGCGAGCGGGGTCTTGAACTCATGGCTCACCGCATGGGCGAAATCGCGCAGATAGCGCGAGCGGCGCTCGATCGCCTCGGCCATCCGCGCGAAATCGGCATAGAGCGCCTGAATCTCGGTCGCGGCGGTGCGCGGCGGATCGGGAATGTCTTCCTCTCGCCCGGATGCCAGCGCCCGGCTCGCCCGCGCCAGCGCCTCGACCGGTTGCACGATCCCGCGCGAGAGCACGCCCGAAAGCACCACCAGCACGCCGAAAATGGCGACGATCCCGAAGGCGATCTTGCCGCGGTCGGCATAGATCCCCTTGAACAGCGCGCGGGCCGAGCGCGAGAGCAGCAGCACGCCGACGACGCGGCCCTCTACGATGACCGGACGGGCGTGGTGGACGCGCAAGGCGGCGGCGCGGCTGAGCCACTCGAAATCATAGCCGGCGCGGTATTCGCCATTGCGGCGCAGCACGGTCGTGGGTCGCCCGGCGAGCGCGGCGCGCACTTCGGGCAGATCGGCATGGCTGAGCGCCTCACCTTGCGTGGCGATCAGGCCCTGCCGGTCGAGCAGAATGATCGACGAGAGCGTCACCTGCCGGGTGCGCGCGGCAATCGGGGCGAGCAACGCTCCGGCGTCGCGCGCCTGCGGATCGGGCGCGGCGGCGACGGATCGGGGCGCGGGGCGCTCGGGCAGGATCGGAGTGCTGCTGAGGTCGATGGTGGGCACCTCGGGCGTCAAGTCGCTCGGATCGGGCAAGGTAGCAGGCGGCGCGCCGGGCCACCCTGCCGCTGCCGCTGCCGCAAGCGCCGCCCCTTGCGCGACCAGCTCCGCTTCGGTCTGGCGCACCAGCGTGTTCTCGTAGACGCGCAGGAACATCGCCGCGATCCCCGGCAGTGCGGCGACGGTGAACAGCGTCGCGAAGACGATGGTGCGCAAGGACAGGCGCGGCCAGCGCGCCTTGAGCCATTCCTTCGCCGCGCGGATCATCCCGCCGCCGCGTCGCCCGCGCCTGACCCCGTGCAGGGCCCGAGCGCATAGCCGATCCCGGCGCGGGTCTCGATCAGCCCCGCCCCGCCAACGCTCGCGAACTTCGCGCGGATGTTGCGGATGTGGCTGTCGATGGTGCGGTCAGTCACGGCAAAGCCCGGGCCGTGCAGACGGTCGATCAATTCGTCGCGCGAGAAGACCTTGCCCGGCCGCGCCGCCAGCGCGCGCAGCATGGCGAATTCGGTGACAGTCAGCACTACCTCGCGTCCGTCCCAGCGCGCACGCCAGCTTTCGGTGTCGAGCGCGAGGCAGCCATGGGTGACGAGCGCGCCCGCCGCCTCGGCCGGGGCGGCGCTGGCACCGCCGCCGGCCGCGCGGCGCAGGATCGCCTGCGTGCGCGCCACGACCTCGCGCGGGGAGAACGGCTTGACCACATAGTCGTCCGCCCCCAGCTCGATCCCCAGCACCCGGTCGATCTCGTCATCGCGCGAGGACAGGAACAGGATCGGCACGCTGCTGGTCGCCCGCACCCGGCGGCACACCTCGAGCCCGTCCATGCGCGGCATGTTGATGTCGAGGATGACAAGATCGGGCGGACAGGCCGCGATCATCGCCAGCGCCTCTTCGCCATCGGCCGCCTCATGGCTGGCGAGCCCTGCCTTGCCGAGCGCGAAGACCAGCAGCTGGCGGATATGGGGATCGTCATCGACGACAAGGACGGTGCGGGGCATGCTCCGCAAGATCACCGGTTTTCGCCTTTCGTCAATGCGGGATCGGCGGTTGGGGCGACCGCGTCCACGCTCTCGTCCTCGGGATAGGACAGGGGCGGGGGCGGCGGGGGCGGCGGGGGGAGAATGTCGCCGCCGCAGCCGCGTCCGTGCGGGGCCGGGGCAGCCACACTGGCATCCTCCGCCAGCATCGCCTCGGCCTTGGCGAGCCGCCATGCGCCGCGCAGGGTCCACGCCTGCCAGTCGGCCTGCCGTTCGGCGAGGCGATTGAAGGCCTTGGCGCTGAGGAACACCGCGCGCTCGCGCAATTCTGGGCTCTCCGCCCTATCGCGCAGTTCGATCAGCGGGATCAGCGCGGCGCTGTCCAGCCGGTCGAGATAGCACAGGTCGAGCGCCACAAGCTCGCTCGGATGATCGACGTTCCACCGCGCCGCCACCGCGCCGGTGTCGACGATGGCAAAGCCGGTCAGCGCCAGTCCTGCAGTGATCGCATTGCTGTTGATCAGCCAGCCCGCGCTCTTGTTCGTCAGGAAGCGCCAGCCGATCAGCATCAGCCCGCCGCCAACCAGCACCATCCACACCAGCGCAGCAATGCGCATCTCGGTCAGCTTGTAGGCCGCGATGTAATCGGTCAGCCGCAGCATGCTCGAGGCGACCAGCAGCACGTTCTGCGCGACCCAGGCGAGCACCAGACCGCGCACCCACGGATGGCTCGCATGGCGCGCCCCGGGGCGCAGCACGACGAGCACGAACAGCCCCGCCAGCAATGCGGTCGCGATCAGGGTATAGGCGCCGCGATGGGCGTAGTCGGCCAGGGTGATATCCCCCGGCAGCGGCGCACCGCTCCACAGGAAGACGATATCGAGCACGTTCTCGAGCGCGAACACCGCGTTGAAGACACCAAGCGTGATGAGCGCGGTGGTGACCGGCGGATCGGGCAGGCGCGGGAACATGTTCCACGCCCCGCCCCTCAGCCGCAGCGAGCGCGGGCGCAGGGTCGGCCAGACGAAGCCGATGATCACGGCCCACAGCATGGCATGCAGGATCAGCGTGCCGGTGTCGGGTGCCTCGACCGCGTCCAGCGCCTGCCCGAGCACCGGATTGGCGCTGGCGAAAAGCGAGAGGAACACGCCGCCGCCCGCCAGCGGCAGGACAAGGTTCATAAGCAGCGTCCTGGCGCTCGAAGCGCCGCTGCGGCCCGGCAGGCGGAGCATGCGCCACAGGTCGGCGGGCGGGCCGATGGGAGCGAGCAGGCCGAGGAAACCGAGCCTCAGTCCCCACAGCAAGGCATTGTCATAGACATGGCGCACCAGCAGCGCGGCACTGCCGATCGCGGCGAGGAACAGGACGCTCGCGATAACGCCCGGATCGAACACCAGCACCAGTCCGTAGAGCGCCGCGCAGCCGAGCGCGATCCACCCGGCGACGCTGCGGCGCACCGCCGGCCGGGCGATCACCAGCGCCGCCAGCCAGCCGAGCGCGAAGATGCCGATGACCGATCCCCCCCCGAAGCCGTAGAGCAGGACATCGCCCGCCACGACCACAGAAGCGGTGGCGGCAAGCTTGGCGAGGAAGCGGAAGCGCGAAAAGGCAGGGGGAACAATGGCACGTGGCATGGGCATTCTCCGGTTTTCGCCGGACGATCTGCCTCTGGCCGGTGAGCAGCCGATGGTGCCGGGCATGTGCGGGCCGTGTGATTGTCGTGCAGAACTTGTGCAGGCAGGCTGGCAAAGTCCGGATTTTCATCGACAATAACCGCAATGCAGTCGACGAAGGTGCGTTGTGCGCGCCGCCATCGCGCTTTAACAAATGAACACGCTTCGGGCTCTTGGCGCCGCCGGGACCAAAGGCCGCGCAAGTCGGCCGGGGCAAAAAAGGGGTTAGCACTTGGAGCGTGACAGTCATCGCGACGCGGCTGCGGGGCGGCATGGCATGAAGCCGGCATGGCCCGCCGCGTGGGTTCTGGCGCTCGCGGCCCCGGTGCTGTCGGGATGCGCACTCACCCGCGCCGAGCCGCCGCCGATGGCGAGCGTCCAGCCGGTGCCCGACCAGTGGGTGCTGGCCCCTCCCGGTGACACCGAGGTCGCGCTCGATCGTTACTGGACGATGCTCGATGACCCGCTGGTTGCCGAGCTTGTGGCAAAGGCCCGGAGCGAGAACCTCGATATTGCCCAGGCCGCCGCCCGCCTGCGCGCCGCCCGCGCGGGTCTGCGACAGGCCGAGGCGGAGTTCCTGCCGAATGTCTCGGGCAGCGGCAGCGCGCAGCGCGATATCGGCGATTTCGCGCGTGACGGGGTGCAGCTCTCGCTTGGAGCGAACGCGCAGTGGGAGGCCGATCTGTTTGGCCGGATCGATGCATCACGCGATGCCGCGCGCGGCGACCTTCAGGCCGCGGGCTATTCGCTCGGCGATCTTCAGCGGGTGATTGCCGCGCAGGCGGCGAGCCAGGTCGTGTCCGCCCGCGCCATTGCCGCCCAGCTTGTCATCGCCCGCGAGACGCTGATCATTCAGGACGACAACCTCCAGATCGCGCGCTGGCGCAATCAGGCGGGGTTGGTTTCCAGCTTCGATGTCGAGCAGGCGCGCACCCAGCGCGCGCAGACCGCCGCCTCGATCCCGCAGCTCGAAAGCAACCTCACCGCGGTGGCCAACGCAATCTCGACCCTGATCGGCGAGCCGCCGGGCCGGGTCTACCGCGCGCTGGCCGAGGCCCCGCGCCCCGTACCCGTGCCGCCCGTCAGGGTCGCCATCGCTGCGCCTGCCGACACGCTGCGCCGCCGCCCCGATGTCAGCGCTGCCGAAGCCCGGCTTGCCGCCAGCCTCGCCCGCATCGGCGTTGCCCGCGCCCAGCTTTACCCCCTCGCCCGGCTGACCGGCACGATCGGCACCGGCGGAAACGACGTGGGCGACCTGTTCGACATCGTCACCGGCAACGTCATCGCCAGCCTGTCGCAGCTGATCTTCGATGGCGGGCGGGTGCGCGGGCAGATCGAGGCGGCGCGCGCCAATGCCGATGGTTCGCTGGCGGACTGGCGGCAGAGCATTCTGACCGCTCTCGAAGAGGTCGAAAGCGCGGCAGTCGATCTCGACACCAGCGACGCGCGCGTCACCGCGTTGACCGAAGCGAGCGACGGGGCGCAGAACGCCGCGATCCTCGCGCGCAGCCAGTATCAGGCGGGGCTGATCGATTTCCAGACCCTGCTCGTCACCGAAAGCCAGCTACTATCGGCCCGCACCGCGCTGGTCAGCGCACAAGGCGCGCGGGCACAGGCCTTCATCACGCTCGCCCGGGCGATGGGCGGCGGTTGGGCCGTTCCCGAGGGCGCGGCCATCAATCCAGTTCCAGGGGAGCCCCAAGCGTGACCGATCTGACAAAACCGGCGGCGGAAGCGCCGGGGGTGGACGAATTCCTCGGCACCAAGCCGGTCCCGCGCTGGCGCAGGTGGATGAAGTTCTGGCTTCCGGCGCTGATCCTGATCGTGCTGGCGCTGATCATCGCGCGCTGCACCGCCGAAGAACCCGGGCCGGACTACATTACCGAACCCGTGACGCAGGCCTCGCTCGCGCTGTCGGTGACGGCGACGGGCAACCTGCGCCCGACCAATCAGGTCGAAGTCGGCGCGGAAGTGACCGGGCCGCTCGATTCGGTGCTGGTCGACGTCAACGACCGGGTGACCAAGGGCCAAGTGATCGCGGTGATCAACACCGAGATCATCGACCAGCAGATCGCCCAGTCCCGCGCCAATGTCGGCGCGGCGCGCGCGGCGCTGGGGCAGGCGCAGGCGACCTTCGATATCGACACGGTGCAATTGAAGCGGCTCGAAGAAGTGCGGCGCCTTTCGGGCGGGCGCGTGCCCTCGCAGATCGAGCTTGAGCAGGCGCAGGCCGCCGTCCAGCGCGACCGCGCGACGCTGGCTTCGGCGCGGGCCAATATCGAGGCGGCGGAAGCCTCCCTGAAGGCCAACCTCACCACCCGGAGCCGCGCCGTGATCCGTGCGCCGGTGACCGGCGTGGTGCTCGCCCGCCGGGTCGAGCCGGGGCAGACCGTGGTCGCCAGCTTCAACACCGTCACCCTGTTCGTGATTGCCGAGGACCTGTCGGAAATGCAGCTGCGGGTCGCCATCGACGAGGCCGATGTCGGCCAGGTCAAGCCGGGCCAGGCTGCGACCTTCACCGTCGATGCCTATCCCGGCAAGCGCTTCCCCGCGACACTCCAGCGGGTCGATCTGGCTTCGAAAAGCACGGTCGAAGGCTCCTCAGGTGCCAGCAGCGCGTCGGCTTCGGCAGCATCCGGCAATGCGGTGGTGAGTTACGAAGCGCGGCTCGATGTCCGCAACGCCGATGGCCTGCTGCGCCCGGGGATGACAGCGACCGCGACAATCGAGACGCAGAACACCGGCACCGCGCTGCTGGTGCCCAATGCCGCGCTGCGTTTCCGCCCCGACGAGAAGAAGGAAGAGGGCGGCGGCGTGTTCCAGCCGCAGATCGGGCTCGAGGACGGCAAGCAGCAGGCGACCATCGGCGAAGGCAGCCGCCAGCAGGTGCAGGTGCTTCAGGCCGACGGCACATTGAAGGCAATCGAAGTCATAACGGGCCGCAGCGACGGGCGACTGACCGTGGTGCGGGGAAAGGGCCTCAACGCGGGCATGAAGGTCGTCACCGGGGTCAAGGCGGCAGACCAGTGAATGAGGGGCCAATGAGCGCAGGGCCGCTTATCCAGCTCGAAGGGATTACCAAGACCTTCGGGAGCGGGGCGGCAGCGTTCCAGGCGCTGAAAGGCGTCGATCTCACCATCACACGCGGCGAATTCGTGGCAGTGATGGGGCCTTCGGGATCGGGCAAGTCGACGACGATGAACATCCTCGGCTGCCTCGACGTGCCCACCGGCGGCGTGTTCCGGTTCCGCGGCGTGGAGGTGCAGAAGCTCGACCGCGACCAGCGCAGCCTGCTGCGGCGGCGCTACCTCGGCTTCGTGTTCCAGGGCTTCAACCTGCTGGCGCGCACCACCGCGCTCGAGAATGTCGAACTGCCGTTGCTCTACCGCGGCGAGAAGAAGTCGGTGCGGCGCGCGGCGGCGATGCGGGCGCTCGATCAGGTGGGCCTTGTCCCCTGGGCCGAGCACACGCCGGCCGAGCTTTCGGGCGGTCAGCAGCAGCGCGTCGCCATCGCCCGCGCGCTGGTGACGGAGCCCGACGTGCTGCTCGCCGACGAGCCGACCGGCAATCTCGACAGCGAACGCTCGGTCGAGATCATGCTGCTGCTCCAGCGACTGAACCGCGAGGGCATCACCATCCTGATGGTCACGCATGAGGAGGACATGGCCGCCTATGCCGGCACCATCGTGCGCTTCCGCGACGGGCTGGTGGAGCGGATCGAACGCCCCTCGGAGGTCTCCGCCTGATGCTCGGCACCTCGATCCTCCTCGCGCTGCGTGAAATCCGGCGGCACATATTGCGCTCGATCCTGACGACGCTCGGGATCATCATCGGGGTTGCCGCGGTGGTGACAATGGTCACCGTCGGCAACGGGGTCACGGCATCGGTGCAGGACGAGATATCCTCGCTCGGCGCGAGCAATTTCATCGTCTTCCCGGTGCGCACCGATCGCGGCACCATTCGCCCCTTCGACGAGGCCGATGTGCGCGCTGTCGGCCAGCAGATCGCCGGGGTTGAGATTGCCGCCGGCCAGGTCAACGCCAACGCCACCGCCTTCTTCAACGGGCAGGATTGGGACACCCGCATCCAGGGGGTGACCAATGCCCTGCTCGAAGCGCAGTCGGTCAAAATCGACGAAGGCCGCCTGTTCACCCGCGACGAGGAGGACTCCGGCAAGAACGTCTGCCTGCTCGGGCTGAAGGTGCGCGAGGCGATCTTCCCGCCGGCCACCAGCCCGGTGGGCGCGCGGCTGCGGGTCGGCGATGTGTCGTGCGAGGTGATCGGGCTGGTCGAGGAGCGCGGTCAGGGCGGGGGCGGTGCGGATGACGATGATGCGGTCTACCTGCCACTCAAGAACGTCCAGCGCCGGTTCCGCGGCAACGACAATCTCGATTTCTTCGTGGTCAAGTATGATCCGTCCTATGCCGCCAAGACGGTACAGGATGCGCTGGTCGGCCTGCTGCGCGAGCGGCGGTTGCTCCAAGACGGGGCGCCCAACGATTTCAACGTGATCGACACCGCGCAGGTCAATCAGGCATTGGGCGCGGCGACCGGCGCGCTAACCGCAATGGTGGCGGTGATCGCGTCGATCAGCCTGCTGGTGGGCGGGATCGGGATCATGAACATCATGCTCGTTTCCGTGACCGAGCGTACCCGCGAGATCGGCATCCGCCTTGCCATCGGGGCGCTGGCGCGCGAGGTGCGGCTGCAATTCCTGACCGAAGCGGTGGTGCTGTGCGCATTGGGCGGGCTGGTCGGCATCGCGCTGGGCTTTGTCGCGTCGATCGGGCTGGCCTCGGCGATCGACGTGCCGTTCGTGTTCGATCCGGTGATCAACATCGTGAGCTTCTTTTTCGCGGCCGTCATGGGGATCGTGTTCGGATACTACCCCGCAAGCCGCGCTTCGAGGCTCGACCCGATCGACGCGCTGCGGCACGAATAGCCAAGCGCCTGAGAGCACTTTCCGACCAATCCGGGTCACCCTGACGGAGCCGATTTTGGCCCAGCGCAAGGAACGACGAGCGAGCCATGCCAACGCATAGTGAGCGAGGAGAGACGCC